>JBCDJJ010000098.1:0-11411 GCA_038747915.1 Planctomycetota bacterium | reverse complement strand
GCTGGTTTTTTGCGGCGGTCGGGGGGGTCGCCCCCCACCACCATCTTTTTTTTGTTTGTGGCGCCGGCTTTGGGCGCCCGCCACATGCTCATCGTTCGGATCACGCCGGTGCCGGCCGACCAAGCAGCGCCGCGAGCGCCTCACCCGGGTCTTCGTGCCGCATCAGGCTTTCACCCACTAGCGCGATGTGTACCTCGGCGCTGCGCAGCTTCTTCAGGTGCTCGGGCTCGTGGATGCCCGATTCGCTCACCAGCACCGAGCGGTCGTCGACCAGGTCGACGAGCCGGAGTGTGTTGTTGAGGTCCGTCGTCATCGTGCCGAGGTCACGATTGTTGATGCCGAGCAGGCAGTAGCTCCGGCTCGGGAAACCGATGTGCGGGCGGATGCGCAGCAGGTTCTCCATGCTGTGGCACTCGATCAGCGCGGTGAGCTCCAGCTCGCGGGCGAGGATCATCAGGTCGAGCAACTGGGCCTCTTGCAGGCACTCGGCGATGAGCAGCACCGCGTCGGCCCCGATCGCACGCGTCTCCCACACCTGCCACGGGTCGATGATGAAGTCTTTGCGGAGCACGGGCACGGGCACCACATCGCGGATCGCGTGCACGTACTCGTTCCGCCCCGCGAAGAACCGCTGATCGGTCAGGCACGAGATGGCGCTCGCGCCCGCGTCGGCGTACCGCTGAGCGACGCGGACGGGGTCGAACGAGTCGTCCTCGTACTCGGGGCGGATCCATCCGGCACTCGGGCTCTTGCGTTTGATCTCGGCGATGATGGAGGTCTCGCTCGACGAGTCGCGCTTGGTGACGGCAGCGAAGAAGTTCCGAGGCCGGCCGAGCTCGGAGATGAGCTCCTTGAGCGCCTCGAGGCTGGTACGCTTCTTGGCCTCGTCGACCTCGCGGCGTTTGTGGTCGAGGATCTGTCGCAGCGTGGTGGAGCGTTCGGGGCCCATGGGCACGATGGTAGGGCTTGCTCAGCAAGGGGTGTTCGGGTGGCTCCAGACCATCGGTGTGGGCCTGTTCGTCGCTATCGGCGCTGCACTCTCGGTGTGGTTTCTTCACCAAAAGAGCTTGCTCCAGGTCCGCGAGCCTTGGGATCGTGGCGTCGACCCTGGGGTGCTCCTCGTGCTCGCGCTCGGGCTGTGGCTTGTCCACGCCGTGGGGCAGTCGATCGGTCTCCAGGTTGCCGGCGATTTCTCGATCGCCATCCTCGGCGGCCTGCTCGTCTTTGCCGGCGCGTTCGCAGCGTTCGGACACCTTGGACCGCGAGGAGCGTCGCTCCGTGTCCATGGCCCGTTGACGCCTCAGCACGGGCGCCGTGGGGTCGTCGGACTGCTTCTCATGCTGCCCATCCTCTTCGCCGTAGGGGCCATCGCAGTGTTCGCGACGCGGATAGTCGGTGTTGAGGTCGGGCCTGTGGGGCATCAGACACTGGCGACGCTTCGCGACGATGTCGGCGGGTGGAGGTGGTGGGCGCTGACCGCCGGTGTGGTGATCGCGGTCCCGTGGATCGAAGAGGTGCTGTATCGAGGGTTGCTTCAAGGCGCGCTTGTCGGACTGCTCCGATCGCCGTGGGCGGGCATCCTGGCTACTTCCGTGATCTTTGCGTTCCTGCACGTGGGCGCGGCCGCCTGGCACACGCTGCCGACACTGTTCGTCTTCTCGGTCGGACTTGGCGCGATGGCCGAACGATTCGCGTCGGTGTGGCCGTCGGTCCTGGCCCACGCCGGCTTCAATGCCCTCAACATCTCGCTCGCGATGCTCGCCCCCGAGCAGCCGCCGCCAACCCCTTAGAATCCATGCGTGAGCGACGAGAAAGCACCCGCCAACCCCTTCGATCGCGTGTTCGACGCCGGGCACGCCGTCGTCGCCTGTTCCACCTTCGAGGAGCAGCACACGCTCGAGCTGATCAAGCTGGCCGCGTACGCCCACCGTGTGCCCGTCGTTGCGTGGTCCGCGGTCACCGGGGTGCGCGATGCCGCGATCGAGGGCGGGGGGGAGCCAAAGACCGAGTCGCCCGCTGCGGGCCTCTACCACATGGCCCGCGATCCCACGCGGCGAGTGTGCGTCACGCTCGACCTCGCGCCCTACTTCGAGGATGCCCGTGTGCTCCGCGCCTGGCGCGAGCTCGCCCACCGCACCGAGGAGCGCCGCGGCCACCTCATCATGCTCGACACCACGCACGAGCTGCCCGCCCTTGTCGACAACTACGCGGTGCGGCTCGATGTGCCCTTCCCGAGCGACGAGGAGATCCGCCGTGTGACCCGCCGCGTCGTGAAACGCGCGCTCGACGAGCGGAGCATCGAGGTCCGCGTCAAGCGGAGCGAGAGCGATGAGCTGATCGGTTCGCTCCGTGGGCTTACACGTCGGCAGATCGAGCGGCTCCTGACCGGCGTGATCTCCGAGGACAATCGTCTGGACGGCGGCGACATCAAGCGGCTGCTCGACGAGAAGCGGCGCCTGGTCGCCGATGCGGGCGTGCTCGAGCACGTCGATGTGCTTGCGGATCTTGATCAGGTCGCGGGCCTGCGCACGCTCAAGCGATGGCTCGAGCAGCGTCGAGCCGCGTTCACCCCCGAGGCGAAGCAGTTCGGCCTCGACCCGCCGCGCGGCGTGCTGATGCTCGGTGTGCAGGGCACGGGCAAGAGTCTCACGGCCAAGGCGGTCGCCACCGCCTGGCGTCGGCCCTTGGTGCGGCTCGACCCCGGCCGGCTGTACTCCAAATTCATCGGCGAGTCGGAGCGCACCCTCCGCGATGCGCTCGCGCAGGCCGAGGCCATGGCTCCGATCGTGCTGTGGATCGACGAGATCGAAAAGGGCTTCGCATCGGTCGGCGGCTCGGGCTCGAGCGATGGCGGGCTCAGCAAGCGCATGTTCGGCACCATGCTCACCTGGATGAACGACCACCGCTCACCCGTCTTCATGATCGCGACCGCGAACGACATCGAGGCGCTCCCGCCCGAGCTGCTCCGCAAGGGCCGGTTCGACGAGATCTTTTTCGTCGACCTGCCCTCACCCGAGGTCCGCCGCGCGGTCTTCGAGATCCACCTCAAGAAGCGCGACCGCGATCCAAGTGAGTTCGATCTCGATGCGCTCGCCGAGGCCGCCGACGGCTTCAGCCCCGCTGAGATCGAGCAGGCCATCGTCGGCGCGCTGCACGGTGCCTTCGGCGATCAGCGCACGCTCGATACCGAGGCCGTGATCGCTCAGCTTGAAACAAGCCCACCGCTGAGTGTGACGGCGCGTGAAAAAGTCGCGGCCCTCCGCGCCTGGGCCGAGGGCCGGTGCGTGCCAGCGGACTGACTCACACCTCTTCGAGCTGGCTCTTGAACATCCAGTGGTGCTTCTCGAGCGACGCGGTGATCCCGATGAGTAGGTCCTCGGTGATCGGGTCGATATCCGCGGTTGCGGCCTGACCGGCGCGGGTCACCCTCACCGCAGCAAGCAGGGCCTCGCACATCGTGCGCACCGTGTCGTCGATGCCGAGGAAGCCGGGCGACACCGTCGAGAGCTTGGTGTCCGAGGAGACCACCTGGGCACGGCCGTCCGCCGGTTCGCCGAGCGTGGTGATCCGCTCGGCCACCTCGTCGGAGTGCAGCCGGACGTCGTTGATGACCTCGTCGAGCTGCTCGTGCACGCTCTTGAAGCGCGAGCCCTTCAGAGTCCAGTGCAGCTGCTTCGCGTTGAGCGCCAAGTCGATGAGCGTGGGGAGGGCGATCTGGAGGGCCTCGACGACCTTGGTGCCGTTCGGGCCGAGAATCTGCTGATGCGTGGGGGTATCGATGGTGGACATGGGTGTTCCTCGAAGTTGGGGTTGCGGAACGATGAGCGTGTGTTCACGCTGATCACCGAATCTTATGCAACCTCGCTCGGGACTTTCCGCTTCGCTCGTCGGCGAATGCGGGCGATGCGCTTGCGCCGAATCACCCACGATGCGGCGCCGAACCCCACCAGCACCGCCACGAGGCTGATCAGCGTGTTCTGCTGCGCGGTGTCGGGGTGGGCATTGGTCAGGCCCCAGATGATCGGGTACACCTGCTCGCCACGCCCCGCATCCCAGTACGACACCTGCTCGGCCAGGAAGCCGAACGGCACCAGCACCTCGTTCGGCACCAGGCGATCCCACCGGATCGCCACCTCCATCGCCGCGAGCATCGCCCCCACCACAAGTGTGAAGACCACCGCCGTGATGATCACCCGAACGGGCCGTCGTCGGTCAGCCTTCCGGCGCGCGCACCAGAGGAGCGAACCCATCAGCAGCACAAGCACCAGGGGGGTCGCGCCGGGCAACCGTGCTCACCCCGCCCCGCCGTGCATCTCGCGCAGCTCGCCCTTGAAGCTCGCGAGCGTGTCCGGGTCGGCGTTCAGCACCCGGGCCAGCATCTCGCGGTAGTCCGGGCCAACGCTC
The DNA here is from genome assembly GCA_038747915.1 of Planctomycetota bacterium. GTDB lineage: Bacteria > Planctomycetota > Phycisphaerae > Phycisphaerales > UBA1924 > JBCDAP01. The sequence goes on along the minus strand of JBCDJJ010000098.1, from coordinate 7,007 downwards.
GGCGGCTCCTGCCCGGTCAGCTCGGTGTACAGCCCGGCGTCGATATTGAAGTACAGCAGCATCCCGAGGTCGTAGATCGTGCTGCCCTCCTCCGAGGAGAGGTCGAGCCGCAGCTCGTTGATGATCTTCGTGCCCTGCCCGAGCCAGACATTCCACTGCTCGCGGGAGACGTGCTGGTGGATCCACTCGCCGAGCTTCCCGCGGAAGGGCGGGCGGTCCATCCGTGTGCCGGGCTGGCCGGTCTTGCGGTCGATGAACGCGGCGTGGCCGCCTCCACCGATCGACTTGGGCGCGTGCCCGGGCGCCGCCACCTCGATCTGCGGATCGGCGACTGGTTTGCCGAGATCGTGCAGCATCCCCTCGATCGCTTTCTTGGGCATCAGGTCGCCCTGGCGGGCCGCCGCTTCGTGCCCACGCTCCAGCACGCGGATGGCCCGGTCGGTGTCGCCCGAGGCGATCAGGCTCCGCCCCGCGAGCTGGAAGGCCTTCGAGAAGTCCTTGTTGATCGCGATGGCGTTCAGAAAACTCTCGGCCGCCTCGGTGTGCTCGCCGGCCTCCGCGAGCGCGGTGCCGAGCGTGAAATGGCTCGTCGCATCGTCAGGATCCATCTCGACCAGCTTGCGGAACCGCACGATCTTGTCGTCATCGGGCATGACCGGACCTCTTCCACCGGGGCTTGGGGAGAGGCGCCTCCCCTTTGGTTGCCATCCTAGCCGCCCACCGGCGACCATCCGCGGATGACCGTGACCGATCTCCACCGCGACCGCTTCGACACGCTGCTCCAAGAGGTGCTCGAGACCCTGCCGCCCGCGATCGCGCATCTGCTCGACGAGGTCGCGGTGATCGTCGACGACGAGCCCGAGGACGAGCTCGCCGCCGAACTCATGGCCGAGATGGACCTCGAGCGCGACGAGATCCGCGAGCTGTGCGGCCTGCACACCGGCACCGCCCTCACCGAGCGGAGCGTCGAGCAGGTCGCCGAGCCGCCGGAGCACATCCACCTCTTCCGAAGAGGGATCATCGAGGTGGCCGGCGGGTGGGCCGACCCGGAGGCCGAAGACCACATCGCCGACGAGATCGCCATCACCCTGCTGCACGAGATCGGCCACCATTTTGGCCTCGATGAGGACGATCTGGCCCGTCTTGGCTATGACTGAGCCGGAATTGTGAAACGTCGGGCGACCTCAGTCGAATAACACCCAGTCCGCGCGAGCGGCACGCATCCACACAAGGAGATCGAGGTGAATCAGCGGATCGCAAGCGTCTGTCTGGCCGCATCCATCGCGGGCGGTGCTGTCGCCCAGGCCACGGTGGGCTATATCGAGCTCGAGGGTGCCCCCGGCGACCGCCCGCTCGAGCAGGCCGCGTTCCTGCTCGAAGCCGCCGACCCGACACTCACCGACTACATCGCCACGTTCGAGCGCATCGCCGACGGCAACGAGCCGGTCGACGCGGTGGTGCTGCGCCTCCGCGAGCCGACGATCTCGCTCTCCGATGCCCTCGAGCTCGGCCAAGCGATCGAGGCCGCGTCGGCGAGCGGCACGCCGGTGCATGTGTTCACCGAGAACTACGGCCCGATCGAGCTCGTCCTCGGCGCCCACGCCGACGAAGTCATCGCCCAATCCGGCGGCTCGGTCACGCTGCCCGGTCTCTATTCGGAAGAGATCTACCTGCTCGATGCCCTGGAGTGGCTCGGTCTGACGCCGCAGTTCGTGCAGATCGGCGACTACAAGGGCGCGGCGGACCCGTTCACCAACCGCGAGCCGAGCGAGGCGTGGGAGGAGAACATCTCCCGCCTGCTCGACGAGCTGTACGCCGCTCTGCGTGCGCCGCTGCTCCGGGGCCGCGAGCTGACCGACACGCAGCTCGACGCGGCGATGGATCACCTCATCTTCGCAACTGTGTCCGATGGCATGGAGCTCGGCCTGATCGATCGCGAACTCGATCGACCGGCCCTCGACGATCACCTCGCTGCGGTCTACGGCGACGACTTCGTGTACGACGACGAGTTGGTCATCCCCGAAGGCGGGATGGGCGTCGACCTCGAGAACGCCTCGTTTTTCGAGGTCTTTGCGACGCTCCAGCAGGTCTTCGGCGAGCAGGGCCGGCCCGAGCCCACACGCGACACCATCGCGGTCGTGCATATCGATGGGCCGATCATGGATGGACGCTCGAGTTCGGGCGGTCTGACCGGCTCGCCCACCGTCGGCGCACTCACGATCCGCAAAGCGCTCGCCGAGATCGCGAGCGAGGACCTCATCCGGGGTGTGGTCGTCCGGATCGACTCGCCGGGTGGATCGGCCACCGCCTCGGAGAACATCTACCTCGGTCTTCAGCAGGTCCGCTTCGAGGGCAAGCCCGTGTACGGTTCGGTCGGCGATATGGCCGCGTCCGGGGGGTATTACATCGCGTGCGGCACCGAGCAGCTCTGGGTCAACGACGCGTCGATCGTCGGCTCGATCGGCGTGGTCGCCGGCAAGCTCGCCGCCGAGGAGATGCTGGGCAAGCTCAACATGCATGTCGTGGGTCGTGCTCGTGGCCCTCGTGCCGACCTCTTGGGTTCGACGCAGTGGAGCGACGACGACCTCGATCTCATCCGCGACCGCATGCAGGACGTGTACGACCTCTTCACCGAACGCGTCGTCGGGGCCCGCGAGGGCATCGACCTCGATGAGACCGCGGAGGGCCGACTCTTCGCGGGCGAGGCCGCGGTCGAGCGGAACATGGCCGATGGCCTCGGCTCGCTCCGCGATGCGGTCGGTGCGCTCGCTGATGAGATCGGTCTCGAACCCGGCACCTTCGATGTGCGGCACTACCCCGAGCCGCCGACCTTTGCCGAGCTGCTCGAGGAGTCGTTCGGTGGTGTGCATTCGGGCGACGCGTTCCGCCAGGCTGCAGCGACCGAGCTCGGCCGGGCCGCCTTCGGCGATCACCGGTGGGACGCGGTCTCGGCCCACCTCGAGGCCCTCATGCTGCTCCGCGACCACCCGGTGGTGCTGGTCTCCCCGCGGGCACTGATCGTCCGGTGAGCGCCCAGATGGGGTTTCTCGCCCACACGGGCTCAATTCATCGGATAGATCGTTCTAACGAATAAATCTGTTGCAACAGATGTTCTCCGATCGCGGACTTTACCCACGCGAAAGGAGACACCCATGACCACGCCCCCCACCACCTCTGGCCCCGCCCAGACCGGCCTCCTCGTTCGCAAAGCCGCCGAGCGCGGCTCGACCGACATCGGATGGCTCGATTCCCGCCACACCTTCTCGTTCGGCCGGTACCGCGATCCTGTTTGGCGCGCCTTCGGCCCGCTCCGCGTGATGAACGACGACCGCGTGGCGCCCGGTGCGGGTTTCGGTACCCATCCCCACCGCGACATGGAGATCATCTCCTACGTCGTGTCCGGTCATCTGGAGCACCAGGATTCCGCGGGTCACGGCTCGATCATCGGGCCCGGCGGGGTGCAGGTCATGTCCGCGGGCACGGGGATCGAGCACTCCGAGTTCAATCCGAACGCCCATCAGCCGGTCCGCTTCCTCCAGATCTGGATCGAGCCCGACCGCACCGATCACGAGCCGAGCCACGACTCGCGTGAGTTCGCACCCGCGCGGACCCCCAACTCACTCCAGTTGATCGTGAGCGGCGATGGCCGCGATGGATCCCTGGCCATCCACCGCGACGCGGACATCTCAGCACTTTCCCTCGACGGCTCAACCCGCGTAGACATCCCTCGTGGCGGGGATCGACGCGTGTGGATCCAGGTCGTGAGCGGCTCGGTTACTGCGCACCTTGGTGGTGCAGACGCGGTCGAACTTGCAGAAGGCGATGGCGCAGGGCTGGAATCGGAGTCCGCGAGCGCCGAACAATCCATCACCCTCAGTGGTGAAGGAGAGGTGCTCGTCTTCTCGATCGCGGGCTAAACAGGCCCATCCGCATCCGATACCGCGCTGGCGCGGTACCCACCAAGCGGTCGATGAAGGAACCCCGCGGCGGTTGATCCGCCGCGTTTCCATGAACGGAGAGTGACCCGATGCGACCCGCCCGCCCCACAGCGTTCACGCTGATTGAACTCCTGGTGGTGGTCGCGGTGATCGCGATCCTGCTCGGGCTGCTCTTCCCGACGCTCGCTGCGGCCCGGCGGGCGGCCGAGCGGACGGGGTGCCAGAGCAACATCCGCCAGGTGGCCATCGCCTACGTGGTCTACGCCACGGACTACCGCGACGACACCGTGCCGCCGCAGTTCTGGTTCCAGACCGCGCAAGAGGATGCACTCGAAGAGTTCCTCGACAACGAGCCTTTCTGGTCGTTCGAGCCGCTCCGCGACGGGCGGTACGTGGGGTTGCTCGTCCCGTACATCAACGAGGTGATCGACCCGCTGCTGCGCATCGACTTCGACGGCGAGGCCGAGGGCGTCGAGCCGGACTCCGTGCTCGATGAAGACAACCAGAACTGGCTCGCGGTGCAGCCCCAGCTGCGTGCGCAGCTCGAGCAGCTCGAGTGCCCCGAGAACGACCGCGTCGGCATCGATGGCAACCCGCTTGGCTTCGACTACACACCCAACGAGCACGTCAACGGCATCAAGCTCACCACCAAGTGGCAGTCCGGCTTCGTGAAGGACGGCATCGACAAGCCGTTCGCGGATGTCGATACTGCCCGCCTCGACACATCCACGACTCCCGCGGTCGATCAGCTCGACCTGCTCCGCGATGTGCCCATCTGGGTGGAAGAGTCGAACGATCTCTTTAACACACGCATCCCCGACGGCCGGTGGGGCAACCGCGATCAGATCGACCGGCGCCACGAGGGCGCGGGCTACATCGCGTACCTCGACACCACGATCGAGGCGTACACGCCGTACACCGGTCCCGAGGGGTTCGATGTCCAGGAGAACGCGCTCGATCCACAGGCGAACGACCTGTTTATCAACGCGGGTGCCCGCGGGTGGCTCCGCTCGCGCGAGGGCTACCGCAAGTACTACAACACCGGTGGCGATCCGCCGCCGCCGCTCTACGGGTGGATTAACGCCCCGTTTGTCGTGGGTGACTGACACCACTTGGGTGCAGCCGGCGGCTGGTCCGCCAGTGTTCAAAGGCTTCGGTGTTCGCACTGGTGGGCACTCCGCCAGTGGCACCTGTGCGATTCACACCGCGCCATCGCGCGAGCCTCAGCCCTCGTCTGCACGCGCCAGCCACTCAAACTCGAGCGGCTCGAGTTCCTCGCTCAGCTTCGTCCGCTCGCGGCCCAACTTGTCGCACTTCTTTGGGTTGCTCCACACGTCGGGGTCGCCCAGTTCCTGATCGATCGCGGCGATGCGTGTCTGGATCTCCTCGATGCGTGACTCGATCTTCGAGGTGCTCATCGTTGTGAAGCCGTTGGCGCTCTGCGCAGTGGACTTCTGGGTTTTCTTCTGGTGCGACTGTTTGTCCGCTGCGGCGCGGCGTTTCTTCTCTTCGCGCTCGGCGTGGGCCTTGGCCGCGGCCTGCTGCTCGGCCTGCTTGGCGGCTTTCGTGGTTTCTCGCTCGTGCCACGCGGTGTAGTTGCCGTCGAAGATCTCTGCCCCGCCGGTCGCGTCGAGCACGATGAGGTGGTCGCATACCGCGTCGATCATCGCGCGGTCGTGGCTGATCAGGATGATCGTCTCCTCGTACCCCGAGTCGGGCCGCAGCGCGTCTTCCAGTCGCTCGGCCCCTTCGATGTCGAGGTGGTTCGTCGGCTCGTCGAGCACGATCAGGTTCTTCGCGCTCGCGAGGAGCGCCGCGAGCCGCACGCGCGCCCGCTCGCCGCCGGAGAGCACGCGCATCTCCTTCTCTTGCTCGGCGCCCGAGAACAGGAACGCGCCCGCGAGGTTGCGCGCCTGCTGCTCGCTGACTTCGGAGTCGGGGTTTTCCTTCACGATCGCCCGCTGCAACGCCCGGTACACCGGCAGGTCGGCATCGTCTTCCGTGGGAAGCTGACGGAAGTAGCCCACCATCACGTTCGACCCGATCTTCACCGTGCCCGAGTCGGCATCCTGCTCGCCGAGGAGTGTGCGCACCAGCGTGGACTTGCCGGCCCCGTTCGGCCCGATGATACCCCAGCGCTCGCCGCGGCTGATCGAGACATCGAGCCCGTTGAACAGCACCTTCGCGCCGCCGTCGTCGAGCGGGTACTGCTTGCACAAGCTCCGCGCGGTCACCACGCGGTCGCCCGAGCGATCGGGCTTGGCGAACTTGAGGTTGAAGCTCTCGAGCTCGACCGGCTTCTCGAGCGCGCCCTCCTTCTGGCGATCGAGCACCGACTGCCGGCCGCGCGCCTGCTTGGCCCGCTGGCCCTCCTTGTACTTGCGGATGAAGGCCTCGGTCTGCTTGAACTTGGCCTGCTGACTCTCCCACGCGCGCAGCTGATTCTCACGCCGCTCCACGCGCAGCTTACGGAACTTGGCGTAGTTGCCCGGGTAATCGATCGTGCGGCCGTGCTCCACCTCCACGATCCGCGTGACGACGTGGTCGAGCAGGTACCGGTCGTGCGAGATCACCAGCACCGCGCCCTGGTACTCGTCGCGCAGGAACCCCTCGAGCCACAGGCGGCCATCGAGATCCAGATGGTTCGTCGGCTCGTCGAGCAGCAGCACATCCGGGCCTTCGAGCAGCAGCTTCGCGAGCGCGAGCCGCGCCTTCTGCCCGCCCGAGAGTTGCTCCACCGCCACCGCGAACTGGCCATCGGTAAACCCAAGCCCGTGCAGCACCGCGTCGATCTTGTGGTCGATCGCGTACCCGCCCGCGGCCTCCACCTGCTCCTCGAGCCGGGACTGCTTCTTCATGAGCTTCTCGAGCTCGTCGCCATCGGCCTCGGCCATCGCCTCGAAGACCTGGTCCAGCTGCTGATGGAGTCGGTGCAGCTCAGCAAACGCCCGCTCGGCCTCGGAGCGGAGTGTTTCCTTCGGATCGAGGTCCGGATCCTGCGTGAGGTAGCCCACCCGCCGGCCCTTGGCGATCGCGATCTCCCCCGAGTCCGCCTTGATCAGCCCGCCG
>JBCDJJ010000097.1:0-11505 GCA_038747915.1 Planctomycetota bacterium | reverse complement strand
GTCTGCTTCTGCTTCGCCATCCACCACCACCCCGCCATGAAACACGCCATCGGCCCCCGCAAGGCCCTCGGCTTCCCCACCATTTTCAATCTGCTCGGCCCCCTGACCAACCCCGCCGGCGCGACCCGGCAGCTGCTCGGCGTCTACGACCGCCACCGCGCCACGCTTATCGCCCAGGCCCTCCCGCGGCTCGGCACCGACAAAGCCATGGTCGTGCATGGCCTCGACGGTCTCGATGAGATCACCATCTCCGCGTCGACCGCTGCCATGCGCATCGACGCGGGCACCGTGACCGAGCACGAGATCGACCCACGCGAGTTCGGCTACGACCTCGCCCCGCTCGACGCCATCCGTGTCGACACCGTCGACGAGTCCGCCGACCTCATCCGCCGCATCCTCGACGGCGAGCGCACCCCCGCGCGCGATGTCGTGGAGCTCAACGCCGCTGCCGCCCTCTGGACCGGTGACGCCGCCCCGACACTTGCTGCCGCGATCGACCTGGCGCAGGGCGCCATCTCCGGAGGAGCCGCGTCACGAACGCTCGAGCAACTCGCCGTGGTGTCCCACCAATCGGGGTAGCCGCCACGCCACGATCAAGCGGCGCCGGTGGCCATCACCACCGGCGCCGCACCGAAAACCAACGCAAAGGAGCGCGTTACCGACGCGCCGATCCCGCACCGATCGCGCGGGGATGGACCCGACCCGTCTCGGCGTAGTACACGAACTCGTCGAACGTCAGGTCCATGAGGTGCGTGAACTGGCTCATCATCATGCCCGCGGGTCTACCCGGCGTGCCCGGCGCGATGTCGATCTCGATCGCCGATCGCACCACCACCCGTTCGTCGCTCAGCTCTTCGATCGTCCACGTGTTCACCGCCCGCTCCGCGAAGGGCGGCACACCCGCGATCACCTGGTACGACAGTGTCCGCGTCCCCTCGTCGTACGACAGCATCCGCTCGCGGAAGCCCGGCGTGCCCGGCACCTCGCACGACCGCACCGCCCCCTCCGGGTCCGCGTCCGACCACCCGATCGCCTCGGAGTGCGCGATCGCGCTCGCCCACTCGTGTACGGCCGCCCACTGCGCGCCCAGTACGGTCCACACCCGGTCGGCCGACGCCTCGATCACACGCTGCTGATCGATGCGCACCACCCCGCCGCCGTCCGACGCACCGCGGAGCGACCCGCCGAACCGAGCGAGAACGTTCCCCACGATCTCGTCCGTGCCGCTCGCGATCATGGGAACGATCGACGCGGTGTCCGCGTGATTCAAGAACTGGTGGTAGTGCAGTACGGTCCCGCCGCCATCCGCCGGCGCCATCACGACGACAGATAGATGGTCCTGCACGCCGAACGGGTTCTCGTCAGTGATCGCGTACGCGAACGTTCCAGGCGCCGAATCTCTCGGTTCAGCCAACGCCACGATGCGCTTGCCCACCACGCTGCCATCACCGAACGACACAGCCCACGTGCTCCCCGGACCGCCGGACCCGCGGACGCTTACCGAGTCGATCGGCCCGACCAGACCCGGCCAGTTCCGATGATCGGTCACGAAGTCGAACACAACACCGGGCGTCGCATCGAGCGTCACGCTGCGGATGACCCGAACCGGCGCCGACGTGACCGAGTCGATGGGCACCGATCCAACCACGCGAGGCGGGGGCGCCTGCGGCCGGGGCTGGTGAGCGTTCACGGTTCCGACACCGGACGCAACCACCGCGCCCGCGACAATCACGGTCTTCAGAATCATGATGTGAGTCTCCAAAGAAATGCAGCGGCCACCGCGGCCGCCGGTGCGACAAGAAACAGACTCAGGCAGCCGCGACGACCGCCGTCTTCCAACACGTCCGACGCGCCCGCGCGCACCACACACGGTGCATCGCGGGTGCCCGCCGGGCTTCAATCACGACCGATCGTTCCGTTTTGAGATCTGCCGGCACGCCGGTGTTCATCACGCGGTCCTCACCCTGATTTGAGCATCGATTCCACCATCGCGATCGTCTGGTCGATCGACTCGTGGCTCTGCCCCGCCCGCCCCGCGACCATCATCCCGTTCCGCACCACCGCGAGCGCCGAGGCCATCGCCCGGCAGTCCACGCCCGCCGAGATCTCGCCCGCTCGCTGGGCACGCTCGAGCACATCGCGGAATGCCTCGACAATGAACGCCTCGATCCGCGCGGTCACCCTCGCGAGCTCCTCATCGGTCGTCCCGAACTCGCTCTGGGCGTTGGTCACCAGGCACCCGTGGCACTTGGGTTGCTTCGCGTACTCCGCCATCGCCCCCAGGCAGTGCCGCAGGTTGCCGAGCGGCGAGCCCTCGAGCTTCAACATGTCGCTCAGCCCGCACAGATACTTCTGGTAGTACCGCTCGATCGCCATCAGGTACAGGCCCCGCTTGTCGCCCACCCAGTCGTACATGCTCTGCTTGGCGATCCCCATCGCCCCGCACAGCTGTGCCACGCCCGTCGCCTCGTACCCGTGCTCCCAGAACACAAGCATCGCGGCGTCCAGCGCCGCATCGGTCTCAAACTCGCGAGGACGACCCCGTGACGCACCCATCCCCCACACCATGCCAGATCTGGAACGAGTGGTCAAGATCAAAGCTCCTATTTCTTGGACGATCGTTCCGAATTGATCGTTCCATCCACCGCGAGGGTCGAAGCCCAGCCGCTCAAGTTGCGCCCCGGCCAACCCCGAATTCGAGCGTCCGAGCCCGACCGCTCCAGCACCAGGATCCGCCCAGCCGATCCCATGGGCCTGACCTTCCGAGCGACACGCACCTCAACACCGCGCACCACTCGTCACACACCCCAAACGCCACAAACCTGTGGCAAAACACCACACCAACGCGGACCGGTGGCGGAGGCTTCCAGCCTCCGCGAACGCACCACACCAACCCCACCATCACCCCTTGCACCAACCCCACCAACAGCGTCATCATTACGCTCGACGAACATGTGCAAACGGGCGAGAGACATGACCAACCGCTGGCCCTTCGCCGACCCACCCAATCTCGCGACGGTCACGCTCAACCGGATCTTCGACGATGGTCGCCCGATCACCTACGCCTCCCACGACGAGGACGGCACATGGCAGTTCCTCGACGGCGAAGACTGCACCGAATCCGACGCCGCGATTGTTGCCCTAAAGACCATCGTCGACCACGACCCCACCATGCGCGAGCTGGCTGCATTGCCTCACGGTTTTGCCGCTGTACGGGGGACCATAGAAGGGCCGTGGCAGGTCTGCCCATTGCCGCGACAAGAGCGCCGACCAATCGAAAATACTGAGCATATGATATAGACTATTTTTGGGTTAATAAAAAAGCATATAAAGTAATAGTATTATGAGTAGTTGGACCATTCCGGCAAGAGTAATCGGAATACTTTCCGAGATATATCCGAAAATATTCACGGGCAGTGAAATTGAGACTCGATTTTTATCGGGAGGAGCTCCTGATTTTAAGTCAAATTGGTCATGCAGTAAGCGCGAAAAAGTTATAGAATGGTTGCGAATTTGTAATAGAGATATCAATTGTGATAAATTCTCTCTGTTGGATTATCTTATCGAACAATTATTTGAATATTATATGAAGATAGAAGAAGAAGATCGAACTAGTATACTGAAAAAAATACACAGTTCACTTGACCGAGAAGGACTTCACTACTCTTCCAAGAGTGGCCTAGCATTTACCGATCGCACGGCGTTATCGGTGCGCACGGCTGCCGAAGCCGACCCACACCCGTATTCACATCCGCCGCACGTAGTGCCACAGAACGACAAATTGAGCCCGGGCATCGATTCAGATGCGACTAGTAACGAGTTAAAGCCAGTTGCCACAAGTTCACATCTAGGCCGTCCAGTGCTAAATGAAGGGCAGCGAATCTTCATTGGCCATTCATCCCTTGATCACAAATTTGTAAATTCTCTTACGGATTTTCTTGAAACAGGAATAACAGGACTCGCCGCAACAGACATTGTGTGCACCTCAGTGGAGGGACTTGGCGTCGGCCCAGGCGATCAATGGGCCAAGTGGATTCAGGAGCGACTTGAAGGAACAGAAATTTATCTCTGTATACCGTCGAGTAATTTTATTAATAGCTTTATGTGTATTCTGGAATTAGGAGCATGCTGGATCCTGTCGAAAAGAATAGTGGTCCTCCTGCCGCCAAATCAGAAAATCGACGATCTACCGAAGGTACTGCAAGATCTTCAGATTAAGTCAAGCAACGAATCAACTCATCTAGATGATATTCGAGATCTCATTACTGAATCTCTCAAAATAGATGCTGGGCCTACCGCGAGATGGAGCGAAAAGAAGAAACAGTTCTTATCGAGCATTGAGCAACCCACGGAACAATCGCAACCTGATTGATCCAAGGCTGCGTGTCATTGCCGACACGAACCCCTTGAAAAACCCCCGCACATCGACAATCCCTGTGGGTAATCTTGGTGATCAGCCACAATCTTCCACCTTTCCCGATGACAACGCTACCCGAGCTGGGCACCCTCGCCCCCATGAGTGCGTCACCCCTCAACACGCAGGCGTCCGCCCCCCGCCCTCTCCGAGTGTGAGCGGGCCATCCCCGGCGATCTGCTCAATCCCCATCTCACTATCCCCGACCTCTGCAAGATCCACACCCCCAACCACAACACCGCACGACCCAACACGAGCCGCGGGCGCGAGCCCGCGGACTGACCCGCCACCGACCCCCCGCGCCCACCCACACCGTCCCGCGTACCACCGCGAGGGGGCGGCCGGGGGATCCCTCCCCCTGCACACGCGCTACACCACGAGGTCAATCCACCCCAACGCGTGCGCCGGCGCGACCCACGATCCGGCGCTCGTCAACCCGCGCCCCCACGCGGTCGCTGACCGCTCCCCGCACCTCGCCCGAGTGCGCAAGTTGTTGCCTCAGACACGCGATGCACTCCATCACACCTCGCTGTTCTGTGGTGCGGGTGTCCCGCTCGCCCGGGGGCACTCGCCGCTAGGGTTCCGGCCATGACCACACCCAGACCACACCTCGGCCTCCTCCTCCTCGGTGCACTCGCCCTCCCCGCGCTCCCCGCGTGCGTCTTCAACGACATCCGCACCGAGCTGGAGAGCGCCAACGTCAAACTCGCCGACACCGAGCAGCGGCTCGACGAGGTCACCCGCGCCAACGAGCAACTCGAAGCCCTGCAGCTCCGCCTCGAGCTGCTCGACTCCATCAACGAGACCCTGGCGTCGATCGACACCACTCTCACCTCGACCGACCTCACGCTCACCAAGCTCGACGATCACCTCGCCTCGCTCCGCAAGACCATCTCCAACATCGACTCGACGATCCCCCTCCTCAGCTTCTCCGGCGACGACGAGGAGGAGGACGAAGAAGTCGAGACAGAGGGCGAGGATCCCACCCCGGCCGAGTAACGCGCCTGCCCGGGCGATCACAAACACGGTCTTCGCTGCTTGGAGATGCGCCGGGCGAATCGTAGGTTTCGTCGATCGCCTCCTCAGCGCTCCGCACCGTGGCTCTCGCTCAGCATGGGCGGCGCGGTCTGTCGCGCGCGGCGATTCGCGTCCCGCACCAGACCCGGAGCCACCCGTGATCATCCGACCGATCGTGCTGACCGCTGGAGCACTGGCCCTCGGCACAACAGCCACCGCGGGTGCAGCCCCCATCCCGATCGCCAACGCCGGCTTCGAGGCCGACTTCGCACTCGATGGCACCTTCCCCGTCGGCCCAGTGGCTGATTGGCTCGCCTTCGACCCCGACACCGTGCTGGGCGGGTTCGCCAACAACTTCACGGGCGTGATCAATCCCACGGGCTCGGACTGTTTCAACCAAGCAGATGCGCCAGAGGGCCGCAACGCGGCGCTGATCTTCCTGGACAACCCGGCGTCGATCGGTCTCGGGCCCGTCGGCCTGCGTCAGCAGCTCGGCGCCCAGCTTCAGCCCAACACCACGTACACACTCATCGTCGAGGTCGGCAACATCGCCTCGTGTGCTGGTCTTCCGCCGTTCGACACGCTCGGCGTGTTCGATCTCGATGGGTTCCCGGGGTACGCCGTGCAGGTGCTCGCGGGTGGCCAGGTTGTCGCGGAGGACTTCAACACGCTCGCGGACGAGATCCCCGAGGGCGAGTTCCGCACATCGATCGTGGGGCTGGTGGTGCGCGACACGCACCCGCACCTAAATGGTGAGCTTGAGATCCGCCTGATCAACCTGAACCTCGAGGACACGCCCGAGGCGCCGGGCGTGGAGGTCGACTTCGACGATGTGCGGCTCGACGGTGCGCCGAACGGCCTCGGCCCGTGCTCCGGCGCGGATCTCAACGCCGATGCGCTCATCAACGCGGCAGACTACGCGGCGTTCCGTCTCGATCTGCGCAACACCGATCCCGGTGCCGACCTTATTGGCGATCCCACTGTCGACGCCTTTGACCCCGCGGCGTTGATGCGTGCATCGGTCGCCGGCTGCCCATGACGATGTGCAGGGTCAGGCGCCGAGCCAGCGCGTAAGGAACCCGACCTGTGTGTTCTTGGCTTCGTTCGCGACGCGCCCGAAGCCGGCGTGCTCGGACGGGGCGCCGGTTTTGGGCCAGCTCTTGAGCTCGACGAGGTCGGGATCGGCGCCGTTCAGTGTGTAGTGGGCCCGCAGCCGTTCGATGAACCCGCTCATCGCGGCGAAGGGCACGGTCTGGTCGGCCTCGGAGTGCAGCGCGAGCACCGGGATGGGTCGCCACGCCGCCAGGCGCGCACCGGGGTCGAGCGATGTGAACCAGGGCTCCTGGGCGAAGTCGGTGCCGGCCATCGCGGACCAGTCGCCAGCGGTCGACTCGACAGCGGCGCACCGGAAGTGGTGGCGGGCGCAGAGCCTCGCGAGGGTGACCATGCCGCCCGCTGACATGCCGCCGATGCCGATGCGCGAGGTGTCGAACCAGGCGGACACCTTCGGATCGGCCTCGATGGCATCGACGAGGCGGTCGACCTCGTCGACCGCTTGGGCCGCGACGCGGAGTGTGTGGTCGGAGTCGTCCCATCCGTCGATCGCGCGCTCGCCGTGGCCCGGCAGGTCGACCGCGCACGCACCGATGCCGGCGCGGACCCATCGGAGGTATCGACCGGGGTCGAGCTCCTTGTTGGCGGTGCGGCCGTGGAACCAGAGCATGAGCGGCGCGGCGCGGGGCTCGGGCGGCGCGTCATCGGCCCATCCCTCGGTCGGGTGGGCGAGCAGCACGGGGACGTTGTCCGCGAGGCGGGTGATCGTTGCGCGCGCGCGGAGGGCGCTTGGCAGCTGTGCGAAGCGTGGGTGCATGGGCGTGAGGCGAGGGATCAGTCTTTGAGTACAACGATCAGTGCATGAATAGCTGCGGGGAAGTACAGGAGAAGGAGGATCAGATTGATCAACAGGTGCTTGCCGACGCCTTCCTTGAGGAACACCGCGACGGGCGGCAGGAAGATCGCGAGCAGGACCATTAGGAGTGTGCCCATGGTTGTCCTTTTCGATGGTGAATGCTGCGGGAGCTAGCGTGTGATTGTTCGGCAGGCGGTTGAACGGCTTTCTTGGCATGTGGGTTACACTGGGGTGATGTTGTCGCCCGGTGGCGTTGGCGGGTCAAGCGGACTCGGCGGGCCGCCCATGCGGGAGGTCCCGATGTCGACCGATTCGTCCGGTGAAGCCCGCTCGATTGATCCGCGTCCGATGAAGTCCGGTGCTCAGCACGTGGGTCACACGACGGCCACCACGGCGATCACTTTGGTCGCGGCGTGGTACGGGCTGCTCGCGGTGATCTTCGCGATCCTGGCGGTGCGGGAGCCGACGAGCGTAGTGGCGGGCGCGGGTCTGGTGTTGATCGCGGTGTCGATGCCGGTGGCGGCGCTGCTGGCGCTGCGGTTCCGGGATACGGCGCAGGGCGGTGAGACGGTCGAGCTTGTCCGGGTGATGCGGCAGATGCAGCGTGAGTCGGGGCTGAGCGAGGCAGCGAAGCGCGTGCTGCACCGCAAGGACGAGCGTCAACTGTTGATTGCAGCGATCGAGCAGGACATCCGCGAGAGCGACTGGGAGGCGGCGCTGGTGCTGACCGAGGAACTGGCGGAGCGGTTCGGGTACCGCGGTGATGCGGAGCGGTTCCGCCGGCGGATCGACGAGGCGCGCTCGGGCGCGATCGAGCGGTCGGTCGGCGAGGGCATCACGCGGCTCGATGCGCTCGTCGAGCGGCAGCAGTGGCCGGACGCGTACGCGGAGGCGGCCCGGATTCAGCGGCTGCACCCCGAGGCGCACCAGGCACGGGATCTGCGGCACCGGATCGACGCGGCGCGGGAGCGGTACCGGCGGGAGTTGGAGCGGCGGTTCCTCGGCGCAGCGGACACCGACTCGGTGGACGAGGCCATGTCGCTGCTGAAGGAGCTGGATGCGTATCTCACGCCAGCGGAGGCGGCGCCGCTCGCGGAGGTGGCGCGGGGTGTGATCTCGAAGAGCCGTGAGAATCTCGGGCTGCGGTTCAAGCTGCTGGTGCAGGACCACGAGTACGCAGCGGCGGTGGAGCTCGGTCAGCGGATCATCGAGGAGTTCCCGAACACACGGATGGCGCAGGAGGTTCGGGAGATCACGCCGGAGCTGAAGCAGCGCGCGGCGATGGGCGGGCCGGCTGGGGTGGGGTGAGTTGCGGGGGCGCACTGGCGGGCGAGCGGCCGGTGGCACACGGCGCGTCGAAGACCGCGGCGCGGTGGTCTGCACAGCACCCGGCGCTGGTGGCGAGCGCGTCTCGCTGCCGCGGCCGAACGCCGGGCATCTTGGGCAAATGTTCGTGGGAGCGGGACACTCCCACGACCGCACTCGGGAACGCGGCGGAAGCGTGTGAACGTGGGGTGGTAGTTGCGCGTGAAGAGCGGGGGGTGTCGGTGTGGTAGCTGTTGAGATCGCGCTGCTCGATCGGGATATATCGCGCCGAGCCATCGGATAAAGGCGGCGGCGCCCTTGTCGGGCTCGCCGAAGTTGCCGACCAGACGGTGTGTCGCGTCGCGCAACTATCGACCACCTCGATCCGTATCGATACGTGTGCGGGCACCGCATGTCTGGGTCAGTACACGCCCACAACACAGACACATTGAGTTGTTTCGCCTCGTTCCTTGGGTGACAGGCCCGCCTGGATTCAGATCTGAGTCGTCCGTCGAGCGATTGGATGTGAACCGTTCATTTCAGCACACCATCGTTCCGGACTATTTTGAATCACTCATCAGATTGATGTTTGCATCGAGACATGGCGACGTAGGGTGGGTTCACGGATGTGTTTTCGCACCCGCGCGCTGGTCGCGGGTCGTCGTTCTATGAAACGAGCTTGGAGGATACGAATGATTGCACAGCAGTTCGCACGGTGTGCGCTGATGTTGTCTCTGGGAACCGCCGCGGTGGCATCGCTCGCCGGTGCGCAGCCCTTCACCGTGGTCGTGTGGGATGGAGATCCGCCACCCTTCGTGTTCACAGCGACGAATGACGGCGACAACACGGTGGATGGCACGTTTGTCTTCGATACCGACTTGGAGACAGTCATGTGCCTCAGCCGGACGCAGTGCAAGCTCCGGGCGCAGGACCTCATCGAGATTGAAACCAGTTTTCAGTTCAACGCGTGGTTCGGGACCCCGTCGGTCGCGTCGCTCACGAGCAGTCTCGGGCTCGCGACCGCGTTGTCGGTCAACCGGGGCGACACGCTCATCTGGGTTGATGTGATCGACGACCCGCCGGTGTGTCCCTGTGGCGGCATCGACGAGATCGTGACGTGCTTCTCGACCACCGGCGGGGGCGCCGGGTTTGCCGGCGGCCCGGGAACCGCCACAGCGACGGCGCCGGCCACGACTGGTGATCGCCGGGCGTTCGTCCGAATCCCAGAGGCGCCGAGCGACTCCAACCGCTTGCGGGCCGAGTCCAGCAGCAGGGCGGCTGGGGGCACGACCGATAACTGCACGTGCTTCCCGCCCGCGTTCATCATGTCGTCGGGCGCCGCCAGCAGCATCGCGATCGCGGAGTACACCCTCTCCGGGCCGACCGATCTGCTCGTCAGCGTGAGCACGGATGTGGCCATCCGGACACCCATGAGCTTCAGGTGCCCGATGGATGGCTCGGGCAGCGACTCATCAAGCCTCGATAACCCAGGCCAGGGCACCGAGACCACACCGCCGGTGCCGGTGCCCGATGCGCAGAGCGAATCCTCCAGCCCGCTCGACTACTCTGTCGCGACCATCGGCTCGACCACCATCGGGTTCGGGACCGCGACCTTTGAATCGACCGGGATGACCACCGAGTTCGGCGGGCCGCCCACCAGCGGCGTGTGCACGATCCCCGTGGGGCCCGGCGTCGTGTCGCTCGGCTCACAGGGCGGGGTGGCCGATGCGGACCGGCTCGACCTCGTGGACGACGATGTGCTCGACTGCCAAGATGCCCTGGCCTTCCAAGCGCAGGTTGCCCTGGCAACGCCCTTCGCGGCCCCGACCTTCGATGACGACGATCGTGAGGCGGCGGACCTCGACGACGATGGCGACATCGACGCCGACGATCTGACGATCGTGTTCGCGCTCTACGGCTTCGTCCCTGGTGATGCCAACATGGACTGCGTGGTCGATCGGTGCGCCGATCGAGCGGCGCTGGACACCATCGTGACCCAGGGCGGCGCCACGCTCGGCGAGGCGGCGTATATCCGTGCGCTCGACCTCGACGACGACTGCGACATCGATGCGGACGACCTGACGAGCTTCGATGCGCTGGTTCCCGGGTTCGAGCTCGGCGATGGCAACCGCGACTGCACGATCGATATCGAGGGCGATCTGTTCGGCCTGCGGTGCATCGTCTTCAATGGCGGCGCGATGACCGGCGACCCCGCGTACGTCACCGAGTTCGACCTCGACGCCGATGGCGATCTCGATGCCGACGACGAGGCCGCGTTGATCGCGATCCTCGTTGCGAACGGACTGTTCCTCGAGGGCGACACCGACGACGACTACATCGTGAGTGTGGACGATTTTATCAACGTGCTGCTTAACTTCGGTCTACCAGCTCCCAACGGCCGTTTGGACGGCGATGTCAATCTCGATGGGACGACCGATGTCGACGACTACACGATCGTGCTGCTCGCCTTTGGCGAGGGGGATCCGGCGGGCAGGCTGTCTTGCCCGTAAGAGGTCACGCGACCGCTCATGTGGCATGACCGCTGCTGACTGATTCGAGACCCCGGTGGCACATCACGCCGCTGGGGTTTTTTCGTTGACCGGGCCTCGTCCGGCACCCGGTGCCCGACTGCCGCGAGGGCGAGCGGTGTGCGAAGGGGGCCAGAGTCTGGTGATGTCCTGCGCCATATGGTGGGCTGTGGGGGTGCAAGTGACTCTTCGAGCAGACCAAGTCAACTCGTCTCGCCAGTCTTCGCGGTGGATCGACCGACTCCGGGACTTGCGTGCCACTGGCGGCTTGCCCGCCAGTGTTCAAGGGCTTTGGCGTTCGCACTGGTGGGCAAGCCACCAGTGGCACCCGC
>JBCDJJ010000096.1:0-11896 GCA_038747915.1 Planctomycetota bacterium | reverse complement strand
CGTGCCGGCGCCCTCCTTGGCGTAGTGAGCGAGCTCGTCCGTGTCGTGCACACGCTGCTGAAGGTTGCCCGCGGACAGCCCGAGCGACAGCCACCAGTCGTACCGCCACTGGTTCCAGAAGTCGTACCAGCCGCGGGCGTCGTCCTCGTGGCAGAAGAACTCGATCTCCATCTGCTCGAACTCGCGCGAGCGGAAGGTGAAGTTGCGGGGCGTCACCTCGTTGCGGAAGGCTTTGCCGGTCTGGGCGATGCCGAATGGGAGCTTGACGCGTGTGGTGTCGACGACGTTCTTGAAGTTGATGAAGATACCCTGGGCGGTCTCGGGCCGGAGGTAGGCCTTGTTGGTCTCGATGTCGCCGGTGGCGCCGATGATGGTGGGGAACATGAGGTTGAAGGCGCGCGGCTCGGTAAGGGTGCCGAGCTCGGTGGCATCGGGGCCGAGGACCTTGGAGAAGTCGGTGCCGAGGTCGAGCAGGTCGAACTCGTCGGGCGCCACCCCGAATTTCTTCTGCGCCGCTTTGCGCTGCTTCTTCTCGGAGTCGCTTCCGGGCATGAAGGCGAAGATGGGCGGCTCGGCGCGGTTGCCCGGCGCCGCGAGCGCGCGCAGGTGGTCGGCCCGGTAGCGCGACTTGCTCTCACGGCAGTCGACCATCGGGTCGTTGAACCCCGCGACGTGGCCCGAGGCGTCCCACACGCTCGGGTTCTGGATGATGCACGTGTCCAGGCCGACGATCTCGACCGGCTCGCCGTTCGGACCCGCGGCACCGTTGCACCCGAACATCACGACGTCCTGCCACCAGGCATCGCGGAGGTTCTTCTTGAGCTGGGCGCCCAGGGGGCCATAGTCCCAGAAACCATTGAGGCCGCCGTAGATCTCGGAGGCGGGGTAGACGAAGCCGCGCCGCTTGCACAGGGCCATGATGTCGTCCATGGACTTGGCGGAGGGGGCGCCGGTGTCGTTGTGAGTGGTCGCGGGCTGGGCGGGGGCGGTCATGGATGAGGTCTCACGCGTGGGAGCGATGTGGAGGGACTGGGGTCGGGATCATCTCGGGGAGGCGTCTCAGGGGCCCATTTTGGCGGGCGTTTCAGAATCGGTTTCTAATGAGCCGGGAACCGGGGTAGGCTCATACGACTGTTGGTCCGGCCCGCTTCGGGTGGCGGGGCGGCGACGAGCGATCGAAAGCGTACGGCGCTGGAGAAAGGACGGGTACTGATGACAGGTTCGCGGCCGGTGATGGTGGCCTTGGTGACGTTCCTGGTGGCCATGATGGCCTCGCACGCGGCGGCCGATGGCGTGCTCAAGACATTGTCGCTCAGCCGGGCGATGAGCCGGCACGACGACCGCGGCGGCATGCTCGTGGTCATGGCCACCGCAAGCTGGTGCGGCCCGTGTCAGCGGATGAAGAGCAGCACGTGGGGGACTCAGCGTGTGACCTCGTGGTTCGAGGAGCACGGCATGGCTGCAGCGATCGATGGCGATCGCCACAAGAACGACATGCGGACGCTCGGCGTGCGGGGCTATCCGACGCTCATCGCGTTCTACGAGGGGGAAGAGGTCGGCCGGTTCAGCGGGTATCGCAGCTCGCGTCAGTTCGTGAGCTGGCTCGACAGCATGTGGGAAAAGAGCGGGGCGGTGCTACCCGACGCCTCCACGCAAGAGGAAACCGAGCCGGAGACACGGCGGCCCACGCGGCAGACGCAGCCCGCGCTGACATCGGTCACGCCGCAGGAGACGGAGCAGATTCTCGATGTGATCAAACGCCGCGGCGAGCCCGCCGCACCGACCGACCGGGCACTCCCCGCGGAATTCGAGCAGCTTCGGGCCGCTGCCGGTGCGGGTGGCGCCATCGAACACCTCGCCTACATCACGGCCCTCGTTGAGGATGGCGGGTTCGATCGCTTCGCAGCGGAGGTCGCGGTGGACGCCATGGCCCGGCGGACCGGGTGCTCGCTCCTGCTCGCCGAGTCGCTCGCGACGCTGGCGGGCCGGTCGGAGTCGAAGCAGGTGCTGCGTGATGCGCAGCGGGTCTTCGGCGAGCGTGCCGAGCCAGGTGCCGCGTTCAACGCTCGTGATGCAACGGCGTGGTTCGCGTTGAACTCGGCCATGGGGCTGCACAGCACCAACCGCCGGTGGGTGGTCACGATGCTGCACGAACGCCCCGAAGCGGATCGTGTGCCGGAGATCACCGGTCCGATGGTGGTGGCCCTGGCGGATGCGGGCAAGTGGCGGAGCGCCGCGAGGCTGATCGAAGATCCGGTGATGTTCGTGGCCTCGGCCTGTGGGAAGGCGGTGCCGAGTGTGCCCGCGGTGTGGCCGATGCCGCTGTGCGATGACTCGGCGAGCCTCCTGATCGCTCGCGCGTACGCAGCGTGCCTGGCGGTGAATCGCAAGGAAGATGCAGCGGCGATCGCGGAGGCGGCGGTGGAGCGGCTCGAGCTGCCCGAGGCGGATGTTCGTCGCCGTCTGGCGGAGATGGCGCGGGCGGCGGATGCCACGCTGCCGGTGCATGACGACTGGTTAGCCACGGCACCGATCGGTGGGTAGCGACCATCGAGCCGACTCTGAAAAACCGTTCAACCTATGATCTGTGTGGTGCGGCCACCGTGCTGTTGCATCCGTTCTGTGCCAAATGATCCGCAGGATCGTTTGTTTTTCGGGCGTTTGATGGGTTTTCCGCACGATGGACGTTGACATTGGCCGACGTGTGGTCAAGATAGGACACTTGCGGCGGGGGCGTCGCTTGAACGTTTTAGTGCTCTTTGGAGCTGGGGCCTGCCGATCCGTTTCGTGGTGTTTCGGGCGGCACACAATCCGGGGTTCGGGGAGAAAGCGACAGTCGTTTGACGCGCATGGTCAGGGAAGATCAGATGGCGACCCTCACGCCACTCGAACACGAGGCCACGCGTCCGATGTCTAAGGCGAGCATCTCCGCCCCGTCCGCCCAGCTGCCGTTCCAGAGTCCGGTCTACGACGAGCTCGGACTCGCCCGCGACGCTGACAATCTGTACCTGCAAACCATCGATGTCGTGCTCCGGGCCTGCGAGGCGCTGGAGGCACCGCACCACGTGCAGGTGATCCTCGCGCAGCCGAAGAACGAGATCATGGTGCACTTCCCCGTGAAGATGGACCACGGTCACCACGCGCTCTTCAAGGGCTACCGCGTTCAACACAACAACGCGCTCGGGCCGTACAAGGGCGGGGTTCGGTATCACGCCGATGTCTCGCTCGACCATGTGAAGGCGCTATCGGCCCTGATGACGATGAAGTGCTCGCTCGTCCGCGTGCCGTTCGGCGGCGCCAAGGGTGGCGTGAAGGTCGATCCGCGGTCGGTCTCGAGGGACGAGCTGATGCGGATCACGCGCCGGTTCGTCTCGGCGATCGCGCCACAGATCGGGCCGAACTTCGATATCCCCGCGCCCGATGTCGGCACGAACGCGCAGACCATGGCGTGGTTCGCCGACACCTACATCAATATCACCGCGGGCAACCCGAGCACCGATGCCCAGGCGGTCGTCACCGGCAAGCCGCCGGAGTTCGGTGGGTCGCTCGGCCGCGAGAAAGCGACCGGCCAGGGCGTGGTCGATGTGCTGATGGAGATGCTGCCCGAGCTCGGCGTGCAGGCCAAGGGCGCGACGTGCGCGGTGCTGGGTTTCGGCAACGTGGGGTCGTGGGCGGCCCGGCTGTTCGAGGAGCGGGGCGGCCGGATCACAGCCGTCATGGATCACACGGGCGCGATCTACCATTCGGAGGGGATGGACGCCACGGCGTTGTCGAACCACGTCGCGGAAACGGGTGGGATCGCCGGGTTCGCCGATGCCGAGCCGATCACCGAGGATCAGTTCTACTCGGTCGCGGTGGATGTGTTCATCCCGGCCGCACTCGAGCAGATGATCAACGAGGAGAAGGCCACACTCATGAACTGCCGCGTGATGGCGGAGGCCGCGAACGCGCCGACCACGCCCGCGGGTGAGCGGATCTTGCTCGAGAAGGGTGTCGAGATCCTTCCCGCGATCCTCTGCTCGGCGGGCGGTGTGACCGTCTCATACTTCGAGTGGGTGCAGAACAAGGCCCAGCAGTACTGGGACGCGGAGCGCGTGGACGCGGAGCTCAACCGGCACATGGTGCTGGCCGCCCGGCGCACGCAGCTCGCCCGTCATCGATTCGATTGCACGACTCGTCTCGCGGCCTACATCGCCGCGGTCGAGCAGATCATGAAGGTCTACCGCATGCGGGGCATCTTCCCGTAAGTACTTGTGATTCTTGATGTTTCGCACGGCGCCCTCGAGGCAGAGAACACCGCGAGGTCCAGACTCATCACGCTGTGCAGAGTTCATGTGTTTTCCCTGAGACCTCTTCCCTCTCGCCCGCGTCCGGCTGAAAGCCGCCAGACGCGGGCTTTTTTCATATGGGTCGAGATCGGCGGGATGTGCTTGCTCCCGTCTCTTTGTTCGGTATGATTTTGGTGTGATGGGAGCTGGTGCATCGAGTGCGTCTGAGCGTCTGGTGGCGCTCGCGATGGTGCCGGGTGTGGGCCCGGTGCTGGCGCGGCGGCTGCTCGAACGGTTCGGGGGTGCGGAGGCGGTTTTCGAGGCATCGGATACGTCGCTGCAGTCGGTGCCGGGCATCGGTCGGGCGCGGTCGGCGAGCGTGCGGTCGGCGATGCGCGATGCGGTCGACGCTGCTGCGCGGGAGATGGATCGGGCCGAGGCCGAGGGTGTTCGAGTGACGACGATCGATCAGGCGGCGTACCCGCCGTTGCTGGCGGGGCTGCCCGATGCGCCGCTCGTGCTGTGGTCGCGCGGTGATCTGGCGTCGCTCTGTGGGGCGTACACGGTGGCGATCGTGGGCACGCGGTCGGCGACGGCGTACGGCATCGAGCAGGCGGAGCGGTTCGGTGCGGTGCTGTCGCAAGCGGGGCTCTGGGTGGTGTCGGGCGGGGCGCGTGGGATCGATTCAGCAGCCCATCGCGCTGCGACGCGGATCGGGCGGCCGACGGTTGCGGTGATGGGGTGCGGGCTCGCGCGGTGTTATCCGCCGGAGAATCACGGGCTGTTCGCGGAGATCGTGGAGCGCGGCGGTGTGGTGCTCGCGGAGGTACCGGTCGATCGCCCGCCGGCACCGGATCAGTTCCCGGCGCGGAACCGTGTGATCAGCGGGCTCAGTCTCGGCACGCTGGTGATCGAGGCGCCGGAGGGCTCGGGCGCACTGATCACCGCGCGACTCGCGAGCGAGGAGCACAATCGGGAGGTGATGGCGCTGCCGGGTCGGGTCGACAGCCCGGCGTCGAGCGGGGCCAACGCGCTGATCCGCCGCGGCGAGGCAGCCCTGGCGACCTCGCCGGCGGATGTGCTCGAGCAGCTCGAGGGGCCGGCCCGGCATCTCTTCGAGGGCACGCACTCGGCCCGGTTTGCGCCGGATCAGGTATCGCTGGGCGTGAGCGTTGGTGATGGCGATGTGGCGCGTGCCGAGGCGATGGAGCCCAAGCCGGCATCGCCGGTGGGCGAGCTCACGGAGGCGCAGCGGACCGTACTCGAGGTCTGTCACCAGGGGCCGGCGACGCTCGATGAGGTGTGCGGGCGGAGCGGGCTGGCTGCGTCGGCGGCGCTCTCGGCGATCACGGTGCTGGAGATGCGCCGGGTGATCCGTCGCGACGGGCCGCGGTTCGAGGTGCGGCGGGGTGATGGGTCGCGATGAAAGGGTGGGAAACCAAAAATTCTCCGAATCGCGCTTGCGTGCGGCGTCTGTGTGGGTAAAGATTACCAAACAGTTGATCATGCCTTGGCATCGTGTTTGGGAAAGATCAGCTGAACACCAGTGCCCTGCGGGATGCGGGGCGACGAAGGAGTCGCGGGTCGCCGAGCGGAGGTTTGGCGATGCCGGGTTGGCTGCACGACGCCGGGTGTGTTGCCCGGCTGGAGATCGTCGCATGGGATTCTCCGCTCTTTTAAGGCTCGGGCCGGGTGGCGAGTACACCCGCGACATCGGTCCCGACGATTCGGGCCACCTGGTTGATCTCGAGCCGGCGGCGCTCGGGCCTGACGAGGTGGGCGTCGCGCGTGATCGCCGCGGCGTGATCGGTGGTCCGGCTGGTACACCGGCCGGCACCATTGGGCACGCGGCAGTGGGGGCGGAATCGGGCGGGCTCTGGCTCGCGGCGGAGCGGCTGTTGGCGCCCGGGGCGGACAGCATCGAGATCACACGTTCACTGATTGTGGCACTGCACCGGCTCGCAGCGTTGCCGAGCCTTTCTTCTCTAGGGATCCACCATGAATCTGAACCTGACACCGAAGCAGCTCAAGATCCTGCAGTTGATCCGCGACAGTCGGGTGCGCTGCGGCTATTCACCGACGATGCAGGAGTTGGCCGACGCGTTGGGCGTCAGCAAGGTCACCGTGTTCGAGCACGTCGAGGCGCTCATCAAGAAGGGCGCGCTCATGCGCGAGCCGAACAAGGCTCGCTCTTTGTCCATCGCTGAGGGCATCGCGCTGCCGGATGAAGACCGACCGATGATGTTCCCGCTGGTCGGCCGGATCGCAGCAGGCATGCCGATCGAGAAGTTCGCCGACGACGACACGCTCGACCTCTCCGAGATGTTCGGGCCGCGGGTCGGCCAGGTGAACTCGACCTTCGCCCTGCGTGTCGACGGCGAATCGATGCGCGACGAGGGCATCCTGGACGGTGATTACGTGATCATCGAGCGGCGGGAGTCGGCCCACGACGGCGATCGTGTGGTGGCCCTGCTGCCCAATGGCGAGACGACGCTCAAGACCTACTTCAAGGAGAGCGACCACATTCGTCTTCAGCCGGCCAACCCGGAATTCGAGCCGATCCGTGTTCGCGAGTGCAAGGTGCAGGGGATCGTGATCGGCGTGCTGCGTCGGTACGGATGATCGGCGGGCATTGACCGGTGAGCGCATCCACCTGGGACGACACCGTGGGGATGGTGGGTGCGCGGGGTGGTAGATGCGTGATGTGTTCGCCGGTTGTTGCGCGGGCGAGTGCGAGGTCATCGGCTTCGGTGCAGCGTGAGCGCTCGCGGAGCCGATACTCGGCTCATGCGTGTTTCCGTCACTCTTACCGGTGTGGTTGGGCTTGCGCTCGTCACGGGGCTCGGCGTGCTCGGTCTAGAGGTGGGACGGGCCCACCTTGCGGGGTCGATCTACCGCGATCGTCTGTCGGCGCTCGCGGATGAGTACGCGGTGCTGCGCGATCAGTACAACCGGGCGATCTCGCGGACGGCGGTGACTCTTGTGAAGGTCGAGGATGGGGAGATCTCGGTCGTGGTGCGCACCGCGGATGGTGGTGAGCGGGAGATCGAGACACCATTCGAGCCGGGCGCCGAGCTGTATGTCGATTACGTGGTGCTGGACGGCCGGCTGTGGGCCCGGCGTGTGTTCGACGAGCACACGCCAGCGAGCCAGGGCGTGGTGATCGAGCCGAGCATCGACGAGGTCGACTGGGCCTCGTCGGCGGCGCCCCACGGCAAGGCGATCTACCGCCGACTCGATGGCGATGGCCTGTGGACCATCAGCGTGAGCGGGAACGGCGCACTCTCTCTCGAGCCGCTCGAGGGAATGAGTCGCGAGGCGGGGGCGCCGGAGCTGGCGACGCTCCCGCCGGTCGAGCATTTCATGCCGCGCGAGCGTTCAGCACTCACGGAGCGCCCGACGCTCACGGCGCTCGATGTGCTTCGGGCACTGATTGATCGGCTCGGGATCTCGTCACCGGCCGATTGATCTCACCGGAGCGAGAGCCGTTTTCGGCGGATCCATCGACTAATTCGAGCTGCACGTTGCCGCATGGGGCAATCCGTTGGCAGACTGTTGGAGCGCGAGCGCGCTGGTCGTGCGGACCGCGTACCAGGTCTTTGTCAGGGTGATGCGATGCATGCACGCACGAAGCGGCCTTTTGATCTCACGGCGGCGATTCTGGTGGTCGGTGCTGGAGCGATAGTGAATGGGCGACCGCTGGCGCAGACGGCGTTCGCGGGGTCTGATCTGGCGTTCGGCGCGACTGTCCCGCTGCAGTCACTCGGACTCGGTATCGGGTGCGAGGGTCCGAGCGGCTTTGTGATCGCGGGCGCGACCGGGGAGCGGCACACCGGTCGTGCGATCGACTCGGCCGGTGATGTCAACGGCGATGGCATCGACGATCTGATCATCGGCTCGCCCTACGCGAGCCTGTTCTCGGTGTTCCCCTTCCGGCTCCAGGGGGGCAAGGCGTATGTCGTGTACGGTCGGCCGCAGACTGATGCCACTCCGGTGCCCTTCCCGCCGATCATCGATCTCGAGGCGCTCGATCCGGCCGACGGCTTCGAGATCGTCGGGCCGAGCAGCAACGCGTTCCTTGGGTTCGCGGTCGCGGGTGTGGGCGACTTCAACGGTGATGGTGTCGACGATATGGCCATCAGCGCACCCGGCCAGGGTGGGCTGGCAGCCATGCCGAGCGGGACGATCTACGTGATCTATGGACGGGATTCGAGCCTCGGGAGTGTTTTTCCGCCGACGGTCGACGTCACGATGCTCACACCGCTCGAGCACACGCGGATTCTCGGGGGGTTCGGTGGCGATCGGCTCGGCACATCGGTCTCGGGCGCGGGCGATGTGGATGGGGATGGTTTGCTGGACATCGTGATCGGCGCCGAGCCGGCGGTGCGGGGCGCGGGGCAGACCGGGAGTTCATACGTGGTGTACGGCCGGTCGGACGTTCCTGCGCTGATCCGCCTGGCGACCGTTCCACTCACTGAGGCGGTGGAGTTCGGCGCAATCGACGATGGTGATCGCGCTGGTTACGCGGTTGCCGGCGCGGGTGATATCGATGGCGATCTCTTCGATGATGTGGTGATCGGTGCGCCCGGCGGCGATCCCAACGGGATGATAGATGCTGGGGAGAGTTATCTGGTGTTCGGTGATTCGGGCCGATTCTTTGACGATGTGCCGCCCGGTTCGACGGTGTTCGATCTGGCGACGCTCACGCTCGATCAGGGGGTGACCTTCTTCGGCGGCGAGGGAGTACTCGGGGCAGGCTCGCTCGGGGATCGCACCGGGACCTCGGTCGACGGCGTGGGCGACCTCAACAACGATGGGTTCAACGATGTCGCGTTCGGCGCGGCCTTTGCAGCGCCGAACGGCTTGAACCAAGCGGGCGAGGTGGCGGTCTTCTTCTCGTGCGGCAACGACCTGCCGGCACCGGGGTGTCCCGACGGGCCGTTCGGCACAACTGAATTCGAGCTGGGCTCGCTCAACGGCGAGCGCGGGTTCGTGCTCGAGGGGGCCGACGGTGGCGACCGGACCGGCCAGTCGGTCGCGGGTGTGGGTGATGTGAATGGGGACGGGGTGGATGATCTGCTGGTCGGTGCGCAGGGCGCCGCTCCTGGTGATGTGCCCGGTGCCGGCGAGGCGTACCTGGTGTTCGGACGGAGCGGGCTCGGCGCGGGCGGTCGGCAGAGCGTGGCGAACCTGTTCGCGGGGCGGGGTGTGACGTTTCAGGGCATCGACGCGAACGACGGCGCGGGGGCCCGCGTCTCGTCCGCAGGCGATGTCAACGGCGACGGCGTGCGCGACATCATGATCGCAGCGCCGGGTGCGAACCCATTGACACGCGATGACACGGGCGAGGTGTACGTGGTGTACGGGCGGTCGGGCCGACGGGCGCCCGATGTGGTGATCTCGGGCGACGATCAGTTCCCGGACGAGGTGTTCTTCGTCAGCAACCCGGATGCGCTGGTGGTGGTGGCGGCGGATGTACAGCTCGGCCCGGTGGGCGCACCGGGAGCGCCGTTCCATCTCAATGGTGCGAGGATCGTGCTCGAAGGTGAGCTGACCGACGGTGGCATCGGCATCTCGACGGTGCTCCGCGACGGCACGCTCGAGGTCGCCTCGTGCGGCGTGGTGAACGCTCCGGTGTTGATGGAAGACGGAACGGTCGAGATCCGTGGCGGGCAGGTGCTGAACACGCTCGCGGGCGCGCAGAACACAGTGATCGAGATCGGCTCGGGTCAGGTGGAGGTGCTCGAGCTGACCAGCGGCGCACAGGCGAACATCTTCGGCGAGGGCGCGGTGTTCGATTTTCCGGTTCTCAAAGACGCCACGCTCAACATCACCGGGGGCGTGAGCGCCGGCAGCGCGAACATCGGTGGCGGCACGGTCGTGCAGATCGCCGGGGGCGTTCACGCGACCACCTGGCTCGCGAGCACGGGCAGCGTGTCGTACATCTCCGGGGGTGAGTTTTTCGATGGGATGTTCGTGGCCCAGAGCGGCAGCGTGAACAGCATCTCCGGCGGCAACAACATCACGCTGGTGACCGATGCGGGGTCGCAGACGAACATCTCGGGCGGCGATGTGTCATTCCCCGAAGGGGAAGAGAACGCGGCGCTGAGCGGCGACGTCAACCTGTACGCCGTGGATGTCGCGGTGAACGGCGGGGAGCTCGACCTCGGCCAGTTCCTTGTTCCGGGCGAGTTGCTCACGCTGACGCCGAACCAGCCGCCGCTCCCGTCGTCCTTCGAGCTGGAGGACGTGCTGGCGCAGTTTCCCGAGGACAGCGGGTTCTTTCTGCAGGTGCAGGGCTTTCCGTTCCCGCCGCCGACGGGTCGTCTCGCGGTCTCGCTCGAGGAGCCGCTCGATTCGGGCGTGTTCGCCGAGCTGCGATCGTTTGACCGTCGGTATCGGTACGGACGGTTGCTGCTCTCGGTCGACCCGGAGCCGGTGCCCCCACCCGGTGGGATCGGGCCACCCGACCCGATGCCATCGGTGTCTGGCGAGTCGAGCGGGTTCGTCGCGGTGCCGCTCATGGCGCCCGGTTTCGAGGCCGACCCGAACTGCCCGGGGTGCGTGGAGTTCTCGATCACGCTGACCGACACCTCTGGATTTGCCTTTGCTTCGCCGTGCGGTGGTGCGAGCGAGCCGGACTGCGACCCGGATGTGATCGCTCAGGGCGGGCTCAACGTGCAGCGGAACGGGTTTGAGCTTGTGGTGGACTCGGTGAACTACATGCCGGCGCACTGGAGCCTGACCGTCGAGCTGGATGTGCTGGGCGGCTCGATGGGCGATCCGAATATTTTTACCGTGACCGCGACCGATGACTACGACCGCGCGCTGCTGCTGGACTCGGATACGGAGGTGGGCGTGCTGCCCACACCGGGTGGGTGCGGCGATACCGAAGAGGTGGACACCGGCCCGTATCTGCTGACCTCACCCGAGGCCAATGCGGGGTGCAGCCCCGGCACCGGCGCGATCGCGTTCACGATGCTGTTCGAGTTCGAGAACGATTGCCCGGGCGACTTCACCGGCGATGGGGTGATCGACGGCACGGACGTGACCGACTTTCTCGCGGCGCTGAACATCCAGTCGATGAGTGCCGACGTCGCGCCACCGGCTGGGGTGCGCGATGGGCTCGATCTCGCGTTGTTCATGCAGCAGATGAGCGCCGATGGGGTCATGGGCTGCCCGTGATCGCACGGCGTGCGCGCATACTGTCGGATATGCATGACTTCGGAGTGCCCTCGTGAGCCCAGCCGACGAGGTTTCAACCTTCGATCCGACGGTCGAGCGTGCGGCGCGCGCGGTGCTGTTGATTGCGCCTATGAGCGAACCAGGGGCATGGGTCTGGGCGGCGCGGGCGTGCCGGCGGGTGACCGAGCACGGCGGGCGTGTGCTGGAGCAGTCGGACTCGGGCGGCGTGGTGGCGGGGTTCGAGTTCGCTGAGGATGCGGTGCGCGCGAGCCTTGCCATCGGTCTGGCGTTCGGCGAGCACGCGTCGCGGCTCCGGCAGGCGATCCACGTCGGCACAGTGCGCGAGCCGCGAGATGGTAGGGCGCGCGGTCATGTTGGCGAGGGCATCGATGGGGCGCGCCGGATCCTGGCGCGGAGCGGGCCGGCGCAGGTATTGGTGAGCG
>JBCDJJ010000095.1:0-12110 GCA_038747915.1 Planctomycetota bacterium | reverse complement strand
TACTTTGTGAAGACCGTCTCGGCCCCGCCACGCGGGCGAGTGCGGGAAGAGGATCTCTCCATCGAATTCGGTGCCGCTGGCGCGTTGGGGTCGTCAGCGGCGCCGACCTCTTCAACGACGCGGACGCGTCAGCAAGGGAGTCGAGCGTCCATGACCCTCCGGCCAGACGGAAACGGCGGTCCGAGCCTCTACCACCCGAGCTTCGAGCATGGGTCGTGCGGGGTCGGATTCGTTGCTGATGCGCGCGGACGGCGATCGCACGAGCTCGTCCGGATGGGCCTTGATGCCGCTGCGAATCTCGCCCACCGCGGCGCCGTGAGTGGTGATGGGCTGACCGGCGACGGGGCCGGAGTGATGACGCAGGTGCCGACCGAGCTGCTCCGGCGGGAACTGGAGCGCCAGGGCGTGAACCCACCGAAACCGGGCGTGCCGATCGGCATCGGGATGTTGTTCCTCCCGCACGACGATGCCGCTGCACGGGCCATCGCAGAGCGGATCGTCCGCACGCACCTGGGTGCGGCCGGGCTGCGGGTCTTGATGTGGCGTCATGTGCCGATCGACACCGCGGCGCTGGGCGAGGAAGCCAAGGCCACCTGCCCCGCGATCCGCCAGGTCGTGGTCAGCCCGCGCAAGCGCATCGGCTCGGCCGATGAGTTCGAGCGGGTGCTCTACATCGCGCGTCGGCGGATCGAGAACGCCGCAGCGAAGGCCGGACTCGATGGTTTCACGGTGTGCTCGCTCAGCGCGCGCACGGTGGTGTACAAGGGCTTGGTCGTCACGCCGCAGCTGGCGAGCTTCTACCGCGACCTCGCGGACCCGGCATTCGCCAGCGCGATGATGGTGTTCCATCAGCGGTTCTCCACCAACACGTTTCCTTCGTGGAAGCTCGCTCAGCCGCTGCGCATGATCGCGCACAACGGCGAAATCAACTCGCTGCGCTGCAACGTGAGCTGGGTGAAGGCTCGCCAGCGGAACATGCGATCGCCGGTGCTCGGCGATGGGCTGCGCGATGTCTTGCCGGTGGTCGATGAGACCGAGTCGGACTCGGCAACGTTCGACCGCGTGTACGAGCTGCTGGTGATGGCCGGGCGATCGCCCCAAGAGGCGATGTCGATGCTCGTGCCGCCAGCGATCGGCGCTGCGGGTGACGATGTCTCGCCCGAGGTGCGCGACATGGTGCGGTACCACTCGCTGCTCGTCGAGCCGTGGGATGGCCCCGCCTCGATGGTGTTCTGCGACGGTGTACACATCGGCGCGAGCCTCGACCGAAACGGGCTCCGGCCGGTGCGTTACGCGGTGACCGATGACGGCCTGATCGTCGCGGGGAGCGAGGCGGGCATCGTCGATCTGCCGGCCGCGTCGGTCATCGAACGCGGCAAGCTCGGGCCCGGACAGATGCTGCTGGTCGACACCGAATCGGCCCGCGTGCTGCGCGATGCGGAGGTGAAGACGGAGCTTGCCTCGTCGAAGCCATACGGCGATTGGGTCGGTCATCAGCTCGCGCCGTGCGCACAGGGGCGGCTCGCGAGCGAGCCCGCGTTCACGGGCGAGGACCTGACGCGGCGTCAGCGGGCCTTCGGGTACAGCCGCGAGGATGTCGAGCGGATCATCGGTCCGATGGCCGAGCTCGGCACGATCCCCGTGGGCTCGATGGGTGATGACACGCCGCTCGCGGTGCTGTCCGACAAGCCTCAGTCGGTGTTCCGGTACTTCAAGCAGAAGTTCGCGCAGGTCACGAACCCGCCGCTCGACCCGATCCGCGAGTCGTGCGTGATGAGCCTGTGGACGCCGATCGGCGCCCAGGCGGCGCTGCTGCGCGATCAGGCGGACCATGGCACGCTCATCTCGATCGCGCAGCCGGTGCTCACGCCGGGCGAGGCCGCCTGGATCGAGACACTCGCGGGCGAGGGCTTGGTGACCCACCGGATCAACGCGGTGTTCTCCGTCGCGCAGGGCCCAGCCGGGCTCGACCGTGCCATCGGGCGCCTGTGCGAAGACGCCGAGCGGGCGATCGACGAGGGCGCCACGGCGCTCATCCTGAGCGACCGGATGGTCGCGGCTCATCAGGCGGCGATCCCGTCGCTGCTCGCGTTGTCGTCGGTGCATCAGCACCTGATCCGAGCGGGCAAGCGGCTGCGGTGCTCGCTCATCGTCGAGAGCGGCGAGGCGCGCGAGGATCACCACATCGCGGCGTTGATCGGGTTCGGGGCAACGCTGGTTTCGCCGTATCTCGCGATGAGCACCGCCATGAGCCTGGGCGGCGAAGCCGCCGCCGAGCACTACCGAGACGGGCTGTGCAAGGGCCTGCTCAAGATCATGTCGAAGATGGGCGTGGCGGACATATTGAGCTACCGCGCCTCGCAGATGTTCGAGGCGATCGGCCTCTCTCAGGATCTGCTCGACGAGCATTTCACGGGCACGATCGGTCGCCTGGGCGGCGCGGGCCTCGACGAGCTCGCGACCGATGCGCTGCGGGCGCACGCCGAGGGGTTCGGCGAAGACCCGACGCTTCGCGACCTCGGCATCTACCGGTATCGCAAAGATGGTGAGTACCACGCCTTCAACCCGGGCGTCTTCAAGATGCTGCACAAGGCGGTGCGCACGGAGAGCGCCGAAGCGTTCGCCGAGTACGCCAAGGCGGCGGATGAGCACCCGGCGTGCAACGTGCGTGACCTGCTGCGGTGGAAGACATCCGAGGCGCCGGTGCCGCTTGAGGAGGTCGAACCGCTCGAGACCATCGTGAGCCGGTTCTGCACGCAGGCGATGAGCCACGGCGCGGTCAGCCGCGAGCAGCACGAGGTGCTCGGCATCGCGATGAACCGCCTGGGCGGCAAGAGCAACTCCGGCGAGGGCGGCGAGAGCCGGTCGCGCTTCCGCGTGTACGAGGGCGATGGGTCGCTCAACGGTGCATCGAAGATGCACTCGAAGTGGCAGCCGGAGCGCGGCGACCTTGCGAACAGCCGCATCAAGCAGGTGGCCACCGGCCGCTTCGGCGTGACCCCCGAGTATCTCGTCCACGCCGATGAGATCGAGATCAAGATGTGCCAGGGCGCCAAGCCCGGCGAGGGCGGGCAGATCCCCGGGTTCAAGGTGACCGACGAGATCGCCGAGCTGCGCCGCGCTCAGCCGGGCCAGTCGCTCATCTCACCGCCCCCCCACCACGACATTTACTCGATCGAGGATCTCGAGCAACTGATCTACGACCTCAAGCGGGTGAACAAAGACGCCCGGGTGTGCGTCAAGCTCGCCGCCAGCACCGGCGTGGGCACGATCGCAGCGGGCGTGGCCAAGGCCTACGCGGACTCGATCCAGATCTCCGGCCACGACGGCGGCACGGGCGCCTCCCCGCTCGGCTCGATCAAGCACGCTGGCATGCCGTGGGAGCTCGGCCTCGCCGAGACGCAGCAGACGCTCGTGATCAACAACCTGCGCGGCCGCGTGCTGCTCCGTGTGGACGGCGGGATGCGCACGGGCCGAGACGTCGTGATCGCGGCGCTGCTCGGCGGTGAGGAGTTCGGCTTCGGCACCGCGGCCCTGATCGCCTCGGGGTGCGTGATGGCCCGCAAGTGCCACGAGAACACCTGCCCGGTGGGCGTGGCCTCGCAGCGGGACGACCTGCGCGCGAAGTTCCCGGGCCGGCCGGAGCACGTGATCAACTTCATGATCTACGTCGCGCAGCAGGTGCGGATGATCCTCGGTGAACTCGGCGTGCGGTCGATGGACGAGATCATCGGCCGATCTGACCTGCTCGAGGCGCGCGACGATGTGCGTCTTGCCAAGCCGGTGACGCTCGACCTTGCGGGACTGCTGGCCCCGCCGCCGTCGGACGATCGCCCGATCAAGCGCGTGCTGGCGCGGAACACGCGCCCCGAGCCCGAGACACCGCTCGGCGATCACCTCTGGCGCGATGCGCACGAGTCGATCCAGGATGGGAGCGCCCTCCGCATCACCTCACCGATCGACAATCGTCAGCGGAGTGTGGCGGCGCGGATCGCGGGCGAACTCGCACGGGCACACGGCGAGGCGGGCCTGCCCGACGGCACGATCTCGATCGAGATGCACGGGGCTGCGGGCCAGTCGTTCGGCGCGTTCTCCGCGAACGGTCTCGAGTTGACGCTTATCGGCGAGGCGAACGACTACGTCGGCAAGGGGATGAACGGCGGGCGGATCGTCGTCCGGCCACCCGCGGGCTCGTCCCTCCGGCCGCACGAACACACGATCATGGGCAACACCGTGTTGTACGGCGGCACGGGGGGCGAGCTGTTCGCTGCGGGACGGGCCGGCGAGCGGCTGTGCGTGCGGAACTCGGGCAGCACGTGCGTCGTGGAGGGCGCGGGCGATCACGCGTGTGAGTACATGACCGGCGGGGTGTGCGTGATCCTCGGTTCGGTGGGCCGCAACTTCGGCGCCGGGATGACCGGCGGCGCCGCGTATGTGCTCGACGATGGTGTGCTCGAGTCGCACCTCAACGCCGAGTCGGTCGAGCTGGTGCGGCTGAGCGATGACGACATCGATGGCCTGCTCAAGCTGCTCACTCGGCACGCCGAGCTGACCGGGAGCGAGCGTGCCGCCGAGATCGTGGCACACTGGCCGCAGCACGCGATGATGTTCCGCAAGGTCACGCCGAGACTCGCTGCCGAGCAACCGGCCGGACGGTCGAAGGCCGTTGGCGACGGCGTGGCGGATTCCGCCGAGAGCACGGCCGCCCGCTCGACCGCACGGGTCTGAGGGCCACGACGCTCAGGCCGAGCCCACTGTCAGCGCGTAGCCCGCGGCCGCGGCACCGAGCCCGATCACCACCGAGCCGGTCATGTAGGCCACGGCTTCGACCGGCTTGCCGGCGTGCATCAGCTTGAGGGCATCGACCGCGAAGGTCGAGAACGTCGTGAGCGACCCGAGGAGCCCGGTCGCGACGAAGGCCTGGACCACGGTCGAGGGGCGATTCGAGATCCAGCCGGCGAGCACGCCCAGGGCGAAGCACCCCGCTGCGTTAATGGCAAGGATGGTCGAGTGATGATGCACTAACCCATCGCGATGGACCAGCCATACCACGCCGAGCCTGGCCAGCGCTCCGATCGCCCCTCCGGCG
Source organism: Planctomycetota bacterium (assembly GCA_038747915.1). GTDB lineage: Bacteria > Planctomycetota > Phycisphaerae > Phycisphaerales > UBA1924 > JBCDAP01. Next base: position 7,021 of record JBCDJJ010000095.1, on the reverse strand, counting down.
GCGACCGCGGCGATGGTGAGCCAAGAAAGTCCCACGTCCAGCCTCCGAACAGAGTTGTGGTGCGAAAGGCCCGCTGCGGTGGCGAGTCATATCATGGGATGGATCATGACGCGATTGAGACGACGCCCGGGAAGAACGGACGCCGGCCGTGGCTTGCGGAAGCTCGCCCGGATGGTGGGTGCGCTGTGCCTTGCCGCCTTGGTGTGCTTGGGCGTGCCGGATCTTGTTCGGTCAGCGGATGCCCAGGGTGTGCCGGCGGCACGGCGCGGAGACAATGTCGCGGTCATCACGATCGAGGGCATGATCAGCGGCATCACGTCCAAGAGCGTCGAGCGGCGGATCAAGCGCGCGATCGAGGGCGGCGCCGATGTGATCGTGATCGAACTCGACACGCCGGGCGGCGAGGTCGGGGCAGCGCTCGAGATCTGCCAGGCGATCAAGTCGGCGCCGGTGTACACCACCGCGTGGGTGAACCCCGATGCATACTCCGCCGGGGCGATCATCGCGCTCGCGTGCGACGAGATCGTGCTCGCGCCGAACGCGACGATGGGTGATGCCGCTCCGGTCAGGATCGGTGTGAACCCGTCGAACCTGAGTTTCGGCTTGCAGAATCTCTCCGAGACCGAGCGATCAAAGACCCTGATCCCTCTTATTACTGAGGTCACCGATTCGGCGCGCCGCAACGGGTACGACGAGAACGCGGTGCTGGGCTTTCTTTCGCTCGGTATCGAGCTGTGGATCGTGGAGAACACCCGGACGGGTGAGCGGTACTTCGTGGATGAAGACGAATACCGGGCGCTGTTCGGAGAGGATCCTCCCGAGGAGACCTCCCCGGTGCTCGCTTCTGGAGTGAGCGGGGAGGCGGAAATCGAGCGTCCCACGCCCACCGAACTCCGGGAGGACTACGCCGGCGCGATGGAGAAGCTCGGTGACCAGGATGGGAGCACTGGGGACACGGATCCGTTCGACCTCGGCACCTCGGCCGATGGCAGCGTGGAGAACCCTTTCCTCGTGCAGGCCCTACCGACCGAGCGGCCGAACTTCGCCGACCAGAATGTGAGCGAGTGGCGGTACGTGCGGTACGCGAGCGACGGACGCGCGCTGTTCACCATGAAGGAGCGCGAGCTGCAAGAGTTCGGCTTCGCCGATCCAAATGTCATCATCGCCAATGACACCGAGCTGAAGACCCACCACGGCGCGAAGGAGCTGCGCCGGCTCGACCAGAGTTGGTCGGAATCGTTCGCGGCGTTCATGAACTATACGGGGTGGGGCTTCGGGATCCGCGCGTTGCTGGTGGCGGTGTTCTTGCTCGCGCTGCTGATCGAGCTGATCTTGCCCGGTACCGGCGGCGGGGCGGTGGTGGCGACGATCGCGCTGGCCGGGCTGATTCTGCCGTCGCTCATGGCCGGTGCGCACACGTGGTGGGCGCTCGCGTTCATCCTGGCGGGTGTGGCGCTGCTGGCGGTGGAAATCTTCGTCTTGCCGGGCTTTGGTGTCGCGGCAGCGATCGGCGGGCTGTGCCTGATCGTCGGGCTCATCGGGAGCTTCGCGGGCACCGGTCAGCTGTTCCCGGGTGTGGGTGGCGTGTCGGGTGGTGGCGAGCTGACCCACGCGGTGGCGATCGTGCTGGTCGGCTTCTTTGCAGCGGGCGTGGGGGCGTGGGTGCTCTCGCGGTACTACACGACGCTTCCGATCGCGAGCCACTTAGTGCTGACCGAGTCGCAGAAGAGCTACACGGGCACGCGGGATGAGCCCGGGATGCTCGAAGCGATGGGCCCGCCCTCGACCGATGCCGCGGCTCGCCCCGGGGAGGTGGGCACAGCGATCACCGACTTGCACCCCGGCGGCACCGCCGAGTTCGACAACGGCCGACTCGTCGATGTGGTGTACGAGGACGGCTACCTCGAGAAGGGCACACGCGTCCGCGTCACCGAGGCGACCGCGTACCGTGTGGCGGTGGTTCACGACAATCAGCAGGACCAGAGTGTTGCGCATTCCTCGGGTCCGTCACCCTCCGGAGAGTCGTCCTCGTGACCGATGAAGCTTTGGTGCTGTGGGGCTTCGGGCTAATGGCCGGGGCGATCGTTGTGTTCTTGCTCGAGGCCCTGATCCCATCGGCCGGTGTGCTGAGCTTGGCGGCTCTGGCCCTCGGCGTGGGCAGCGTGGTCGCCTTCTTCGCAGCGGGCACGGTGTGGGGCATCCTCAGCACCGCCTTCCTGATCGTCATGATCCCGGCAGCGATCTTCTTCTTCTTCCGCGTCATGCCGAACACGCCGGTGGGCCGAGCGCTCTTCTTGAACGATGACGAACCAGAGGAGCAACGGGCCAGCCGAGAGCAGCGTGCGCGCGAGCACGCCGCGGCCCGCCATGTCGGCGCCGAGGGCGTCGCCTCGACCGACCTGCACCCCTCGGGGCGCATCGAGGTGGGCGGCGAGAAGCACGATGCGCTCGCCGTGGGTGGGCTCATCGATCGCGGTCAGCGGGTGAAAGTCGTCGGGATCTGGGGCGCCGAACTCAAGGTGCGGGCGATCAATTGATCTCGCCATGAGACACAGCGGAGGCGGCGAACGGGAGGGGCGGCCGTGTCGATTCAAATCATCCTTGTGATCGCCGGAGTTCTCGGCGCCCTGGTCCTCCTCGGGATGGTCTTCACGCTGTTTCGCGTCTTCAACCTGTTCATCCAAGCCTCCATGTCTGGCGCACCCGTGGGCCTGCTCGAGCTCATGGGGATGCAGCTCCGAAGGGTGAACCCCCAGACGATCGTGTACGCACGGATCAAGGCGGTGAAGGCCGGGCTCGACCTCACCACGACCCAGCTCGAAACCCACCACCTCGCCGGTGGCGATGTGCACGCGGTGGTCGACGCCCTGATCGCCGCCGAGGCAGCGGGCCTCTCGCTCGACTTCTCGTCGGCGTCCGAGGTGAACCTCACCGGCGATGATCCGCGGGAGCTCGTCGCAGCGGCGAAGGCCAACCCGGCCTGATCCATCGTGAGCGGCACCGGCAAACCGACGCGTGTATCCTCTCGGTTCCCCTCGCGGAGAAACCAATGACCCTTCAGACCGTGTTCATCATCGTTGGAGTCATCGCGGCCCTCGTTCTGCTCGCGCTGTTCTTCTTGCTGCTCCGCTTCTTCAACCTCTTTATCCAGTCGGTACTGTCGAACGCGCCGGTCAGCCTCTTCTCGCTCTTCGGCATGCAGCTCCGCAAAGTGAACCCGCAGACCATCGTGTACTCGCGGATCAAGGCGGTGAAGGCCGGGCTCGACCTCTCGACCAACCAGCTCGAGACGCACTACCTCGCGGGCGGCCGTGTCGGCACTGTGGTCAACGCACTCATCGCCGCCGACCGCGCCCGCATCGAGCTACCCTTCAACACCGCGTGCGCGATCGACCTCGCCGGTCGCGACATCTTCGACGCGGTCCAGACCTCGGTGAACCCCAAGGTCATCGATGTGCCCAACCCCAAGCTCGGCAAGACCACGATCGATGGCGTGGCGCAGGACGGCATCCAGCTCAAGGCGCGTGCCCGCGTGACCGTGCGCGCGAACATTCAGCGGCTCGTCGGCGGTGCGACCGAGGAGACCATCATCGCGCGTGTCGGCGAGGGCATCGTCTCGACCATCGGCTCGTCCGACAGTCACAAGCAGGTGCTCGAGAACCCCGACCGCATCTCCAAGTCGGTGCTCGAGCGCGGGCTCGACTCGGGCACGGCGTTCGAGATCCTCTCGATCGATATCGCCGACATCGACGTGGGCGAGAACATCGGCGCCAGGCTCCAGAACGACCAGGCCGAGGCCGACAAGAAGCGCTTCCAGGCCGAGGCCGAGAAGCGCCGCGCGATGGCCATGGCGCAGGAGCAGGAGTTCAAGGCCGACGAGCAGAAGAACCGCGCGCTCGTCGTCCTCGCTGAGGCCGAGGTGCCCAAGGCGATGGCCGATGCCTTCCGGCAGGGCAACCTCGGCATCATGGACTACTACCGCATGAAGAACATGGTCGCCGACACCTCGATGCGGTCCGCCATCGCCGGTGAGGACGAAGACACCTCGACCGCGCCCTAAGACCTCCGGCCCGATGAGACTGGAATTGAGATCCAGACTCAACTAGAGTGACGGCCTGCTCCGGTTCGCGGACTGAGCCGTCGGTGTCAGCCGAATCGGGCGAATGCACATGAGGCGCCCCGACATGATGCTCTGTTCCAACACCTTTGATCGTCTTTCGCGTGTCTTGGTCGCCGTGCTCTCCGGTGCGTTGATGCTCAGCACGCAGGGATGCGAACCCGCATCGGCCCGAGCGGACAGCAAGACCGACGCCACAACGGAGCCGCTGCGCGTCGTCTCGCTCGACGGGACAGCGATCGAGTGGCTGATTGCGATGGACACCCCGCCCGCGATGCGGATCCCGATGCCGCTCGGCGCGCCCGAGAGTTGGAGCGGCATCCCCGAGGTGTCGTTCACGCACTCGGGCGGTGTCGACCGGGAGCAGGTGCTCGTCGCAGGGCCGGACCTGATCGTGGTCTCGCCGATCACCGAGCGGTTCGCCGCCGGGCTCGACGAGTTCACGGGGGCCTCGCTCCTGAGCGTGAAGGTGCGCAGCGTCGACGATGCAGCAAACGCCGCGATGGAACTCGGCACCGCCATCGGCCAGGACGAGGCGGGGCGCGAACTGGCTCAGCAAATCAGGCACCAGGCGGAGGCCCCCCCGCTCGCACCGGCGGACGATCCGATGCAGGTCCTCGCGCTTTTCGGGAGCCCGAACGGGTTCTTCGTGATGCGGCCGGACACGTACCTGGGAGATCTGTTGGCTCGGATGAACGTCAAGCTCGTTGGCGCGGAGGGTCCCGAGCACTCGATCTACAAGGGGTTTGTCCCGCTCGATCTCGAGTCGGCGGTGCAGACCGACCCCGATGCGATCCTTGTGATCGCGCACGGGCCGGCGAGCAGCAACCGGCCCACACTCGGAGATCACCCCGCGTGGTCAGAGCTCCGGGCGGTCCAAGACGGGCGCGTCGCGGGCGTCGGTGATTTTCTGCTGACCTTCGCGCCGGGCGCACGAGTGGGCGAGGCCGTGGAGATGCTGCGATCAGCACTGTCGTTCAACGACGACGGCCTGGCCGCCGCACCATGACGATCCGCACCACGGCGCCCTCCGTTATTGCAGCGGCGCTGCTTCTTGCGGGTCTCATCGTCTCGGTCGTGCTCGGCACGACCGCGGTGCCGCTCGGGGTGGCCGTCGAGGCACTCATGGGCCGCGGCGAGCCGCAGACGATCGCCGTGGTGCAGCAGATTCGCCTGCCGCGCGCGGTGTGCGCCGCGCTGGTCGGGGCGAATCTCGCGCTCGCGGGCGTCATGCTGCAGGGCGTGATGCGCAACCCGCTCGCGGCGCCCAACATCGTGGGCGTGACCGCCGGCGCCGGGCTCGGCGCGACGCTCACGCTCGTGCTCGCGCCGATTGCGCTGTCGCCGATTCTGCCCGCTGCGGCCTTCATCGGCGCGCTGGCGGCGGCGCTGGTGGTGTACACGCTGGCGTTGCAGCCGGGCTCGGGCACCGCACCGGTGCGTCTCGTGCTGGCGGGCGTCGCGGTCAGCGCGATGCTCACCGCGGTCACGACGTTTGTGATGCTGCTCCGCCCCGAGCGTGTGCCGAGCGTGGTGATGTGGCTGGCGGGCAACCTCAACACGGTTGGGTGGCGCGAGACCGGGATGGCCCTCCCGTTCACGGGCGAGGGGTTTTCCGCCGAGCCCTTCCGCGGCGTGGCGTGGTACACGGTGGTCGCGATCCCCGTGATGCTCTGGCTGTCTCGCCCACTCGACCTGCTTCAGCTCGGTGAGGAGCGGGCTCGCTCGCTCGGCGTCGCGACCGAGCGGGTGCGGTTCGTGGCGATCACGGTGGCCGCGTGGCTCGCGGGTGCAGCGGTGAGTGTGGCGGGGCTCGTGGGCTTCATCGGGCTCATCGTGCCGCACGCGATGCGGATGGTGACCGGTCCGCGGCACGCTGCGCTGCTCCCCGCAGCGGCGCTGGGCGGCGCGGCGTTGCTGGTCTGGGCGGATCTCGCGGCCCGCGTGTTCCCTGTCGGGCCGATGCCGGTGGGCATCTTCACGGCGCTGCTCGGCGGGCCGTACTTCATCGCGCTGCTGCACTCGGCGAGGCTCGTGCGATGACGCTCGAAGCCGTCGACATCACCGCGGGCTACGGCCGGCTGATCGCGGTCGACCGCGTCTCGGCCACGATCGAGCCCGGCGCGATCACCGCGATCCTGGGCCCCAACGGAAGTGGCAAGAGCACGCTCGTCAAGTGCATGGCCGCGCTGCTGCGTCCACGCTCGGGCACGATCACGCTCGACGGCGCGCCCATCAACCAGCTCCCGCGCCGGGCGCTCGCCCGCCGCCTCGGGGTGCTCCCCCAGCGGCCGGTCACGCCCGGAGGGCTCACCGTGCGAGAAGTGGTGGCCCTTGGCCGATGGGCTCACACCCGGCGGTTCGGCGGCGGCGATGCGGGCGGCCACGACGCGGTATCGCAGGCCATCGCTGCGTGCGACCTCGAACCCCTCGCCACCCGCAACGCGAGCGAGCTGAGCGGTGGCGAGCAGCAGCGTGCTCATCTGGCCGTCGCGCTCGCCCAGGAACCGAGCGTGCTGCTGCTCGACGAACCGATCGCGGCGCTCGATGTGCATCATCAGCTGGAGACGCTCGCGCTGATCCGGCGGCTTAACCGCGAGCGTGGGCTGACGGTCGGTGTGGTGCTGCACGATCTGACGCTGGCCTCTCGGTTCGCCGACAGGGTGATCGTGATGGAGTCCGGCCGGGTGCGTGCGATGGGCCCATGCCACGACACGCTCACGCCGGAACTGGTTTCGAGCGTGTTCCGATGCCGGGCATCGCTCGTGGCGGGCGGCGGTGGGGCGCTGTGGGACTTTGCCCCGGGGGACACCGAGTCGGCGCCGCTCGACGCCGCGGTGCCGGGGGCTCGTAGCTCGTAGAACATCGTGCATCACCGCGTGCGTGGCGCGGGGGGGGGGGGGG
>JBCDJJ010000094.1:0-12449 GCA_038747915.1 Planctomycetota bacterium | reverse complement strand
GGGGGGTCCCGGGGGGGGGGGGGGGGCGCGCCCCCCCCCCCGGGGGGGTGGTGGTTCACCCCCCGGGGTTGGGGGGGGGGGGGGGCCCCCCCCCACCACCGAGCCACGCAGCTCGGCGATGCACGATGCTCGAACACCGGGTCGTCAACAGACCCCACCGCACACGATGTTCATTCGGTGGGTGTTGCCTCACCGGTCTCCGTCGTCTCGGCAGTCTCCCCGGTCTCCGCCGCCTGGGCCTTGGCTTCATCGGGCGGCTGCCCGCTCGGCGCCTCGGGGCGCTCGATCAACGCGACCCGCATCGACCGCTCGCGCTCGTACGAGTTCGCCCAGTGGTACGCCCGGCTCGACAGCCGATGGTGGTTCAGCACATCAGAACCCGAGATTTTCCGCTGAATGAACGGTGCAGCCCGGATGAGCAGCTGCCGGTTCCAGATGCGGATGGTCGCGCGTCCACCGGCTTCCAACCAGTGCTCGGGCTCCACAGAGCCCTGGATGAGATCGACAAGGTCTTCGAGGCGCTCGAGTTGATCCTCTTCCTCCTCGAACTCGTCCTCCTCGCCGCCGCCTCCACCGCCGCCGCCGAAGATGTTGCCGCCACCCCCGGCACCTCCGCCGCCACCGCCCTGGGTCTCGACATCGACCTCGGGCGCATCCGTGAAGTCCGGCGCGTCGTAGATCAAATCGGCCACGTCGTAGACCGTGAGGTAGGCCCGCCGGACGAGCCGCGACTCCGGCCCCATCTCGAGCTCGCCCTCGGGTGTGAACTGCCAGTTGTTCTCATCAAAGCTCAGCTGTGTGTTCTCGAGCACACGCTCGATGATTGTGAAGGCCGCCCGGTTCTCGGCATCGACCGACACGCGAGCATCGCGCTCGAGTCCCGGCGCCCGATCTTCTTGCCACAGCGGCTCGAGCCGCGCGCCGGTGGTCTGCTCGATCGCTGCGAACAGATCCTCAAGCGTGATGTCGTCGGCCTGGATCGTGATCCGAGTCGTCAGCGCCTCGGCGTTCTGGATCGCTGTCTTGTAATCACGGATGTACTCAGCGGACAGGCCGTGCGCACCGGCGAGCATCGCGGCGGCAGAAACGGCCAGGGCGGGTCGAAACGAGCGTGGCATGGTGAGTCTCCCGTGAGGGGGTCGAGAACACCGGCGGGGCCTCGTGAGTGTGCCCGGCCCTCTCACTATTCCCTCCCGACCGGCACGGGGCGCGGTCTGCCACGGGACTCGGCCGATTTCAGTGTCTCGGTGATCGTCAGCAGCCCCAGAGCGCTCGCCTCGAGGGGCAGCGTCTGGCTCCAGGGCGAGAGCCGAATCCCGCCCGCAGCCCGATTGCGATGCCGGGCGTGGTGCAACTCGGCCTCACGGGCTTGGAGCTGCACCACGAACCGCAGCGCCCGGCTCAGCGCCGCGAGCTCGCTCGTGTAGCTCTGCGGCTCGGTGAGCCGCTCGTCGCCGAGCATGACCGCCACGAACGCAAGCGGGCGGAGCCCCTGCGCGCTCGGCAGGACGCTCCGGCCGCGCGTGAACACGATCCCGCCCACCAAATCACGATCGTCAAAGCCCGCCTCGGCTTCCGTGATCTGAAACCGCCACATCAACTCGCGCATCCGCAGCATCGCCACGAATGACGGGATGGGCGCGCCCGGATCCGCCACCGCAAGCTCAGCAAGCCCAAGCCACGGCATCGCCCCCGCCAGCGCACCGGGCTCGATCTCGCGAAAAACCGTTCGCACACCGTCGCGCGCCCGGTCCAAACGATCCGCATCGCCCGGGGACGCGCGCGCCAGCTCGGCGCGCGCCAGCGCAACCAGCGCGCGGCCATCCCGCGGCACGTCGCTCGGCCACTCGTCGATGGACAGGCCAACATCGGTCACCAACCGCTCGCACCGCTCAGCAAAGTCAGACACCTCACCGTCAGACGTGGTGCCCAGCAGGCCCGCCTCCCCCGCTGCGACAATCCATGCAGCCGCCGCGCTCACGTCCGCTGCAGGATCGGACTCCTCCGGCTCGACCACCGCGAGGTCTTCGAGGATGCGCCGCGCCTCGATGAGCACCGCGGCCCCGCGTTGATCCTCGACCCACGAGGCCGAACCCGCGTATCGTGCGAGTGCGTACGCCGTCACCGCCTGCTCGCGCGGCTCCGCGATGAGCGGCTCGTGCAGGCCGGTCGCGATCTGGTGCGTCCCAAAGAGCCCATGCCGCTCCTCGCCGGGCCACCGGCGCGTGAGCAGGTGGTCCACGATCTCGTCGGCCGCCTCGCGCAGGCGCTCGACCGACACCTCGGGCGCCGCCACAACGGTTCCACCGCGGTGCAAGAACACCGCGGGCCCACCGGGTGACGTTTGAGCGATGTGCGTCACCCGGAAGCGGTACGGCGTGACACCTCGTGCCTCGCGGAGTGCGCCGAGCTCGATCGGCGGCAGATCGAGCTTGCCGATGGCCACACCGAGCGCTCGACCTGGCCCGATATTGCGCGACCGCTGCTCACTCGGGAAGGTGGCTGCGAGCCGGCGCCCGCTGCGGATCGCCACACCGTCGTGCTGCGGCGCGACATCGAGCGATGCCACCTCGAACGTGTCGCCCAGCAATGGGATCACCGGACCGCCCAGCTCGAGCTCCACCGTGATCCGCTCCGCGAGCCTTCGGGCTTCGGTCACCCGCTCGGGACCAAAGGGCAGCGGTAACTCGAGATCGGCCTCGCGGATCGCCCGCGACGTCGCGGTATGGACAAAGTCCCGCTCCACATCCCCCGCGTCGGCGAGCACCACCCCGCGGCCGAGACGCACGCCGTCGAGTCGAAGCGTGACCGCCACGCCCGAGAGCCGCTCCGGATCGAGGTCCTGGGGCGGGATCGGGGCCACACCCCACGCCCGCACCCACGCCTCGACCGCACGGAACGCCTGCATCGAGGGCTCCGGCCCGGGGGGCGCGAGGCCCGCCTGCGCACCCGCCGAGTGCGGACACAACGCCACACCGATGACCACGATCAGCGCGGCGATGCCCGATCGCCACACGCCGGTGCAGCCGGACCCGTTCTCGGACGCAGTGCGGCGTCCTGGCGCCTGGCACGCCTGTTGAAGAGGTGTTCCTCGATGAGACCGATTCAAGAGCAAAGTCATGGGTGGTCGCTCGCGCACCAGGCAATGATCGTCTTCGTGCTCACCTCGCACCGCAAGCGGCTCGCGGGGCTTGCTGTCTTGTGCTTCCTGGCCATGTGCTGAGGGCCCGCAGCGCAAACTCAGCGCTGGCCAAACCTTTCTGGTGCCCAAATCGAGGCTGACCGCAGCGCGGCACACGTTTTCCCGCACCAACCATGAGAGAGACGGCGGCGATCAGCGTTCTCCACGCAGAACCCGGTCCCACCGAACCGGCATCTCATCGGCCAATCCCGAGGCCACAGGACCCCGCCCCCGGGTGCCGCCGGGGGTGGGGCATGAGGAGATTGAGATCGCTCTGGCCGCCGCGACTGGGCGGTGGTCAGAGCGAGATCTTGTCCGAACCCATGGCGCCGTGATCGTCCATGCCGCCGCGAGTTGGCGCGTCGAAGCGCTCGGCTCCGCCACCACCCCCGCCGGAGCCGGCGTAGGCCTCGCTGCCCGAGGTGTCGCCCCACTGGGCACGCTTGAGCGACAGGCCGATCTTCCGATCGTTGATATCAACCCGGAGGATCTTGACATCAACTTCTTCGCCCGAGCGGACCACATCCTGCGGGTTGTCGACCTTGTGGTCCGACAGCTCGGAGATGTGCAGCAGGCCCTCGAGTTCTTCCTCGAGCTCCACGAAGACGCCGAAGTTCGTGATCTTCGTGACGGTGCCACGGACGACCATGCCGGGGCGGTACGCGCCGGGGATGGCCTCGAGCCACGGATCCTCGGTGAGCTGCTTGGCGCCGAGCGCGATCCGCTGCTTGTCCTGATCGACCTCGAGGATGACGCACCGGACGACCTCGCCCTTCTGGTACGCCTCGTTCGGATGCGCGACCTTCTTCGTCCACGAGATATCCGAGACGTGCAGCAGGCCGTCGATGCCGGGCTCGATCTCGATGAAGGCGCCGTAGTTGGCCAGGTTGCGAACCTCGCCCTCGATGACCGTGCTCGGCGGGTACTTCTCGGCCACGAGCTCCCACGGGTTCACCTCGGTCTGCTTCATGCCGAGGGAGATCTCCTGCTTGTCCTTGTCGATCTCGAGAATGACGACATCGACCTCGTCACCTGGCTTGACCAGCTCGGACGGGTGGTTCACACGCCGTGTCCAGCTCATCTCGGAGATGTGGACCAGGCCCTCGATGCCATCCTCGAGACGCACGAACGCGCCGTACGACATGAGGTTCACCACCTCGCCGTGCACGCGGGAGTTGACCGGGTACTTCTCCTCGATCTCCTCCCACGGCGACGCATCCTTCTGCTTCAGGCCGAGGGCGATCTTCTCCTTGTTGTAATCAATGTTGAGGACCTTCACCTCGACCTTATCGTCGATGTTCAGCATCTCCGACGGGTGGTTCACGCGGCCCCACGACATGTCGGTGATGTGCAGCAGACCATCGATGCCGCCGAGATCAATGAACGCGCCGAAGTCGGCGATGTTCTTGACCGTGCCCGTGACGATGTCGCCCTGGTGGATGTTATCCAGCAGGCGCTTCTTGGCCTGCTCGCGCTCGTGCTCGAGCAGCTTGCGGCGGGAGATGACGATGTTCCGCCGCTCCTCGTCGATCTTGAGGATCTCGGCGCGGACATCGCGACCGATGTACTCCCCGATGTCGCCCGGGCGACGGATGTCGACCTGCGAGGCGGGTAGGAACACCGGCACACCGATGTCAACCAGCAGCCCGCCCTTGATCTTCCGCATCACCTTGCCGGTGACCACATCGCCCTCGTTGACCGTGTTCATCAACCGGTTCCAGTTGATGAGTCGGTCGGCCTTCCGCTTGGAGAGCTCGACGAGCCCACCCTCACCCTCGAGCTCCTCAAGGAGCACCTGGACCTTATCGCCGATCTTGACGGCGTCGAGGTCGTCGAACTCCTGCTTCTCGATCAGCCCCTCGCTCTTGAGCTTCACATCGACCACAACGAAGTCACCAGCGAAGCCGATGACCGTGCCCTCGATGATCTTGTCGGGCGCGGGCTCCGCGACCTGGGCCTCGAGCAGACCGTCCATGTAGTCCTGCGAGGACTCCTCGTCCTCGAAACTCACATTGTCAAAGGCTTCGCGCAGGAGCTCGGCGGTCTCGGCGTCATCGACGCCCAGCGTCGCGATAAGGGTCTCGTCAACCATGTGTGTGATCGCTGCCCGCGCGACCGTCGATCTCGCGCTGACGGGCGATGCCGCACACCCGCCAACGTATGGGTGTCCCAGCACAACGCCCGCGCCCGCCGACAGCGACGGCGGGGTCAAGCCTGATTGAGTTCATGGGAGGGCACCGCGCCCATCGCCACCACCCCGGACCGACGACCGGGTCTCGTGAGTCTATCGGCCGTTTCCGCAAAAGGAAACACGCCGCAGGCGGGCACTCCTCACCGAGTTGTGGGACGAATTGCGGTGATTTCGATGCACCGACACGAGGGATCCGGAGTATCATTTTCAAAACTTTTTGAAAATAATGGAGAGACAAGATGCGCACCGATCTCCCCGCTCGCACTGTCATCGCCGGGGGGACAGGCTTCCTCGGGCAGAGCCTGGCCCGTTTCCTCGAGACCGAGGGAGGCGAGGTCATCGTGCTCGGAAGACGGCCGCCCGACGGCCGCCCGACGGCCCGCACGCGGGCCGGTTCGCGCACTGGGACGGATGCACGCTCGGGCCGTGGGCCGAGCACCTGGATGGGGCGGACGCCGTCGTGAACCTGGCTGGCCGCTCGGTCGACTGCGTGAAGACCCCGGACCGGCGCGACGAGATCCTGCGATCGCGTGTCGAGTCGACTCGCGTGCTCGGGCACGCGGTTCAGCACGCGTCACGACTCCCCGGCGTGTGGGTTCAGATGTCGACGGCCCACATCTACGGCGACCCACCCTCGGCCGTCTGCACCGAGCGGTCGCCGATCGGCGAGGGGCTCGCGCCGCTCGTGGGCGAGCGATGGGAGGCCGCGTTCGAGCACGCCTGCCCACCGGGCGTGCGCCGTGTGGTGCTCAGAACGAGCTTCGTGATCGGCCCGGAGGGTGGCGCCATGGCGCGGCTCGCGGCGCTCGCGCGGCGCGGTCTCGGTGGCACGATCGGGCACGGCCGACAGGGCATGAGCTGGATTCATCACCGAGACATGAACCGGATCATCCTCCGAGCCATGGCCATCGGTCACATGAGCGGCGTGTACATCGCAACCTCGCCGAACCCCGCGAGCAACCGCGACTTCATGCGGGCCCTGCGCCGGGCCTTGGGCGTGCGCTTCGGGCTGCCCGCCCCAGCCCTCGGCGTCCGCCTGGCTGCACCGCTCGTCATGCGCACCGATCCCGACCTTGCGCTCTACGGCCGGTACTGCGTGCCGGAGCGGCTCGTGGCCGAGGGGTTCGCGTTCAGCTTCCCCGATCTCGACGGTGCCCTGCGCGACGTGGTGTGCCGGGCGGAGTGAGTGATCACACGCCCTTCGCGGTACCCCTACCTCGTACATCGTCCCCGAGCACGATCGAACGCTGCGGATTGGAGAGCGGCAGCGATTCAAGATCGCGCTTCGGCCGCCACGCACCGCGCTCGGGCCGCCGCCCCGGGATGGGCGTGCCGCGCCACACCTCGAAGCGGACATCGCGGTGCGTGGTCACGTGTGTGAACACGTCGGCGCGGTCGTTCACCGTCACACCCAGTTCCGCTTCAAGTTCGACTGTGCTCGCGTGGCGGTCGTCTCGTTCGACCGTCGTCGCCTGCCACATCCTCGCCCACAACCCACGCTCGCCTCGTTGCTCCACGAGCAGGCGCCCTCGGGAGTCGCGGACAACCACCGTCGAGGCGAACAGGTCGCGTCGGGCAGTCCGCTGCTTCGGGAGCGGGATCGACTCGGGGTCGTCGCTCGCAAATGCGCGACACCGTTTCTGCACCGGGCACACCAAGCAGCTCGGGCTCCGAGGCGTGCAGACCAGCGCCCCGAGCTCCATCAGTCCCTCGTTGAACCCCGCGGGCGAGGATGCCCCATCGACCAGTGCCGCGGCACGCGACCAGGAGAGCCGCTCGGCCTCACGTGAACCGGACACCAGCCTCTCCCCTTCGAGCCGCAGCACCACCCGGTGCACGTTGCCATCAACAATCGGCTCGCGCCGACCAAAGACGATGCTCGCGACGGCCCCCGCGGTGTACCGCCCCACCCCGGTCAATGCCCTGAGCGCCTCAGGATCTTCGGGAACCTCGCCGCCGTGATGTTCGACGATCTCGCGGGCCGCGCGCTGAAGGTTGCGGGCCCGCCGGTAGTAGCCCAGGCCCGACCACGCCGCGAGTACCTCCGACTCGTCCGCCTCGGCCAGGGCACGCGGCGTCGGGAACCGCGCCATGAATGGTTCGAACTTCTCGAGCACCCGGGCCACCTGCGTCTGCTGCAGCATCGCCTCGCTCACGAACGACCGCCATGGATCGCGGGGCGTCGTCCGCCAGGGCAGCGGTCGCGCACTGGCCGCGAACCAGGTCTCGACCGCCTCGGCGATGGCACGATCGCGTGTCACGAGGCGGCGTCGCCCATCACATCCCTCGGCAGGGCTGCGAGCGCCGCCTCCACACCCCGCTTCACACCCGGCCACGCGGCCTCCGGCCGCTTGTTCACCGTCATCCAGTCGCCGTTGAACAGCAGCCCCGCGACCCCGTCGACCGCGAACACCGGGCTCGCGAGCGGATCCCCACCGACATCGTCAGCCGAGCGGAAGCTGCGCGGACGATCCGTGATCGCTCGGTCGAGCCAGCACTTCAGGGCGTTGGGATTGGGCGTCTGCTCGTACCGGACAACGGTCCATGACATTCACGCAGTGTAAGAAACATGCCGACGTATACTCCCAAGACGCTTTGACCGAACGCCATCCACCGGAGCTTCGACCGCCGTGCCCGAGCGCCTGAGGCAGCTTCTCGCTCCTTTCACGGATAATCCGCCGTGGGAAGTCGCGATCGAGCTCGCGGTGATCTGGGTCGTTGTCTTCGTGATCTTCAGGTTCGTCCGGGGCACCCGTGCAGCGGGCGCGCTCAAGGGCGTGCTGCTCGTGACCATCGTCGGTGCCCTCCTGATCCGCCTCTTCGAGTCCGCGGGGCTCTTCGCACGTCTCACCGCCCTGTCGAGTTCGTTCCTGGGGCTCGCGGCGATCTTGATTGTCGTGGTCTTTCAGCCCGAACTCCGGCGTGCGTTCATCCGGCTCGGCGAGGCGAACTTCCTCTCGGGCGGGGTCAGCGGGGCCGCCGAGATTGTCGAGCCCATCGTGGACGCTTGTACCTTCCTCTCCAAAAACAAGTTCGGCGCCATCCTGGCCATCGAGCGGAACACAGGGCTCCGCGAGGCCGCGGAGACCGGCGTCAAGCTCAACGCCGAGCTGTCGTCCAGGCTGCTGAACTCGATCTTCTGGCCGAGTTCTCCGCTGCACGACATGGGGGTGGTGATCCGCGGCACCCGGGTGATCGCCGCGTCGGTGCCGTTCCCCCTCGTCGAGCCCGCGGAGATGCCCGATCAGCGGCTCGGCACGCGCCACCGCGCCGCCATGGGCCTCGCCCGCAACACCGATGCCCTGGTTGTGGTCGTCTCGGAGGAGACCGGGGCCATCTCCATCGCCGATGGACGCAAGCTCACACGCTGGCTCACGCCCGAATCGCTCCGAAAAGAACTCACCGCGAGGCTCGGCGGGAACGAACCGCCCACCAGCGCCTCCGGCGAGTCGGTCACCGATCCACAACCAACGCCCGATGGCCAGGGCGATGACGACGGTGCCGCCGACGAACTCGAGCATCAGCTCGAAGCGCAGGCCGACGAGGCGATCAAGATCGACCAGCACCGCCGGGAGCGCAAGCGTGCGTGACCGAATCAGCACGATCATCCTGGTCACGCTGATCAGCATCGTGGTGTGGCTCTACGCCGAGGCGGAGTCGCGGGACACCGTCGAGCTGCCCGCGGTCATCCGCTTCGTCTCCGGCGTGTCGGGGTACCACGTCGCTGTGCAGAGCGACTGGAACAGCCGGGCTACGGTCGAGTTCCAGGGATCGCGGACAGCGTTGCTGCGGGCGAGAGAGGTGCTGGACATCGCACGGGAGTTCTCACCGGGCGATGCCGGCGTGCCGCTCGCAGAAGGTGAGCAGAGCATCAACTTGCTCGCCGTGCTGCAAGCGGATGCGGCGCTCCGCGAGGCGGGCGTGACGGTGCTCTCGTCGAGGCCGCTCACGGTGCTCGCGACGCTCGAAGAGCTCGAGACCATCGAGCTGCCGGTGGTGGTCGATCTGGGCGAGGTGTCCGCAGCCGGCGATGTCGAGGTCTTACCGGCAACCGTCCAACTCACCGCACGCCGATCGCTCATCCAGTCTCTCGGAGACAACGCGCAGATCCGTGGGCTGCTCGAGCCGATCGAGGTGCCCGCCGCGGCCATAGGCAGCGCGGTCACCGCCCGCGCCGACCTCGCCACGCCGCACCCGCTCCGCGGTTCGGGTGCCCGCATCGAGCCCCGGTCGGTCGAGGTGACCTTCGTTCCCGAGGCACAGCTAACCACTGCAACGATCAACGCGCCGGTCTGGGTCCGCCTCCCACCCACCGAGGTCGGACGGTGGCAGGTGAACCTCGCCGACACCGAGCGGTTCGTAAGCGTCACACTCACCGGCCCGCCCGCAGCGGTCGAACGGCACAGCCCGGGCGGCGGCGACCCGATCGTTGCCATGGTCTCGGTCGCGGGCGATGCGCTCCGGGCGGGCTCGGGGCGGGCGCCCGTGTGGCTCTCCACACGATCCGGCGCACCGATCGGGGACGAGATCGACACCGAGTTCGATGCCACCGAGGTTTCCTGGACCGCGACAGCCAAACCAGAGGCGGTCGAGGCCGCGCCGTGAGCCCGCACAAGAACGCGAGCCGCGCCGCGTGGTTGCCCTTCGGGTGGCGGGAAGCGGCGCTCACCGTGGGCGGGCTCGGCTTCCTCAGGCCGGCACCCGGCACGTGGGGCTCTCTCCCGCCCGTCGCCCTCGCCCTTGCCCTGGCCCTCGGCAACACGCCGCCCGCGATCTACAACGCGGTGATGCTCGCGGTCGTCGTGCTGGCATCGGTCGCCTGCGTCGCGCTGGGCGGGTACGGCGCCGCCCGATTCCGTCGACCCGACCAACCGGCAGACGCCAAGGCCAACGCCGATGCGCCCGAGATCGTGGCCGACGAGACCGCGGGCCAGGCGCTCGCGCTGCTCTTCTGGCCCGCCCCGCTGCTCGCCATGCGCGCCCGCGAGCACCCGGAACTCTTGAGCCAGTCGACGATCGCAGCAGCACTTGTCTTCGCGGTGCCCTTCGTGAGCTTCCGCGTGTTCGACATCCTCAAACCATGGCCGTGCGGACGCCTCGAACGTCTACCCGGTGGGTGGGGTGTGCTCGCCGACGATCTGATGGCCGGCGTCTACGCGGCGCTCGCCACGACCGTCGTCGGCGGGCTCTACCACGCTGCCCCGGCCATTGTGGGCCAGTTCACCGTCTGAACCGGCCCACAGCCAAATCGATCACTTAGATGTCCCCGCGAACGCGATCTTGAACGCTGTGCCGAGGGCCAGGAAGCCCCACAACAGATCGAAGGCGCTAAAGCTGCTCATGAAGCCCTCCTCACGAGCGATCGATGCCACGATTGACTCGGCATCGTCGACCATCGCCTGGATGTCTTCGCGGTACGCCGCCTGCTCGTCCGGCGACCAACTGGCGTACAGCGTTTCGGCCTCGGTCCAGAGATCAGCGGGGTAATCACTCTGTGTGTAGCCGCCTTCGACGTCACGCCCATCGGGCCATGTCATCGGCTCGCCTTCCTCGAACGCCTCCTCCAGCAGCGAGTCGCACACGTAGGTGATCGCGACCTCGTCCGTCACGACGATGTGCTGCGCATCGATGACCTCGTCGACATGCATGGCGGTTGCGGCGTATTTGCCGCCGAGCACCGATGCCGCCGCGATGACGACCGCGATCGTCGCCGGCGTCGCCCCGCCCTCACCGCTCGTGCCGACCGCGACCGCAAAGCCCACCGCAGCCCCGATCGCCCACGCGATCCACCCGATCTCCACATTGCCGTAGTAGGAGATCGCCGCCCAAATCGCCGCACCGATCAGGCCAGCAAGCACACCGATACCCGCTCCGATGAAAAGTCGCATCGCACGTTCCTCGTCTCTCGGTCTTTCGATCCCAGCCGCCCGCCCACTGCCGGCGGTTGTCACAACCTATCAGATTTTGGGAAGCGAAGTACGGGAAATTCCAGAGGACTCGAACCGCGCAGATCTCGCGCTGGATCGCGCGGATCCACCGGCTCCGGGCCCATTCGCACGCCGAGGACGCCCAGAACGGCCGATATCTCTGGCATCCGTTCTGCGGATTCGGCGGAGCCGACTCGACCCGTGTCCCGACGCTCTCTTGAGCACGGAGGCTTGAGATGCTCTGCCGCCCGATGTCACTCGCTGCGCTCGCCGGTGCTCTGACCCTGGCACTCGCGCCCGCCCCGAACGCCCGTGCCGAACTCGTGACCGAGCTGGTCTCGATCCGGGATGTCGGCCTCGGCTCGATCACCGCGCCCGCGATCCACGACGATGGCTCGGTCGCGACGAGCTGGTCCGCGATCGGCGAGCACGCGCGGGTGCGTGTCACCAACGACGGCGGCGAGACCACCGAGACCGAGCTCACCGGGTACCAGACGATCGACGACATGTCGTTCACACCATCGGGCAGCGTCGCCGGCACCGGGGCGCGGACCGACGCACCACCAACGACCGATGCCCTGCTGATCACGCCCGGTGCCGGGTTCGCGATCACCGAACCGGGCGGGCAGTCGGGCGATGGATTCGCTGGAACGCTGGTGAGCGATCTTCCGAGCGGGTGGCTCGGCGCCGAGGTGGTGGCGACGAACGGCGCCGGCTTCGGCGTCGGCGGCGCCCTCGCGTTCGATGCGAGCTTCGCGCTGGTCGATGTGCCCTTCTTGTCGACGCCGCAGGGCGAGCTGATCGAGCTGCAGCGCCTCCTGCCCGAATCGAGCGACTGGTCGCTCCGCACCGCGACGGGCATCAACAACGCGAACCAGATCGTCGGCCAGGGCACGCTTGGCGGTGTGGAGACGACGTACGTGCTGACGTTCGACCAGCACTCGCCGAGCCCGGGGGGTGTCGTGCTGCTCGGCCTCGCAGCAATCGCAGCGATGGGGCGGAGACGCCCCTGATCCGCCCGCGAAGCTGCGGAACGGTCCCTCACTTGCGCGGTGTGAACGAGCGGTCATCGGAGTCGGGGTCGTTGCCCTGGTCGATGCGGTCAGCGCCCACGGAGTAGAGCTCGTAGCCGAGCGGCAGATCGGGATCC
>JBCDJJ010000093.1:0-13201 GCA_038747915.1 Planctomycetota bacterium | reverse complement strand
CAGCGTGTGGGTGAAGTTCAGCACCGCCGGACGACCGCTCAGCTCGTCCCACGCACCCGCGAACCACACCTCACGCGTCCGGCGACCGAACTGATCAAGACCCGGGTACACACCAGCCGTCGCATCGGCCGTCGTCAATGGGTCGAACCCACCAGCGCCGGGAGATGAACGGTACCGCGAGGCGGTCAAGAACGCCTCGCTCGGCTCCGGCGCACCCTGGGCGTCGAACCGCGTGCGGTCGAAGCGGTGCTCGACAGGAAGCGCCACGCCCACGTACGACTGCGCCACATCGAACTCGATGTCCTGCCCGCCGTTCGACCGCGAGCCCGGGAACACCACCGACTCCACCCGGCCGAGGCGATCGCTGAGCGAGCCGGGAGTGCCGTAGCTGTGCTGAAGCAGGCGGCCGGCGCCCATCGTGTCCGACGGGTACGCGATCGACACGCGACGCGAGTGATTGCCCACCGCGGTGGGGCCGCTCGGGGCCGCATCGTCGTAGGCCATGGTCACCGTCGACTGGCTCGCCGGCGGCGACATCCCCGTATCCACCGCGCCCAGCGCGTTGGTCGTCAGCTCGGTGATCCGCCACAGCGCATCGAAGGTGTGTACCGACTCGTTGAGCACCACATCGGCCACATCCACCGACCGCACCGCGCTCAGGCGGCCGAAGCCGTCGAAGTCGTACTGCAGCTCGTCGACCGTGTCGTCGATCGTGAACGCCACCGGCGCCGCCGACTGCGCGGTCACGCGCCCGAGCTCGTCCCGGGTGTTGGTCCGCACCGTGCCGTTCTGATCGGTCTGCGTCACCACCTCCGCCAGGCGGTTGTACGCGTACCGGACCCTGTCCGCCGCAGCCAGGCTCGGCAGCCCGGTCAGATCATCGGGGTACCGCACCTCGTGCGCCAGCGAGTGCGCATCGATGGGGTTGGCCGGATCGGCAACCGCGTTGTCGTACACGTACTCGGTGATCTGCACGTTGTTGGTGGTGTCGCTCGCCACGTGCGCGACGTAGTGCGTCAGGTTGTCGAGCCCGTCGTACACGTAGCTCGTCATGCGGTTCCGGCCCGCATCACGATCACCAGTCGTCGGTGTGAAGCTGGCGTGCCCGATCGGCGTGTCGAAGCCGAAGGCGGGGAGCGACACCTCGTTCTCGACGAACCCGATGAGACGATCCAGATCGTCGTAGAACGACCGGTGCGCGACCGACCCCGACGCATCCCCGATCCCATCGGGCGCCGGCACGAGCACCCGCTCGATCGTCCCGCGATCGTTGTACTCGTACCGCGTGGTCAGACCATCCGCGTAGCCCTGCCCGCTCGGCGCCGCACCGATCGTCACCGGCGCGGAGGTGTTCGAGACGAACCGACCGATCCCACCAACCGGCGACCCGTCGTTCGTGCCGTAGTCGGTCATCGAGGTCACCCGCGAGCCCGCGTCGTACCGCATCCCCGCGAACGTCGAGATCACATCCGCGCCGCCGCCCGCGAGCGAACCACTCGCGTACGTCTGCGGGTTGTGAATCAGCCGCCGCGCCGTCACCAGGTCCGGCAGGCCCTGGCCCGCCGCGCCCACGGTGTCGATGTACCGCGTCTCGACCTGCTCGAGCACCGTGTCACCGCTCACCACGCTCTCGAACGTCGACGAGTTGAACACATCGCCGTGCGACCACCCCGTCCCGGAGGCCGTCACCCCCGCGTAGTCGGTCAGGTACATCACCGTGCCGCGGCCCAGGCCGTCGTAGGTCCGCTTCACCATCGGCGCGTTCGGCCCCCACGCCCCCACCACGCGGCCCGACTGGTCGAACCACCGGTTCGACTCGAAGAAGCCCACCGACAGGTTGCTCGCGTCGATCGCTGTCCGACTCCGATAGAGCAGCCCGCGCCGGCTGTACTCGAACCGCGAGTACAGCGCCACATCCCCACCGGTCGTGCCGTTGTCCAGCACATCGGTGAACTGGAACTCCCCACTCCCATCCAGGCCCGGCACACCGCTCGGCGCGTACGCCCCCCGCACCGTCGCGCTGTGCGTCACTCGATCCAGGTTGTCGTAGGCGAACACCGAGAACGGCGGCAGAGGCGGCTCGTCGCGGATCAACCGGTCGCGGAAGTCGTACCGCAGCTCGCGCTCTCGGAACTCCACATCGTCCTCGAAGGACCGGATGTGCGTGATGTTCCCGTTCCCGACACCCTGCACCGGATCGACGAGCACCCCGTCGTCGTCGTAGAAGTACTGCACAACGGTCTTGAGGTCCGCCTCATCCACCCCGACTGCCTTGGCGATCACGCGGTTCCGCACGTCGTAGGTGTACGACACCATGTCCGCGCGAGACAGCGGGTCGGTCGGATCGGTGGTCGTCGCGTAGGTCTCGATCCGCTCGAGACGTCCGACCGGGTCGTAGGCGTACACCGTCGGGTACGAGACCGTCCCCTCGACATCGACGAACCGATCGGCCCGCTCCACGCGGCCATCGATGCTCCGATCGAACACCGTCCGCGCGATCTCGGTGTGCGGCGACGGATCGAACGACGAGCCGTAGCCCCCCACACCGATCATGGTGGGGTCGAGCGCGAAACGACTGGCCTCGAGCACCGACCCGCCCGCGTTCATCGTCACCACCGATGTCGGGCCGGTGAACGCGTCGCCCGGATCGGGCTGCATCGCATCGATCAGATCACCGAACGCCACGAGCTGCAGCAGCCCATCCGCGGTCACCGACCGCAGGATCGGTTGGCGCCGATCGTCGCCGGGCGGCGTGATCGCCACCACACGGCCGACATGGTCACGCTCGATCGTCGTCGTCAGGCTCGCGCCCTTGGTCTGCGGCGCCATCGGATCGTGCCGGCCCCACCCCGCTGTGCTGATGCCCGACAGCGTCGGCGCCGGCGCATTGCTGGTAACCGAGACCGCCTCGCCACCGCCCCACGTCTCGTCGGTGCTGCCCATCGCAACCGGATCGGCGTAGGTGATCCCCGTCACACTCCCGTCGTAGCCCTTGATCCACTCCGGACGACCGAACAAATCGAACACCGTCACGCGGTCCACCATCCCGCCCGGGCCGTTCTCGCCGGTCGACTCGAGATCGATCGTCCGTGTCGTGGTCTCGACGACATCGGAGGTGCCGTGGAACGTGTAGGCGAAGGTCACAACCTCCACATCGTCACCGGTTGCGCCGACCACACCCGTTCGGTTGAACCGCTTTTCCTTCGGCAGGTAGCTCCGCTCACCCGGCGTACCATCGGTCCCGAAGTCGACTTCGACCACCGGTGTGTAATGGGCGTCGTAATCGAAGTTGGTCGGGTTGAACGTGCCCGTCCCCTGACCGCTCCCCTCACCGACCGCGCGGCCCGTCACACGGTTGTCCGCGTTGTGCTCGAAGGCGAAGCACAGCCCCTCGTCCGCCTTGCCCGTGTACACCGGCGGGACGGGCGTGCCCTGGTTGTCCTCGGCGCGCGTGTACGACGCCATCGCTGCCGGCGTCCGCACCAGCAGCAGCGTCCCGATCGAACCCTCGGGCGCACCACCAACGCCATCGGACGTCTTGTAGTCACGGCGGATCACCCACGTCCGCCCGACCACGCCCGCGTTGAGCTCGTACCGCACCTGGTTGTACAGATACGGCACCGCGTTCGGGCCCAGGTTGACGAAGTCGAACGCCTGGCCGCGGAACGCAACCCACTGCATGCCCGCATCGTCGAAGTACGACTCCTCGATCTGTGTCGTGAGGTCGTAATCACCCGAACCGAACGCGAAGTACCGATAGTCCAGCCGGATGCCCTGGCTGCTCCCCGCGCACCCGCACTCGGTCTGCAGGTACTGACGCACCACGCGGCGATCCGAGTTCGCACCGGTCTCATACGTCGTCACGATCCGAGACGCCGCGTCCTGCACCGTGTAGGTCCCCGCTGCGACATCGGCATCAGAGAGGGCCAGTAGTTGCGACGCGAAATCCTCGATCGTCCCGGGCGTGCCCGCCTCGAGCCACAGGTACTCGATCTGCTCCGGCATCAGCACCATCTTCAGCTGACCGGTCGAGGCCTGGTACACCTCGCTCGTATCCTTGATGGTGATTGACTCCGTTGGATCGAGCGCCAGGAACTCCTCCGTCGGCTGCATCATGTCGTCGCGCAGCAGGTCCAGGAGGTCATCGCCGATGTGGTACCGGTACTGCGTCACGTACGTGCGCACCGGGTCCGTCCCCGGATTGGCAGCCTGGCCGACCGCGCCCGAGAGGTTGCTGTGCTGAACCACCTGGATCAACTGCCCCATCCACCCCGCGTCCACGTGCACGGTGTCCTCGGAGAACAGATCGCCCGCGTACCGGTAGCTCACGCGGAAGCGCTCCGCGGGAGTGCTCGAGAGGTTGCCGGCGCCGTAGTACCCGACCGCCAGCGAACGCAGACGACCGTCGTTGGGCACCACATCCCCGCCCGGCGCCGAGATCCACTGGAACGACACCCGCGCGATCGGCGTCGCCTCGGTGTCGCTCATCCCATCGGTCGAGATCAGGTGCGTCTGCGGCGTGAAGACGATATCGCTCGCGCGACGCGGTGCGCTCAGCGGATCACCGTCCAGCACCGTCGCCGCTGTCCGCCCCGAGATCTGCTCGAATAGCCGCGGGTAGCGGTACGTCGCTGTCGCCCCGCCGACCTCCTCGCACCGCAGCGGCACACCGACCATGCCGCCGCGCACCACGTCGAGCGGCAGCGTCGTGCCCGAGTTCACCTGGTCCGCCAGGTACACCATCGTGCGCACACCCGGCGTCACGTGACGCCACACGTCCAGATCGACAGTGGTCACCGCGTCGCCCGTGCCCAGGTAGAAGGTCTCCGTCGCACGCTCGATGTAGTCCGTCGACGAGCCGTTGCCGTCGTACCGGTCGCTGCCCGGCGCCGACCGCGTGAACCGGCGGTAGCTCGTCGGCATGAACAGCTCGACATCCGTCACCGCGCCGGTCCCGTCCGTCACCTCCTCCACAAAGCCGAAGATGTTGAATCCCCAGTTCGTCCCCACCATCGACGACGCGTCGCGACCGTCACCAGAGTCCTGGAACGAGCGGATGATCGCGAAGTCAGGGCCGGGCAGACGCACCACCGCGTCCGTCATGAATAGCTGCTTCTTGCCCGTCGCCAGATCGATCGGCGCCGCAGATGTATCGGGCGCCTCGCCCTCCGACTCGCCGCCGCCCTCGGTCTCCTCCTCGCAGTCCGAGTCCGCGCCGTTCGAATCGACCGCGACCTCGTCTTCCTCCTCTGCCGTGACCTCGCCTTCCTCCGGGGCCGCCTCCTCGGACGAACCAGACGGCTCGTCCTCGGACGCGATCGGCTCCTCCATCGGATCGGGCACCGAATCGGAGGACATGTACATGCGCTTGTTCGCGTCGCACTCGCCCGTCGCGGAGTTGAACTCGTCGCTCGCGCACGGTGGCTCGGTCACACCTGTCCGCGTCGGCGTGTATGAGCACGGGGACGAGCCATCACGCGCGATCGCGCCGCACGCCTCGTTGCGAAGATCCGGATCCTGCGGCGTCCGCATCGGGAGCGGCCCACCGAAAGACAGGAGGAGATCCGCGTCATCATTCAGTATCGCGGTGACCCTGTTAATCTCGTCGGTGTACCTCTTGAGCACTCCCTGATCGGGATCGAACCATGTCTGATGAATCGCATCGGGGTTCACCAGCGGGTGCATCACCTGCCTCTCACCCAGCGGGGCCACCGGATCGGTCGAGAAGCCGCACGGGTCCGACCCGCTCTGGATCGCGCCCACCGCGTCCGCGATGTACATCGGGCTGGTGTCCGACGGCGAGCACCCCCACGTCATGTAATTCGTGAAGTCGAAGTTATCCAGCGCATCGACCTTGTCCTGCTGAGTGGCGGTCGGATCGTTGAGCCGCAACTGGGCCACGAGGGCAACACTCTTGTCCGCCGGCCCGTGCATCCGGTCCAGGTACGCATCGATCCCCAAGAGGACATCGTCCGGCATCAGATCGTCCAGATCACCGTCGGGGGGCGGGTTCGTCGGTGGGAACTTCTGCAGGAAGTCCTCCACCATCTCCTCCGTGATCTCTTCGTGGAAGGTGGGGTTGTAAGCATCGATACCGATAGGCTCGAGATCACCACTCCATGTATCGAGAATCCCGCCGTTCTCGGTGAATGCCTCGATGAGCTCCTCGCGATTGATGTCGAGCTCATCGGTGCCGTCGCCGTCCCGGTCGGACGTGATGTCCGGGTACAGCGGGAACACCGGGCTCAGCATGCCGTCGCCCGGATCACAGTCCGCAGGAAGGTTGTCGCCGTTGAGGTCCGGGATCAATGTCTGCTGCGTGTCGGCACGGACCGCGTTCTTCAGGAACTCCGCTGCGAACCGCTCGGTTGGTGATAGCGGGTGCATCGGATCCAGTGGCAGACTCATCGGCAGCAAGTCCGGAGACACACTCGGGTCCGGGTAGGGGGTGCCGGTCTGCTGACCGGGGCACGCCGGCACACAGCTGATGTTGTCGGAGAAGCCCGTCGAACGCGTCGGCGCCGGCGCCACATCGCTCGCATTGTGCGTGGGGTAGATCTTCAGCGTGGGATCACCAAAGAGATCAGTTTGCGAGTCAAAGTCCTCGTAGTGGTTCCGCAGCTCGAACTGATCGATGTACTCCTGCATCGCCTCGCGAACGTTCTTCACCGCCAGCGGCACCGTGTCCAGCAGGCCCGTATCCACGCTCCCCGGGCCGTCCAGCTTGTCCTGCATGTCACGGAGGAAGTCGATGTCTCTCCAAAGTTCGAACGAAGGCACAGATGGCGGACAACCTGTCACGAGCTCACAATTGCGAGGAAGATCCACCAAAAGGCCCAGATCGGGATCGAAGATCGCATCTTGAATCGATGGAATGAACGCGGAATCCTGCAGCGAATCGAGCAGGAACTGTGAAGGCGTCACACCCGGCGCCACACCCTGCATCGGCAACGGAGCGCCCGGGGTACGATCAATCATCTCCCGAATCCACTCGTCGAACGGCACCTCCACGGGAGGCGTGGGCCCGGTGTCGCCGTCGATGTCGTACTTCATGGCGTAGCGGGCCGGGTCGCCGGGCGCTAGCTGCGAGTCCATCTTCCCCGGGTAATCGATGAACTCGTTCCACTCGCCGGGCGTCGGCGTGGCTGGGTCCGCCGGGATCTCCGGGATCACCCACCGAAGCTCGCCGCGCACGCGATCGATCAGATTCTCCGGGGGCTCCATCGCCAGCCCGAGCTGATCGCGCAGCATCGAGTCCGTCCGCGCCAGCTCCACATACTCCTGGTCGCTCAACTCGTTCCAGGCGTCGCGCTCGGTGTCCCGCCACCACCCCGGGTCAGGAAACGTGGGCTGTGTGGGCTGCGACTCACGGGTGAGTGCGCCCAGGTTCGGATCGTAGATCAGCCCATCATCCACCGACGTGGTGGGGTCACCGGTATACAGCACCTCGTCGAACAGACGCTCGTACTCCGGCAGCTGGTAGAAGTCGCCGAACGGATCCTCGGGCAAGCCCGGGTAGATGTCCCGGACCATCATCCCCAGCGCCTCGCTGAACGGCGCTCCGTCGAAGGTCGCCGGTTCATCGGGTGTCGCGCCGGGCAGACGATCCACCATCTCGAACCGGTGACGGAGCGACCACTCCAGCTCCTGCTTCGGACCAAAGGGGTGATTCCCCATGTCGTCGAAGTCGTCGTTGTAATGACTCGGCGGGTTCGGGCCCGTCAGACCTTCCGCGTGGAACCGCCCCCACAGCTCCATGTACAGATCGATGGGCTGCTTCGACGGGGGCGGCGCACCGACCAAGTCCTCGAACACACCGGACCGCTCCAGGATGCCGTCCGGGCCGAACGTGCGGATCAGGATCGAGTCGATCTCCTCCGGCGTAGCCGACTTCACCATAGGAGGTGCTGGCGTGATGCCGCACGGGTTCAGATTGAGCGCCACGTCCACAAGCCACTGTGTCGCGTCGGCTGGCCCCCCGCTCACGCACGGCGTCGGAAACACCATGGTGTCGTCATCATTCACAACAATCAGCTCGCCGGTCACAGTGTCAACCGACAGTTTGCGACCGGTCTCCAGGAAGCGATCGAGCCGGTGCGACGGATCACACGGGCCCGTCGGGCCGCCGGGCACCGGGCCGAACCAGATCATCTCCGGGTCGTTCGCCACCGCGCACCCGAAGCCCAGGTTCTCGTCGATCTCCGCCGCGAGCGACAACGCGATCGCGCCGCTCGACAGCGTGTCGGTGACCTCGAGAAAGTTCTCGATGAAGACCCGTGGATCTTCCTCCGGACCGCCGTACTGGTGCAGATTGTCAGGGATTTTCGCGTTGGGGTTCGTGGACTTGAGCTGGTCCGTCCACTCCTTCACCTGCTCCCAGTCCAGTGTGGGATACGAACGCAGCGGCCACAGCGTGCTCGGATCCGTGATCGGAGGAACCGGCGACCCGTCGGGTAGCTCGGCCTGGTCGCACTGGGCAAGCAGCGCAGCCGGATCGACGAACCAGATCACCCTGAAGCTCTCGAGCGAGGCACCGCCAAAGTCAGAACGGCTCGACAACTGGCCAGGGATCGCACCGGCCTGTGCCACGCCCTGATCGACCGCGCCGAGATACGTGTTCGCGTTCGATGCCGTGCCGGTCGGGGCCGGGGAGACATCATTCGCCGCAGAAAAGGTGGCGTTCCCGCCGCCGCACAGCTCGACCATCATCCCGATGCCACCAACGGAGGCCGTGCTGTCCGAGCACCCATTCGGACCAAGTGGATTGCTGCACTCCAACAACGGGTCGCCCGGACTCTTGGGTGCCTCGTCAGCGGGAAAGAGCATCACACACGGAGAACTACCTCCCCCGCCAGTAGCAAAGGGAGCAGGGTTACTGCCGCCATCGAGACAGTCGGTCAGATCAAAGGAATCCAAGAGTTCGAACGCCGGTCCACGCTGCATCGACTCCGGATTTGCTGTGAACGTATGCGTGATCCCATCGATTTCGAATGTCGTTGATGGAACGGTCGGCAGGTCCTCTGGAGGCGCGAGACGGTCCAGAAAGTCCTCCCACAACATCTCATCGATTGTGTCCGGCGTGCCCGAGTCGAAGCACGGACCGGTAGGCACCTGCGCAACGGCATATGGCGTCAGCGTCAACAGGCAGAGCAGCAGGGCAGCACCACATCGCGACCGGTTGGAACCGAGCAGCACCGATCCACGATCTGCGCAACGGCGTGCGCTTAACGTAATAAATGCGCGCACCGACACCATCAAAATCATCATAACTTTCAACACGCCGATCGCCTCCTACTTGCAGGCTCCCGTCCGAATTTACTCGGGTCTCTTGTGATCACCCGAAGTGTGGGGTAGCTTACACTCGCGATGGAGTTTTACACACCCATTCATATGCTTTTTCAGGAGAAACTTTGAAGAAGCTTTCGGTTCAACATGCTGCGCGCGCACGGGATACGTCTCTCTCACACACGCGTGAACCACATGCCAGAGCAAAGGGCATCGTTGCACTCAAGGCCGTGGTGGTTGGCGCACTCGTATGCACAACTACGTGTGTGACGGCGCAAGGTGTGGCTGGCCAGGATGTTGATGCAAGCGAAATCGACGAGGCGCGTGAGATCACCCTGCCACCGCGTATCGAACTCGCCGACTTGATCGCCCTGGCCTCTCGCGAGGCCGGTGTTTCCCTGGAGATCCCTGCAGGCACACTCCGCGGTCAGATCGAGCTGCGGCTTGAACGGCCGGTGACACCCGATGAGCTGTGGCGGCTCACGCGGAGCGTGCTAGAAACGCAGAACTTGGTGGTGATCGAGAGTCCTGTTGCTGGTGTGTACAGCATTCGCCAGCGGCAACAGGTCGGACGGGGACGGCTTCTGCTCCCGGGGGAATCTCCACTTGAGATCGAAGGACGCGTTGACCCGCTTGTATCGACCTTGACAGCGATCACTCGCGTCCGGAGTTCGCGTCCGGCCGAGCTGATTCAGGTCGTGCTGCCACTGGTGCAGGGCGATGGTGTCACGCTGCAGACCGTTGGAGATGAGGGCTTGCTTTTGCTCTCCGGGCCGGTGGATGGCGTGTACAAGGCGCTGGATACGCTCCAGCTCTTTGATCGAGTGCCGACCGAGTATGTCACCGAGCGGATCGAAGTGGCCTCGGCAGATGTGGCTTCGCTCCAATCTCTTCTGGAGACTTTGCTTGCGCTCGAAGCGGAGCGTGCGGGCGGGCGCACCAGTGACTGGCGGTTCATCCCAGTGCCCGGGCAGGATGCATTTCTCGTGAATGGGCCTGCTGATGAGCTCGCGGGGCTTCGAGCACTCGTTGTCGAACTTGATCAGCCACCGATTCTCGAGACCCGGGTGTACACGGAGCCATCGGTGCTTGCCAGCGAACTCGCGGGTGGGATCCAGGAGCTGCTTGAGGGCGCCGAGGTCAGGATCGTGGCGGAATCACTGACCGGCACGGTGCTTGTCACCGCGTCACCGAGCACCCATACGCGGATCGAGCAGTTCATCGAGCGGATCCGCGCTCGACCAGGAGACGGCTTGGTTGCGTTTGAGTCTTTCATTATCAAGAATCGCGATGCCGACGAGCTTCGTGCCACGATTGAATCACTGCTCACTCGCGAAGCTCTGGGGGGATCCGGATCGATCGGACAGCGCGCCGCGGGCCAGCCCAGCATCTTCCGAGGCAATTCAACGCCTGTGGTTCAGCTCACGGTCGACGAGGGGACCAATTCGCTCCTCGCTAGTGGGCCGCCTGCGAGCCTGCGTCGCGTCGCAGAGTTGGTGACTCAGCTCGATCGGAGGCGCCCGCAGGTCATGCTTGAAGCGACGCTTGTGACACTCAGTGAGGGAGAGTCGCTTGATCTCGGGACAGAGCTGACATTCAGCTTCAGCTCTGGCGAAACCGAGGCCAACATCGGCTCTCTCTTTGGATCGGGGCTCGATGTCGATTCTGGCGTGGCAGAGCTCGGCAGCGGACTTGTCGGTCTTGTGCTCAACCCGGGTGACTTCTCTGTGCTGAGCCGTGCCCTGAGCGTGGTGACGGACGGTCGCGACCAGAGCGAGCCGAAGGTGCTTGTGAACGATGGGGCAACCGGCACGCTTCGGTCTGTCGAGCGTCAACCCTTCACATCGATTAATGCGTCCGACACCGTTGCGACGACCAGCTTTGGCGGCACCGAAGATGCTGGCACAACTGTGACCGTGACACCACAGATCGCTGAAGGCGATCATCTGATCCTCGATTATCAAGTCGAACTGAGCACGTTTATTGGTGACTCGACGACACTTGAGGGCGGCGGTGTCATCCCGCCACCAAGCGTTCAGAACAGCTTGTCTGGGCAAGTGACGATCCCTGACGGCTTCACGGTTGTACTTGGAGGTATCCGAGATACCAACCGCGGTTTCAGCAGGAGTGGTATTCCGGTGCTGAGTCGGATACCCGTCGTGAGCTGGCTCTTTGGTGTTGAGAGCGACAGTCGATCTTCGTCACGCTTTTATGTCTTTCTCACTGCACATATCCTGCGGGACCCACTTTTTCGTGACCTGCGCCATCTCTCGTCGATTGAGCGCGAGGGGGCTGCGATTCCCGGCGACGCGCCCCCGATGGCCCCACTTTGGATCCACTAGCCCCTTGGACGAGGGAGCAGGGAGTGATAGGCTCATTGCGATGGAACTGCTCGCACCGGCTCATTGTGAGCTTGCTCCACCTTCTGCAGAGGAGGCTGATCCTCCCCACGATCCGCTGGTTTACGAGCGTATCTCACCAGAATTCGCGCGGTTGATTCCGATCGATTTTGCACGTGATCACCTTGTTGTAAGCCAAGGCATCCAAGAGGGGGGGATTGAAGTCCTGATCGTTGGGTACCCCGAGCATGCGGCTGCGGTATCGCACAACGTTTCGGTGCGCTTGGGGCGGCCGATCCGCACTCGGATCGGTGACCGAGCCGAGATCGCTGCCCTGCTCGATCGGCTCGCAGAGCAGGTCGTCGCGACGACCGAAGGCGATGGCAT
This sequence comes from Planctomycetota bacterium, assembly GCA_038747915.1. Lineage (GTDB taxonomy): Bacteria > Planctomycetota > Phycisphaerae > Phycisphaerales > UBA1924 > JBCDAP01. The sequence goes on along the minus strand of JBCDJJ010000093.1, from coordinate 1,190 downwards.
ATCGGCAGCGAGCGAATTTGAGGAGAGCTTTGGCGACGCGGATCTTGATGCAATCGCCCGCGCCGACGAGCGCGACCTGCTCGCGACCACTGGACGAGGCCCGATCGTCAAGCTCACAAATTCGATCCTCTTTGCGGCGCTGCAGCAGCGTGCCTCGGACATCCATCTTCAACAGATCGACGACGAGACCGTGGTGAGATTTCGCATCGATGGCGTGCTGTATGAGCAGCGACGGCTTCCCCCGAAGCTGCATGCGCCGATCGTGAGCCGCGTAAAAGTCATGTGCGGCCTCGACATTGCAGAACGCCGGCTGCCACAAGACGGGCGTGCCACGGTTCGAGTCGGAGAGCGTGAGGTTGATCTTCGGGTCAGCACGCTTCCGACACAAAGAGGTGAACGGCTGGTTGTACGGTTGCTCGACAAGGGAATGCGCGAGTCCTTTGATCTCGATGTGCTTGGTATGCCGCCCGATGTGCGCGAGCCATTCGAGAAACTCTGCTCGAGAAGCCATGGAATGATGCTGGTGACCGGGCCCACTGGGTCTGGAAAAACCACTACGCTATATAGTGCGCTGCTTATACTCAATACACCCGATCGCAATATTATGACGATTGAAGACCCGATCGAGTACGAACTCCCGGGAATCAGTCAGAGCCAGATTAACACACGCAAAGGTGTCACCTTCGCGACGGGGTTGCGACACATCCTGCGCCAGGATCCGGACGTGATCATGGTCGGCGAAATCCGAGATGCCGAGACGGCACGGATCGCAATCCAATCGGCACTGACAGGCCACCTGGTGTTCTCCACACTGCATACGAACGACGCACCCTCAGCAGTGACGCGGCTCTCCGATCTAGGCGTTGAGCCATACCTCATTAATGCTTCACTATCCGCGGTGCTGGCCCAACGGCTTGTACGAACTATTTGCGAGGAATGCCGGGGCGACGGGTGCAGCAGTTGCCACGGCACGGGTCTGCGAGGCCGACGTGGACTCTTTGAGCTGCTTCATGTCGACAAAGAGATGACGTGCCTGATCTCCGAAGGGGCGTCGACTGAGAGGCTCAAAGACGCTGCTCGATCAAATGGGATGCGCACACTGCGTGAACGCGGGCTCGAACTTGTATTAATTCATTGTGAGAGAACGGATGCCGGCAGCGTAAAACGGTTTTCAGGTATGAAAAGAGCAT
>JBCDJJ010000092.1:0-13449 GCA_038747915.1 Planctomycetota bacterium | reverse complement strand
GCGCGCTTTCGGGACCATGGCCGGGGGGGGGCGGGTCCCCCCCCCCCCGTGACGCCCCCCTTTGGCCCGCGTCGGGGGTACCCCTCCACCACCGGCGTTTGTCAGATCGATCGAAGCCGCTCCACATCCGTCCAGTAGCCCGCGTACGTCTTCCGCACACACCCCGGATCCGCAATCGACACACCCGCCCGGCGGAGCCCGATCAGGGCCAGGCTCATCGCCATCCGGTGGTCGTCGTACGTGTCGAACACCACCGGCGGTCCCGAGCACGGCTCGTCCGGCGGTGTGATCCGCATCCCCTCGTCCGCGGCGCCCCCCTCGCCCTCGTGGTCGAACACCTCGACCACCGCACCCACCTTCTCCAGCTCTGTCTTGGTCGCTGCGATCCGGTCGGTCTCTTTCACGCGGAGCGTCCGAAGCCCGCGCAGCTCGCTCGGCCCTGAGGCAAAGCAACACACCGCACCAAGGGTCATCGCGGCGTCCGGCATCTCGCTCATGTCCGCCTCGATCGGCGCGAGCCGCTCCGGCCCGATCACGCGTGTCCCGCCGTCCTCGTACTCCACCGCGGCCCCCATCCGCCCGAGCAGCTCCACGAACCCCGCATCACCCTGGAGCGACCGCCCGTCCAGCCCCGGCACCAGCACTCGCCCGCCCGGCACGATCGCTGCAGCGGCCCACAAGTACGTCGCGCCGCTCGCATCGGGCTCCACGTCGTACCGGAACGCGGGGATCGGTGCGGCCCCGGGCACCGTCACCTCGCGGAGCCCGTCGCTCGATCGCGCCCCGCCGCGCCGCCGCCCCCCGGCATCGCCCTCCGCCCAGGCGGCCGGTATCGTGCCGAGCCGCTCCATGAGCCCGAGCGTCATCCGCAGATAACTCGGGCTCGTGATCTCACCGACCAGGTGCACCGTCAGCCCCTGCGCCATGAGCGGCGCGGTCATGTAGAGCGCCGAGATGAACTGACTCGAGAGCGTCGTCGGCACCTCGATCGCGCCACCCGCGGGCCGGTGCGGGTGCATCCGGATCGGCACACGCCCAGGCTCACCGAGTTCCTCGATCGTCACCCCGAGCGTCCGAAGCAGCCCGACCAGCTCGCCGATCGGCCGCTCACGCATCCGCGCATTGCCGTCGATCACCACGGGCCCGTCCGCGAAGCACGCCGCTGCGGTCAGGAACCGCGTCGCGGTGCCCGCGTTGTTCAAGAACACCTCGCACCCGCCGCGAAGCTGTCCGCCCGTCCCGGTCACACCGAGCGTGTCGGTGTCGCGTTCGTCGACCGATCCGCCGAGCTGATCGATCGCGGTCAGCATCCGGTGGGCATCGTCCGCGTCGGTCAGCGCGCCCGTGATCGTCGACGCCCCGTCCGCGAGCAACGCCATCAGCAGCGCCCGGTTCGTCAGGCTCTTACTCCCGGGCGGGCGGATCGACACGTCGAACGCCCGCGAGACCGGCTCGATCGGAAGGGGGTCGCTCAACGTGGCCAGATCTGTCGCGCTCACATCACCACCCTACGCCCGCGCCGTTGCTTAGAACGTCACCCACGCCGCATCCTTCTGCCCGCTCTCGACCACCGCCTCGATGAACCGCACGCCGCGCGCCCCATCGTGTACCGTCGGGAACCGCTCGGCGAGCGAGCTCTTCACACCTCGCATCGCGTCCAGCGCCCCTCGGTACACGTTCGCGAACGCCTCGATGAACGCCTCGGGGTGCCCGGGTGGGATCCGCGTCGCGTCGCCCGCTGCTGCGGAGAGTCCGGGCCCGCCGCGTGTCAGCTCCCGCCGCACACCGTCCGCATCGATGTGCCGGAGTGCGTTCGGTTCTTCCTGCCGCCACGCCAGCGCCCCCTTCGTGCCGTACACCCGGAGCGTCAGGTTGTTCTCCTCGCCCCAGCACACCTGCGAGCACGTGAGTGTTCCCTTGGCGCCCCCGCGGTACCGCATCAGCACCGCGGCGTCGTCGTCCAGCCGGCGCCCCGGGACGAACGTGCTCAGGTCGGCCGCGAGCGCCTCGATCTCCAGCCCCGTCACCGTGGCCACCAGGTTCTCGGCGTGGGTGCCGATATCGCCCACGCACCCCGCGATGCCCGACCGCGCCGGGTCCGTCCGCCACCCGGCCTGCTTGAGGTCGGTGTCTTCGAGCTTCGTGCTGAGCCACCCCTGGTGGTACTCCACGAACACCTTGCGGACCTCGCCGATCTCGCCACCCCGCACCATGTCCGCTGCGTGCCGCACGAGCGGGTACCCGGTGTAGTTGTACGTCACCGCGAATACCACACCGGACTGTTCGACCGCCGCGGTGAGTTCCGCGGCCTGCGCACTCGAGTGCACCATCGGCTTGTCGAGCACGACGTGGAACCCGGCCTCGACCGCGGCCTTGGCGATCGGGAAGTGCGTGTCGTTGGGTGTGACGATCGACACGAAATCGACCCGCTCGCCCTCCGGCCGCGCGGATTCCTTCTCGAGCAGTTCCTCCCACGACCCGTAGCCGCGGTCGGATGGGAGTCCGAGTTCTCGCGCCGAGGCGATCGCCTTCTCCGGGGTCGAGCTCAGCGCCCCAGCGGTCAGCACCGCCTGCTGATCCAGCGCTGCTGCCATGCGGTGCACCGCGCCGATGAACGCGTCCTTCCCGCCGCCGATCATCGCGTACCGCACCGGCTGCGCCGCGCCCGATCCCGTTGTGTCCGCCATGCTGTTCTGCTCCGCTCGACGTGGTGTGCCTTCGCGGAGCGCCGCGGGATCACTCCTCCGCCGCGTCCTCCGCTGAGGCGGCGAGCATACCCTCGTCCTCCTCACCCTCGGGCGGCACGCTCGACGCCATCTCCGGCACCGGCCGGAGCGTCATCTCCACACGCCGGGAGTAGTAGGGCGGCACCGGGTGCCGCTCCTGCGGCACCGCCAGACGCGTGAACGCCGGGATGTCGTCCCACTGCATCTCCGAGGAGAAGTAGTCGTCCGGGCCCTCGCCCTCCTTGAACTTCATGATGAGTCGCCGTCCGACCGGCAGGTCGTACGCCCAGACGGCCTCGTCGGTCCGCAGATCGAAGATCGTGATCGTCTTCGGGCTCATCGGGGTCGAGTCGTAGGTGTACCGGTCCTCCGACACGAGCGGCCCGCCCTGGAACCAGCACCCGCTCGACATCGCCGCGACCGCACCACAACCGATGAGACCAACCGTGCGTGACCCGTTGCGTGCCATGTCGACTCCTTACACCTGACCGAGCGATCCCTCGAAGCTCGTAGAGTATCGGCTCACCGCACGGGCCATCCTCACACGAGCCCACAGACCGCCACCACCAGCGCCGCCATGACCACCCTCCGCATCGGCCACGGCTACGACCTCCACCGCCTCGAGCCCCACCCGCCGGCGGGCCAGGGCCGCCCGTTCGTCCTCGGTGGCGTCACGCTCCCCGACCTCGACTACGGACCCGTCGGCCACTCCGACGGCGATGCCCTTTACCACGCGGTCACCGATGCCATCCTCGGCGCCCTCGCCATGCCGGACATCGGTCAGCTCTTCCCCGACACCGACCCACGCCACGCCGGTGAGGACTCCAGCGTCTACGTGATCGAGGCCGCTCGACGCCTCGCCCAAGTCGGTCTCACCCTGATCAACCTCGACGCCACCATCATCGCTCAGCGGCCCAAGATCTCACCCATCAAAGACCGCATGATCGCCAACCTCGCCACCCACCTCGGTGTCGAGGCCGCACAGGTCAACATCAAGGGCAAGACCCACGAGCACGTCGACGCCGTCGGCGAGGGCCGGGCCCTCGAGGTCCACGTCGTCGTCCTCGTCGGGTAGCTCGGAGGTCGGTGGTGGGAGCGTCTCGCTCCCACGAAAATCCGTCCAACACGCCTCATCCGAGCCGCGTGCGCAAGCGAGTGCGATACTCACATCGACCGATACCGATCCAGAATCTTCTTGATCTCATCCGGCCGAGGGATGTCCGCCATCTCGATCTCGATCCCGTCCTGACCCGAACTCGAGATCCCGATCTGCCCGATCCCGAAGATCCGGTCGATGAACGACTGATACACCTGCACGTTCCGGATGTGGTCCAGCACCACCTCGTCGGTCGACCGGCTGAAGAGCCCTCGACGCTCGATCACGCGCTTGTTGGTGACCTTGAGCGACCGGCTGACGCTCGTCGTGATCCACCGCACCAGCAGCGTGCCCCAGCACAGCACCACCAGCAGCCCAAACACCGACAGCGTGAGCTGCCACTTCCACGACACCGTCACGAAGACCGCCAGCAGCACACCCGCCACGATCGGGAGCAACGCGAGCGCGACCGAGCTGAACGGCTGACCCCGCCACATCGACGGGTGCACCGTCAACACGTGCTGCTCCGGTCCGGAGTCGGGCGGGAGATCGTCGAGCGGATCACCCGACTTCGGCGCCGCGGCGCCCGGAGCTCCGGTGTCTGTTTCGAGTTCGATCGGGTCCGTGTCGCTCGCCATGGTGCTCGCTCGCCTTCCGCCGCATTCTGCGACACTCACCCGCTGTGCACGACCACACGCACAGCCCGACACAGCATACGAGCGCCCGGCGCGCGCGCCTCGGCATCGAAACCTCCAATCCGCGCGGCGAGCAAGGTCGGGCGGAGGTCGCCCTCCGCTTGCCGAGCGAGCCCGACCTGATCGAGCCCGTCACCACCCAAGGCCACGGCACCGACGACCTGATCCCCGCCATCGACCGCGTGTGCAAGCGCGCAGCCGTGACGCCGAATGAACTGGAAGTCGTTGCTGTTTCGATCGGTCCCGGCGGCTACACCGCCTGCCGGGTGGCGGTCACCGTGGCCAAACTCATCGCCGAGGCCACCGGCGCAGCGCTCGTCGGCGTGCCGACACCGGTCGGTGCCGCCGCGGCGCTCCCGCCCGACGTGCGCACCGCGAGCCCGGTCATCGCCCTCGCCTGGAAGCGCGACACGGCCTGGCGATACACGCCCGACGATGACACCACCGCCGATCACCCATCCGGCGAGCTCGTCCCCCTCGACACGCTCGTGACCGAACTCGGGGCGGCCACCCTCGTCTGCGACACCGAACTCCGCCACGCCCTCGTCGATCACCACCACCTGCCCGTTGAGTACCCCGGGCATCCCATCCGCTTCTCGGCCAGCGCGGTCCTCGACGCCGCCGAGCGCATCGCACCATGCGACCCCGCCGACCTTCTGCCCCTCTACCCTCGCGAACCCGAAGCTGTCACCAAGTGGCGCGCACTCCGTGGTGCGTGACCGAGTGATCTCAACACTGGACTCGGGCGCCGTGACAAATGGTCGCGACGCGATCTTCTCCGCGCAACGCGTCGCGTTCACCCTTCGAGATCAAGTCTCGGCGGCTCGGCGCCGCGCTCGTTCGAGCCCGGCCCGTAGTACACCTGGGCCTCGCGGTCTTCCGCGGAGTCCTCGCTCGTGTTCTCCGCGATCGGGCGCTCGGTGCCGGTCTGCTCGACCTGCTGAACCGACAGCTCGGCCTCGTCGCGCACCTCCGCGAGGCGGCGAGGATCTCGCGACTCCTCCGCCTTCTCCTTCCGCGACTTGGTAGCGGGCGGCGGCGGGGACGCTTGGCGAGCCGAGATGATCGAACCGACGAACGGCATATTCCTTCTTTCGGCAGAACCGCCCCGAGGGTTCAATCTGAGCCCGATAACTCCGCACCGGACCGTCGAACGCACGATCTGGCCGGGTCACGCAGCAACATGAGCGATCGCCAACTCCGCGATCTGCACCGCATTCAGGGCGGCTCCCTTGCGGATCTGATCCCCGCTCACCAGGAGGTCGAACCCCACGCCGCGCCGGCTCGCGCCCGATCCCTCGAACCGCTGACTCTCGTCGAGGCGGATCCGACCGACCAGCACCGGGTCGCGGTCGCTCGCCTTCAACGGCGTCGGGAAATCGTTCGCACCACGGTTGTCGACCACCTCCACGCCGGGGGCCGACATCAGCAACTCGCGCACCTGGTCCTCGGTCGCGGGTTCCTGCAGCGTCAGATTGATCGACTCCGTGTGCGCGCGCAGCACGGGCACACGTACGCAGGTCGCGGTCACCCGGATCGATTCGTCGCCCCAGATCTTTCGTGTCTCGTCGACCATCTTCTGCTCTTCGACGTTCCGGCCGGTCTCCGGGTCCACCGCCGAGTCGTGGCTGAACACGTTGTGCGCGCACGGCTCGCCGAAGATTCGTGGCGCCACGTCCTCGCCCGCATGAAACGCCTTCGTCTGGTCGATGAGCTCGTCCATCGCGGCGGCACCCGCGCCGCTGACCGCCTGGTAGGTGCTCACGACCATCCGCTCGACCCCGAAGGCGCGGTGGATGGGCGTCACGGGCACGATCAGGATGATTGTTGAGCAGTTGGGGTTCGCGATGATCCCGCCTTGCGACCCCTCGCCCACGCCGTACCTACCCATCGCCGAGGCATTCACCTCGGGCACGATGAGCGGCACCGCCGGGTCCATCCGGAATGCGCTGGAGTTGTCGATCACCAGTGCGCCGCCATCGACCGCGATGGGCGCGAACCGCTTGCTGATCGACCCGCCCGCGGAGAAGAGCGCGAGATCAACGCCCGTGAAGCTGTCGTCGTCCAGCACGCGAACCGTGTGCGCTGCGCCGCGGCAGATCATCTCCGTACCCGCCGACCGCTCGGACGCGAGTAGCCGAAGCTCGCCGATCGGCATCGGACGTTCATCGAAGAGCCGCAGAAACTCCACACCGACCGCGCCGGTCGCGCCCGCGACCGCCACGACCGGTCCATCGCCTGTCAGTCCGGTGTCCATGGCGAATACCTCTTCGCACCGTCGCTGCACGATCGCCGCTCAGTCGCCGGTGCGGCGTCGTTCCTCGGCCCACTGCTGCTCGTGGCTGGTCACCAGCTCCCGCAGCGCATCGATCGCCCTCGCGATCGCGGGCACATTCTCTGCCTCGGGCTCGGCGATCGCCACCGCGCGACGGATCTTCTCGATCGCCTTCGTCGGCGACCGTCCGTCTAACCTGGTCAGGCGGTCGCACAGGTTGTCGTACACGTCCGCGAGCTTCACGAGCTTGGCTCGCCAGTCGGCGGCTACGAGTTGCCGGTCGTACGACGGCTCGCGGTCGTTCTCGGGGAGCCGCATGTCCTTCGTCAAGGCCGCCACGCAGGCTGCCACGTCCGCGCCGAACTGCTCGGCCACATCGTCGTAGTCTGCTGGGGTGTCCTCGATTACATCATGGAGCAGCGCCGCCGCCAGACACACCGGGTCCGAGACGCCGAATACCTCACGGACGACAAGCGAGACTCGGAATGGGTGCGCCACGTATGGGGTCACACCATCCTTGCGGTGCTGGCCGCGGTGCATCCGGGCCGCGAACGACGCCGCCCGCTGCCACATCGAGACGCCGACCGGTTCCGGTGTTGCTGGCTCATCACCCATGCGGGCGATCCTAGAGCGCCCGGCGTCCACGGGTGCCGTGATCTGGAGGATGCCGAAGGCCACGCGGGCACCACGCCGCGCCGGGGACCTCGTGGCCTTCGCGTCGCTCAGACCACGGCACCGGTGCAGAGTGCGAGCACGGAAGGTGTTTTTGATCGGTGTTACCCGTCGAGGCTGGTGAGGAGCTCGAGCGTCGCCGCCGCGGCGTGCAGGCGGACGAAGGCTGAGGAATCCTCGAGCATCACGGGGAGTGCCGCGAGGGCCACTCGGGTCGACGCGCGGCGCTGACCGGCGCGTGACCGTTCGATGTCGTCCGGCCACATCTGCCCGAAGGTGAACGCCGCCTGTGCTCGCACCGGGGCCTCGGGCTGCCGGCGGTACTGGTCGGCCACGTAGACGCCGTCGGTGAGCCCGAGCTTGGCCAGGGCAGCCGATGCGGCGAGGCGGAGTTCTGGCGGGTACACGAAGGTTTGTGCGGACGGGTCGGTCCGGTACCAGTCCGGCCGAGGCGAGTTGCCCTGGGGCGAATCGGGGGTCACGAACTCGACACACCGGATCAGCTGCGGCGCCGAGTCCGCATCACCGAGCTCGCCGATCATCTGCGCGGCGAGCACCGCGAACTCGAAGTCTTCGACCTGCGCGGGGTACAACGCAGCGCGGATGGTGCTCAGCGCCCGGGTATCGCCGAGCTTGACCATGGCCTCGGCAGCCTGCAGCAGGAACTTCCGCTGAGCGCCGCGGTCGCCGGGGAGTGGCCGGGTCAGGCGGTCGCGGAGCATGGCGATCGCGGACGGGTCGCCGAGTTCGCCGAGGATGAACACCGCGTGCGACGCGGCCGACGGCGAGCCGCCCTCGAGGGCCGCAGCGAGCGGCGAGCGGTCGACCGCGAAGCCGTTGGACGCGAGCGCCATGATCGCTGAGAGCCGCACACGCTCGTCGGTGTCGGCGAGCAGCGGGCGGGCGCCGATCGCACGGTCGCGGAGCCGCACCTGGCCGATCGTCATCGCAGCGACCGACCGAACCGCGGGGCTCGGGTCGGCCAGGCCAGCCGAGGCGAGCTCGCCCACGCGCGCGGGCGTCGGGTGCAGGGCCTCGATCGCGTTCGCCCGCAGCAGCGGCACCTCGGAGAAGGCGAACTCGCTCAGCAACGAGATGGCCCGCTCGCGGAGACGACTCCGCGCCACGCGGTCATCGAGCAGGTTCTCGCCGAGTTCCAGATCGGCGGAGATCGATGAATCCGCCCCCGAGCGGGCGCCAGCGGACCACCGCTCTGCGAGTTCAACCGTGCCCGCATCGTCCGCACCCGGCGCCGGGCCCGACGAGCACCCGGCGAGCGCGAGCATGCACACCGCGATCGCGAACACCGTGGCCGAGGTCCAACGATCAGCTCGATTCGTTCTGGTCATCACTCGCCGGCTCCGTGCGCTCGTTCTTGTCAGACTCATCGGACACACCCGCCTCGGCGCTTGCACGGCGTCGCGCGGGGACGAACGTCCACACGGTGATGCCGATGGTGATCACGAGGCAGGCCCATCCCACCACGTTGCCATACCGCGCGTACGCCGTCGAGCCCGCGGCGTTCGGCACCGCGATCGGGACCTCGGCGATCAGCAGTCCCTCGGTCCGCGGCTCGAGCCGCTCGATCACCCGGCCGTGGGCATCGATCACACAGGAGATGCCCGTGTTCGCAGCCCGGACGATCGGCGTGCCGAGCTCGATCGCCCGCCACCGGACGGCGAGCAGATGAGCTTCACGGCCGGCATCGTGGTCGCTGAACCACCCATCGTTGGTGAGATTGATAATGACATCGGCCTGACGCTCGCCCTCGGCGTCATAGACGAGCCGGCGGACGGTGCGGGAGCTGGTGGCCTCGAAGCAGATCGGGGTGGCGGCGCGGAGGGGCTGTCGGTCGCCCGATTCGCCGAGTTCGACCGTGGTGAACCGCTCGCCCTTGCTCAGGCCGAAGGTCATGCCGCGCGCGCCGATGGCGAGCAACCGCTGCTCGAGCCACTCCCACCGGCTAATGAGCGGCATGACCTCGCCGAAGGGGGTGAGGTGGATCTTGTCGAAGCGTTGCGGGTGTACGCGGCCATCGGCGATGACGAAGGCGGAGTTGTAGGTGTCGCCGGTCTCGATGGAGAGCCGGCCGGTCTCGGAGTTCTCGATGATGGCGACATCCTCGATCGCCTCGGCACCCACGAGCATGGGCACGCCGAGCTCGGCCTGCAGGGTGAGCAGCCTGAAGGGAAAGACCGCTGCCGGCACGCCGTCGATCCCGATCGGCGTGCGCTCTTGTTCGGCGATGGCCTCGGGCACCAGGCCGAGGTAGCCGGGGTACATGGTCTCGGGGATAACGATGGCCGCGAGATCGGGCCGCTCGGCGACCGCCTCACGCGAGAGTCGTTCGATGAACTCGAGGGTCTCAAGACGGGAGTCGGTGGACCAGACCTCGCGGTTGGACTGGGGGATGTTGGTCTGGATGACAGCGATCGCGACAGCCGGTCGGTCAGATTCGTCGGCGCGACCCAGGGTCAACACGAAGTTGATCAGAAACGCAACGACGAAGTGGGTGATGTAGACCACGACCACGCCAGCGCCGAGACCCAAGAGGAGACCTGCGGTCTTGCGTCCAACGATGTGCAGCACCGCCGCGTAGACGACGAAGAACATCAACTGTTGCACAAGCAGTACCAGACCGACGCCGTAAGCGCCCAGGCGCGATCCGAATACAGGGACGGGCCAGTCGACTGTGGTGGCGTGCGCAAGCAGGTGGAACGCGTACCCGCCCCACAGAAGCTCGCCGCGGAGCACCTCGATACCAATCCAAACAATTGGGAGTGCGCCGAGGATCAACACCGGGCGGAAGAAGAGGAGGTCACGGCGAACAAACCGCGCACCGACTCGGATACCGATCGAGTACGCGATCCATGCGTACGCTGCGGGGAAGAGCGCGAGGTAGCCGACAAGCGGAAGCACACCAAGGTTCGAGATGTCTGCGACCCAGAGGTGTGCGACCGTGACGGCAGGCAGCCAGCCGAGCCACGTGGCTGCGAAGACTCGCCAACGCGGAAGACGCGTGATCGAACCCGCGTACGACACGATGCCGAGCACCAAAACACTCGAGGCGACCAAGAACGAATTCGGTCCGCTTAGAAAGCCCCACACGAAGAGTACGCTGCTCGCGAGCGATGTCACGAACACATCAACGAAAGGACGCAGGGCCGATCGGAGCCATCGCATGCTGTGATGCTACCGCTCGTGCACGCGCGACCGCGACCGGAGTGAAACACACCCGCTAACGCTCGCCAGTCGGTGTGGGATTCAGATCAACACGTCATCGGTTTTACCCAGTTGGTACCGGACCGAGGGGGCATGTTCGCACTGGTCTACAGGCCTTTGCCCGTGTTCTGTTGCGTTCGGGCCGGGGTCCTCAGCGATTGCGGCGGATGCTCAGAGCGCCCACGAGGCCAGCGAGTGTGAGGGCGCCTGGGATCGGGATCGGCGCGGTGCCGAGACAGACTCGTGCGCTCACACGCGCGGCTCGGTGTTGGTCGCATTCGCGGGGTGGAGGGCTTCAGCCACAGTGCGGCGGATCCAGGCATTCACCTCGTCCGCGTTCGTGTGGTTGAAGATGTGCGAGTCGGTCTCGACGACGAGATCGGCGGTATGGCCGCTCGGGAGCCGCTCGTACCGCACGACCGGGTCGTGACGGGCGTACCCGCGACGCACGCAGCACCCCGGCGGCGGCTCGGGGAGCGGCTGGCTCATCACTAAGCCCGACCACAGGAGCATGCGCGCCGGGAAGCCGAGGGGCATGCGCGACAGGTCGCGCGGTGGAAGCCGTCGGGCGGCGCACCGGGCAGCCAGGAACGCCTTGTACGTGCGCGCGAAGGCCATGATGGCCCAGTGGGGCAGGGCGCTGAGCTGCGCGACCTTCCGTTGCATCTCGTCGGAGACCATCTCGGGAACGGGCGCGTTGGCGATGATGAGAACGAGCGGTGAGCCGAGGTGGGCGGCCGCGGCAATCCCGAGCCACCCCCCGAAGCTCTGACCGAAGGGGATGACCGGCGGCTCATCGCCGGCGCGCACACGAGCCGCGTCGATGCCCAGCGCATCGAGCTGACGGGCGACATATGCCCCGACGGGCTCGGCGCGGCGCGGGGTGAGCCAGGGGGCAACGAGCAGATCGGGGAACGCATCCCGCTGACGATCGAAGAGCCGCTCGTCGGCGGCGATCCCGGGGAAGCAGAGGAGGCGGGAGTACGTTAAGCTCATAGTCCAATCCGTCTAGCCCATGAAGCCGGAGGAAGTTGTTTTGGACACTAAATTACTTGCTAGAGCGCTCCAATCAATTCAGGCTGATTATAAAGATAATAAAATTTTAGAATATTTGAATGCAGTTTTAGAGACTTCTACAGCTGCTCAGGCTAATCCAGCCGATACAGCTGCACAAGAGCGTTTTTCAACGGCAGTAGGAGCCATTCGATCGGCCTTAGCTAAGGCTCAAACGCGACAGCTTGCCATAAGCGTCCAGCGATCCATTCGAGATGCGAAGCTCGAGTCAATTGCCGCAAGCCATCTCTCGAAAAAAATTGAATCGATACTTGGTCAAATACCATTTATTCAGGCATCGGCAACAAAGCAGTTTCAGCAGCTAGTCAATCAGACTCAGCAAAAGTGGAAGGCGGCGTCACAAATATTTGACGCCTTAGAGTCACTTGGAATTATGTCTGAAGAAGAACAAAATGAATATGAAGTTGGTATTCTCATGCCAACTTCATATACTAATAATGATCTTAGAGTATTTGATAAGCAGATAGAAGGTTGGACCAGGATCGTTGATGCGCTGAGTGAGCTGGCCTATGGATCGACTTCAGAGCGAATCAGAGTCACAGGACTCGGGCGCGGTAGTTTTGAACTATTTTTTGAACTGGCTCCATGGGTAACGCTCGGCATGTTGACCCTTGGCAAGGGTGTGCTCCGTGCTCTTAGGACTAGGTACGACACGCAGCAAGCCGTTGACCGTCTGCGTGAGATCGGCCATCCAAAGCAGGCAATCGATGAATTTCTCAGTAAAAGTCCGAAACTGGTCGACGGCATTCGAGATGAGACCTTGAAGGCAATCTTTGAATTAATAGAAATTCATCCGGATACTGAGAAAACTAGAGCAAATGAACTAAATGCTAAGCTTTCTTTTGGATTCGAGTTTGCACTTAAATCTGCCAATCAAGGTGTTGATATCGAAGTATCTGTCCCTGAAGAAGCGCCAGAAGTGGCTAAGGCAGAAGCAAAAATCGAAGATCTCCACAAACAAATAGACTCGCTTAGATTAGAACTACTGCGTGAGACTAAAGAGCTTCCGGATAGGACTGAACCATTATTAGAAATTGGTCAGCCTGAGCCCGTTCCCTCTAAAGAATAGATCAAGCTAAAGCACTTGTTTTGAATAGCTTTGTGTCGAGCCATGCCGGCACCTCCTCGATCTTCAGCCGAACCTGCTCGAGCGTATCGCGGTCGCGGCTCGTCACCGTGCCGAAGTTCTCAGAACCCTCGTCCAGCGTCTCGCCGTCGATGGTGAAGCACACCGGGCACCCGGCCTCGTCCATGCGCGCGTACCGCTTGCCGATCGACTGCTTGGCGTCCATCTCGATGAAGCCGAGGTGTCCGAAACGTTTGACGAGCGCCCGGTGCACCTCGGCCGCCTTCTCCGGCATGCCGTCCTTGTTCACCAGCGGGAACACCGCCGCCTTGATCGGCGCGATGCGCGGGTGGAACTTCATGAACACCTTGCTCGCGCGGCCCTCGTCCGGCGTGTACGCCTCGCACAGCAGCGCGAGCACACCGCGGTCGAGCCCAGCAGACGGTTCGATGCAGTGCGGGATGTACCGCTCGCCTTTGGGCTGCCCGTTCTTGGCGAGCTCGCCGCGTGTGGTGTCGAAGTACTCGAGCTTGGTGGTGGAATCGGGGTGGTTCGTGTGCGCACTGAGGTCGTAGTTGGAGCGGTGGGCCACGCCCTCGAGCTCGCCGTACCCCGGCGCGGTG
>JBCDJJ010000091.1:0-13504 GCA_038747915.1 Planctomycetota bacterium | reverse complement strand
TCATCGAACTCCTCGTGGTGGTCTCGATCGTCGCCCTGCTGCTCGGACTTCTTTTGCCCGCGCTCGCCCGAGCACGCGAAGCCGCGGGGCGTGTCAAGTGCATGTCGCACGTGCGCCAGAACCTGGCCGCGATGCTCGCCTACTCCGTTGACACCGATGACTACCCGAGTTGGTCGTGGACACCTCGGGACATCGGCCCGACACCTTTCGATGACATCCGCGCGGACGCGGAAACGATCACGCTCCAAACCCAGGCTGTCACACTCCAGGCGATGTCGGTCGCGAGAGAGCGGCTGAGCTTCCCCGAGGATGAGTTCGGCGATTGGGATCGTGATACTGCAACGTGGGTCGCTTGGCCGCGAGCGTGGACCCTGCTCATCACAGACTATCTCGATACCACCTACAACCTCCCAGAGACCGGCGCGTGCCCGGAAGATGCCGTTCGGGTTGCGCTCGTGCGGAACTCGGACGAGTACGAGTCGCTCAACGGCCTCGATGAGCTTCGCGAACTGTTCTCGGATGCGGGCCTTGGCCTGTCCTCGGTGCTCACGACTATTGTTCAGTCCACGTATGTGTACCCGCCCGCGTTCTATGACTCCTACCAGACCCGCAGAATCAGCATGCCGTACGACACGGTCGAGTCGGGCAACATCGTGACCAACAGAATGGCTTCGGGCGGGAGCATCACGGGAATCTATAACACCTTCTACCCGGATCGGGATGTCGATCTGGAGTACGGCTACGGAGATGTGTCCGTCTCGAACACGGCGTACCCAAGCGGGAAGGCCATGCTCTTCGAAACCAACGACCGCCACAGCCCGATCGATCGCCACGCACTCGATGGAGACGCCACGCCGACCATCGGCTTTGCGGATGGCTCGGTCCGCCCAACGAGAACCAGGGAAACCAGCTTCGGATGGTCGCCCCGCGCCCCGTCGCTCGCGTTCACCCAGCTCGGCTACTTCCCGAACACACTGATGAACGATCCGATGCCGCCCGAGCCGCAACAGAATCCGCGTGGAGACACCTTTCAATACTTCATGTCCCGCTTGGTCTACACGCGAGGCGGGCTCAAGGGCATGGATGTCGGCGGACAACCGACGTACGCACTCGACAACATCCCCGACTGGTACTACCGAGATTTCTAGATCATCGTGAACACGACCAAAGCGTCGCGACCAGGAACCACGCGCCCTCCGCAGTCGACTCGATCGATTGCCGCAGCTCTCCATTGTGTGTCGCGAGAGCGTCTCTCGCGTCGAGACTCTTGATACCTCTGCTTTTGTGTAGGAGCACACATGAGAAACATGTCCACACCTATCCTCTGCGCCGCGGTCTCGTCAGCCGCAGCCGTCGCGTTGGCCCCGTCAGCGAGTGCGGTGCCGATCGAGATCATCTACTCGGGAACTGTGTCACAGACCGACTTCACGGGCAGCACACTCGTCAATGCCGCCGTCAGTGAAGAGGCGTCGCTCACCCTCTCCTTCGACACGTCCCAGCAGGGGGCAGTCTTCGGCAACGGCGGTTCGCTCTACGACGGTCCGCTCGCATACTCGTACGACATCGGCGGCGGGACGGAGTCGGGCACGAGCGGCGCGTTCCTCCGATTCACATCACAGCCGACCAACTACGGCGTCGGTCCACTCGCCGTGGATATCAACCCAGGTGGTGGGCACTTCCTCACGACAATCACGCTCACAGCAACGGGCACCACGCTGAACCCCTTCGGCGTGACCACTTCAAATATTGAAGATGTTGCCGGCACCTACGACGCCTCGCAGTTCGGCACCACCGACTTCTTCATCGTCTCGTTCAACCCATCGTTCGTCGGCGAAAGCCTCACCGTGGACCTCGAGACGGTGACCATCCGGGTCGTCCCCGCTCCCGGCGCCGCTGCAGCCTTCTCCCTCGGCGGACTCACGCTGCTCCGCCGTCGCCGCTGAACCTCACGCACGCTCGAATCACGCCATTCGTCCCGCCGGCCGGACACGGCCGGCGGTCTTTTCTGACACACCATTCGCCGAGATGCACCCCAACCCTCGGCCACGGGCGCCGCTGATCCACACACGACCAGCGGCGCCCATGGGGCGGCGCCCATCCGCCCAGGACTCGGAATCACCCGCTGACGTCCTGCTGAGGTCAGCGCCGCCACGCGACGCCCGCTACGCTCGACCCATGCACAAGATCCGTCTCTCCTCCGGTTCATCGTTCGAGTCCGATGTCGGTTACTCCCGCGCGATCGTTGTTGGCGATCGCGTTTTTCTTGCGGGCACCACCGGCTTCGACTACCGCGACATGACCATCGCGGACGACATCGACACGCAGACCCGCCAGTGCCTCGACAACATCCGCGCCGCCCTCGAAGCCGTCGGCGCCGGACTGCCCGATGTCGTGCGCATGACGCTGATGCTCCGCGACGCGGACGAATTCCACAAAACCTGGCCAGCCCTCAAGGCCGCCTTCGGCGACACCCGCCCCACTTCTACGATGTTCGAGACCCGGCTCTCCGACGACCGCATGAAAATCGAGATCGAGGTCGACGCCATCCTCGCCGCCGGCGCACTCGAGTGCCGAGACGTCACGCTGTCCTAAGAAGTGTGCTCCACCGGCTTGGGCGGCAGCTCGATCCAGCTCCACAGCGTCGACTGCGGCAGCGGGTACTTCGTCCGCGTGCTGTGCGCCAGATACGGCGATCCGTCCCACCCCGCGACACGGAGCGTCTCGTCGATCAACTGACCAAATCGCGAGTTCGCGCCCACGCCGCCGCCCACCCAGTGCTGCCGGTGCGGGAGCGGGATGTTGATCGGATGAAAGAACGGCTCATAGATCGCCTGCTCGGCGGGCACGCGGTGGGTGTACACGAACCGGACGCCGATCGTCCGAGCGATCGACTCGTGCACCACCACCCAGACCTCGGCCATCGCGATCGCCTCGCTGATGTGCACCGCGGTGCGGAAGTTCACCGGCCCACCATCCTCATCGACGCCCTGAAACGCCGGCACCGCAGCTCGACCGTGTGTCGCGATCGCCACATCGCACCGCGATGCTGCGCCGATCGCGTCCCCGGTGAGCTCGATCATGCTCACCCCGTTCCGCGCAATCCGAGAACGCACGGGCGCGGTCTCCGGCGCACACCACCCCGGCACGCACCCATCTGGGAGCCCCGCGGGCGGGTCGAATACCGCATCAACGGGTGACACGAACCGCGGCTCGCGGTCGACCGCCTTGCCCGTGTGTACGCGCTTGCCGGACACGCCCACCACAAGCCCCGGCGTCGTGCGCACGATCCCTTCCTTGAGCGAGATCTCGATCGCATCGAGTCGATCGGGGTGGTCGATCGATGGCCGCACCACCAGGGCACGCTGCGAGCGATCGGCGGAGTACCCGAAGGCCGAGGCGGTACACCGGAACATCTCCTTGCGGACAGTGATGTCGGTGGATGCTTCTTCGCCATCGGGCCCGACGTTGTAGCGTGCGAATAACCCGTCGAAGCGCCATCGATCGCCGAGCTCCTCGCCGATCGCGCGCTCGAGCACATCGCTGGCGTCGCGGAGCGGTCGGCCGCCATCGGGCAGACGACTCGCAATCTGGCGGAGCCCGCGGAAGGGCGGGAGCGACGCTGCAAAGGCCTCGAGGCTCGACGCGGTCGCTGACCGGGAAACCTGGCCCGCGAGCGTCTCGTTCACACCAAGGTACTTGGCAAGATCGGCGCGACGATCGACCGGCGCCCCGCGGAGCCCACTCGTGAGCGCACGGCGCACCGACTCCACAGCATCCCGCGTGCGCACCAGATGAACTGACTCGAACGGCGATGTTGGGACCACAGGCCGCGATGCGGCGACAGGCAGCGGGCTCATGCCTCCAGCATACACCCAAACGTATAATTGACAAAAACATTGTCAATGTTTTTTGATTGCATTCACACAGATTCGAGACAGACTCACGATGAGCCGGGCGTCGGCCGATGGATTGCTCGATCGCGGGGTGTGCATCGGGTGGGATCGTCGCTCCGGAAGTGTTTGCGCATCAAGCGCTTGAGTCCAGGAGCTGTCATGCCACACGGATCGTGTTTGTCTCTCAGCTTGTTGCTCGGCGCGGGTATCGCGGTGTCGGTGCCCACCCAGCCCGTGCTCTACGACGGCACGGGCAGCCCGGCGTCGGTGGGCTTCAGCCTGCTGCCCGGCTCAGCGGCTGCGGGGTTTCAGTTCGATACGCCGAACGCCGGCGAGTTGACGATCGACACGCGAGCAGCCTCCGGATTCCTGGCCTCCGAGGTCGCCAACTACGAGATCCCGCGGTGCTCGGGTGATACCGACGTGGACGACGACTACGACGCGGACGACGCGAACGCGTTCATTGCCGGCGTGGACTTGGGCAGCGTCGCCTTCCATCGTGTGCCGCCACTCTCGCCGTCGCCATCCGACGCCTTCGACCTCGGTGTCATCCTGAACGATGCGGCCGACGACGCCTGCTTGATCGACCCGATCGAGATCGTCGCGGGGTACACCATCGAGTTCGCGATCAAGCTACTCCCCGGCAACGAGCAGACGCGAGTGATCGTCTTCGAAGATGTCGACGACAATCCGCCGGACCAGTTGCGGCCCGGCACCGAGGGTGGGTTCATTCAATTGTTCTTCGAGGGTGAGGGCGCCGACGCCACCGTCACGATCAACGAGAGCACGCCCGAGAACGAGGTCGTGATCCCGGCAGGCGACTTTGATTTCTCCGGCTTCGTCACCGTGCAACTGCTCCGCCGACCCGCGGACTTGCCACTATTTCCAAGGGTTTACGACACGGAACTCCCCGAGCTGTACATCGATGGCGAGCGGATCAACCCCGCACTCCCGTTGTTCGACCCCTTCGACAACCCGCTTAACGGCATCGGACTCGGTAAGTCACCCACCCAGCCCGACGAACTGCTGCGCTTCGGCGACTTCTCGACCTTGCACGCGAGTCATGCAGCGATCGATTTCGTGAACATTATCCCTGGCCCGACCACCGTCACGGAACTCGGCGCCTGCTGCTTGGGTGCCGGTGTGTGCGAGTCGGTGACCGAACCGGATTGCGCGACACAAGGCGGTACCTTCACCGCCGATAGCGGATGCTCACCGGCGCAGTCGGGTGATCTCAACGGGTGTTTGGAGGGCGCTTGTTGCCTCCCCGATGCCGCGTGCGAGATTGCGACCGGTGAACGCGAGTGCATACTCACCATCGGTGGTGTCTTCCAGGGTGTGGGCACCGACTGCGAAACCGTCGAGTGCACCGTACTCGTGCCCTGCTGTGTTGACTTCGGCGGCGGGTTCACGCAGTGCTTCGAACTCGCGAGCGAGGCCGACTGTCTTAGCGGTACCGACGATACCTTCGGCTTCCCGGGTGTTGTGGTCGACGAGTGCGGCGTCTTCGGCGAATGCACCATCCCCTGACGGTGGACTCGGCCGGTGCCCGACTGGGCGGGCGCGATACCGGCGCACACCAAGCCCCCAGCCGCACCCGCGTGCGCCACAACGCGCCGGGTGCTTTCCGAACGTTCCGTCCGATCGCTTGATCGGAGACACTTGCTTTGGGGGTTCACCGATGTCATCGCGCCGGGGCACGCTGAGTACACACCGAGAAAAAGCTCGGACTACCCCGCGGTCGATGACGGCGGTAGGAGCGCCTCACTCCCATGAATGCTCGTCCGAAGACGCCATGATGCCCGGCGCGAGCGCGGCGCGTCCCTGCCACCGGTGCCAGCCAACGGGTCACGCCTTCACACTGATCGAGTTGCTGGTCGTCGTCGCGGTAATCGCGTTGTTGATCGGGTTGCTGGTGCCGGCGCTGGCCCGAGGCCGAGCCGCGGCACTGCGCGTCGAGTGCTTCTCGAACGTGCGCCAGAGCCTGATCGCGATGGCCGCCTACAGCGTCGACGACAAGGACACCTACCCCGACTGGTCGTGGAAGCCCGGCGACGGTCTCGGCACCACGCTCTCATCCACCATCAGAGACGACTACGACACGCTCTGGGGGCGGGGGGGACAGGTGAACGCGGTCACCCTCGAAGCGATGTCGCGGATCATCGAGCGACTCGAGATCCCCGAGGAGGCGTATCAGGGATTCACAGATTTTCTGCAGTGGCACCCCTGGCCACGGAACTGGAACTTGCTGCTGCTCGACTACTTCGATTCACAGAACAGGATTCCGCAGGTCACCATCTGCCCGGAGGACAGCGTGCGGGTCGAGATTTCCCGGAACTCCGCGGGATGGAGCATGCTCAGATCCATGGTCGAGGAGATCTACCCGCAAGAGATCATCGACAACGGGTACTACATCGCACAGGTGGCTCGCTCGAGCTACTCCTACCCACCGGCCTTCTGGGACATCAATCAGAGCCTCGACATCAACAGCACCGGACTTGGCATAGAAGGCGCCCAAACCGCGGTGTGGCGCCGCGTGTTCAGCGGCGGATCGATGAGCGGCGTCTGGGGTGTGTACTCGGTGCCCGACGTGACCGACGAACAGATGCTGCTGGGCGATGTCCCCACCGCGACCACCGCCTATCCCAGCGACAAGGGGATGCTCTACGAGCACATCGACCGCCACGAAGCCAACCGGTTCTTCCTCGACCGCGACTCGATCCCGACGATCGGCTTTGCCGACGGCTCGGTTCGCAAGATCCGCGGCAAGGACATCACCTTCGGCTGGCAACCGCGTGTGCCATCACGAGGGTTCACACAGCTCTCGTACTCGCCGATCCCGTGGCAGAACGACCCGCCGCTCGACGAGGAAGCCGTGGAGGTCGCCTACGGCGAGCCGGTCCAACGCTTCATGACCAAGCTCGAGTACACCCGCGGCGGGCTCAAAGGACGGGACGTCGGAAGAGGTCTGACCGCTGGGCTCGAAGAGATCCCGGACTGGTGGGAGCGCGACTTCTAGTCACCACAGCTCACCTTGTGTGAAGAGTGAGAGCGGTTCTCGCTCAGGATTGTGAAACCGTCATTTGTGTAGGAGCACACATGAGAAACATGTCCACAGCTATCGTCTGCGCGCTCGGTGCGTCGATCACCACACTCGCGGTCGCGCCCAGTGCGGACGCCGTGCCCATCGAGATCGTCTGGTCGGGCACCGTGTCGAGCGCCGACTTCTCCGCGGGCAACTTCGCGGGCGTCACCATCGGCGATGCAGCGACGGTGACCGTGTCCTTCGACACCGATCAGCAAGGATCGGTGTTCGGCCCGCCGTCGTTCGTCGGGTCGTTTTACGACGGGCCGATCGGGTTTTCCTACGACGTGGGCGGTGTGACCGAATCGGGCACGAGCACCAGCTTCTTCCGATTCGGATCCGACATCCTGCCGGCGCAGCAACCCCACGAGCTCGAAGCACCAATCTTCGATGTCGACGCGGGGGCCGGCTTCTTCTCCTCGACACTGACCGCAGTGGCCGAGGGCTCGACCCTGAACCCGTTCGGGATCGTGACCTCGGACATCGAAGATGTCGCCGGCACGTACACCGCCTCACAGTTCGATACAACACAGTTCACGATCTCCGCCTTCACGCCATTCTTCACGGTTGAGAGCATCGATGTCACGGTCGAGACGGTGACCGTGCGGGTCATCCCGTCGCCCGGCGCACCTGTGGCATTGTCGGCCTGCGCCCTCGCCCTGGTGCGTCGCCGTCGATGATCGTAGGTGTCTCACCTCCACACACCTCACGACCCCATTCCGTCGGCTTGAAAGAGCCGGCGGTGTGTTCCTGGAACACACCCGCGCATCCTCTCCGACACCGCCTAGCAGATCGAGCGCACGATGCCGCTTCGGAGCATTCGATGTCTCATCCCGCCTTCTTCTTCGGCTTCTCGTTCGTCTTACTGTCGCTCGCCTTACCGTCGCCCTTCTTCGCCTCCCCACCGGACTTCCCATCGCCCGACTTCTTGCCGCCGTCGTCCGACGACTTACCCTCACCGGCCTTCTTGTCCGCCTCCGCAGCCTTCTTGTAGCCCTCCGAGCGGTAGTCGGTCTCGTAGAACCCGCCGCCCTTAAAGATGATGCCGGCGCCGGTGCCGATGAGCCGCTCGAGTGTGTTTTTACCGCAGGCGGGGCACTTGCGCTTCGGCTTGTCCTTCATGGACTGGAAGAACTCGCACTCGTGGCCGCAGTTCGAACACCGGTAGTCGTAGGTGGGCATGGGAGGGGTCCTGGGTGGTCGGGATCGTGTGTGGTGATTTCGGGCTGGTCGTTGATGGAGGCAACGGGCATTAGGCACTGGGCATCAGATCAAAACAACGGCCACCACAGATGGGCACCTGTTGCCCGATGCCCGATGCCTAATGCCCTCCCTCACCCTCCTCCACCGGCTCCGCCGCCACAACAACCTCCGCCGGCCGAATAATCTGCTCGCCGATCGCATACCCCGCGCGCGCCAGGTGCACCACCTGCCCCGGCTCGGCATCGCTCGTCGGCTGCTGCATGATCGCGGTGTGGCGACCCGGCTCGAACGCCTCGCCGGTCTTGGGCTTGATCACCGCCACCCCCATGCCGCCGAGGATGCGGACCGTCTCATCGCGAATCAGCTTCACACCCTCGAGCACCGAGGCTGCGGTCGCCTGCTCGGGATCGATCTGCGTGAGCGTGAGGTCGAAGTGATCGAGCACGCCGAGGAGTTGCTGAACCGCCGAGCGCTGCCCCTGCTGCCGGGCCTGCTGCTCGGACTGCGCCGCACGGCGGCGGAAGTTCTGCAGCTCCGCGAGCACGCGCAGCTTCTCCTCCTCCCCCGCTGCGAGCTTCGCCGTGAGATCATCGAGCGCCCCACCATCGGCAAAGCCGGTGCCCTCGAGCGCGCGGCGCACACCCGCCTCGCCGAGGCCCTGGCGGATGTCATCGAGACCAGACAGCACCGCATCACGCTCGCTCGCCAGCTCGAGCAGCTGCTCGCGCGTCGACGCGATCCGCTCTTCGAGCACACCACGCTCTTCGTCGGAGAGCTCGGCCGCCCCGCTCGTCTCCGGTGCGTCGTTGATATCGATGTTGCTCTCGGAGTCACTCATGATGCGGGGTCCACTCCCTCACGGTCGCGCCTCGTTCTGCCTTGAACCACTGCCTAATGCCTGGTGCCCGATGCCCGATCCCTCTCTCATCCCCCCAGCGCATCCTTGATCTTGCTCCAAAACCCATGATGCTCGGGCAGCACCTCCACGCCCTGCTCCGTCTCCGCGTACGCACGCAGCAACTCTTCCTGCTTCTTCGTGAGCTTCTTCGGGACCTCGATTTTGGTGCGGATCAGCAGGTCGCCGCGACGACCCGAGCGAAGATTGGGCAGACCCGCAGCATCAATACGGAACAGCGCGCCGTGCTGCGTGGCCTTGGGAATCACGACCGTGGCCGGCTCGGTGTCGAGCGTCGGTACCTCCACGTGCGCACCGAGCGCCGCCTGGGAGAACGTGAGCGGCATCTCGAGCAGCAGGTCATCACCCTCGCGAGTGAACAGGTCATGCTGCGCGATCTTCACGACCACATGCAGATCACCGCGCTGGCCAGTCCCATCGGGGCTCACCTCGGGCGGCGGCGGCTCGCCCTCACCCCGCACACGGACCGCGTTGCCCTCCGCCACGCCGGGCGGGATGCTCACCACCAGCTTGCGGTCCTTCGGAGAGCGGCCCTTGCCGCGACAGGCGGGGCACGGGTCGGTGATGATCGTGCCGCGACCCTTGCACGTGGGACAGGTGGTCTGCATGCGGAACATGCCGCCGAAACCCGCCTGCACCACCTGGCCGTGCCCGCCGCACGTCTGGCACGTAGTGGGCGAGCTGCCCGGCTTGGCGCCCGAGCCGTTGCACATCTCGCACACATCGAGCCGCGTGATCTCGATCTCTTTCTCGACGCCGGTCAGCACCTCTTCGAGCGTGAGCTCGACGAGTGTCTCAAGGTCGTACCCCCGTGGGGTGCGGCCGCGCCCGCTGCGACGCCCACCGCCCGAACCGCCGAAGATGTCGTTGAACATCGAGAAGATGTCGTCGACATTCATCCGCGAGAAGTCGTGCCCCGCTGCCCCGGCCTGGGCGCCGCGGACACCGGCGTGGCCGAACTGGTCGTACCGCTGCCGCTTCTGATCGTCCGACAGCACCTCGTACGCCTCGGCACACTCCTTGAACTTGGCTTCCGCCTCCTCATCACCCGGGTTGCGGTCCGGGTGGTACTTCATCGCCAGCCGGCGATACGCCCGCTTGATGTCATCGGCGGGCGCGGTCTTCTCGACGCCGAGGATCTCGTAATAGTCGCGGGTGGTGGGCATGGGGAGAGGCACCAGGGATCAGGCACCGGGCATCAGTGAAATATGTCACGCGGGTCCATAAAAAGAAACGAGCCTCGGCGGTCTCCCGTCGAGGCTCGGTTGTCAGTCGTGTGAGAGATACAGGCTCAGCACACCTGGTGCCTGATCCCTGGTGCCCGGTGCATTGGCTTTACGCCACCGCACCCGCCACCGGCTCGTCCTCATCCTTCAGACTGCTGATCAGCACATCGCTCGTCAGCATGAGCCCGGCGACGCTCGCTGCGTTCAGCAGCGCCGTCTTGGGCACCTTCGCCGCGTCGAGCAGCCCGGCCTTCACCATGTCCACGTAGCTCTCGCCGGCCACATCGAAGCCCTGGTTGCCCTCGGCCTCCTTGACCTTCTCGACGATCAGGTCGCCCTCAAGACCGGCGTTCACCGCGATCTGGCGGAGCGGCGCCTCGACCGCCGCGAGCACGATGTCGAACCCGAGCTTGTCGTCGCCCTTGGCCTTCTTCTGGCCCTTCTCGAGCGCCTCGATCGTGCGCACGAGGGCCACACCACCGCCGGGCACGTACCCATCCTGGGCTGCCGCACGGGTGGAGTTGAGCGCATCGTCGACGCGGTCCTTCTTCTCCTTCATCTCCGCTTCGGAGCCGGCGCCGACGTTGATGATCGCCACGCCGCCCGTGAGCTTGGCCAGACGCTCCATGAGCTTCTCTTTGTCGTAGTCCGACGTGGAACGCTCGTGCTGGGCGCGGATCTGCTCGGCCCGGGCCTCGATGTCCTTCTTCTTGCCCGAGCCCTCGATGATCGTCGTGTTGTCCTTGTCGACGGTGATCTTCTTGGCCTTGCCCAGCTCGGAGAGCTCGATCGAGTCGAGCGAGCGGCCGAGATCCTCAGCGAAGTAGGTGCCGCCGGTGAGCGTGGCAATATCACCCAGCATGGCCTTGCGGCGATCGCCGAAGCCCGGCGCCTTCACCGCGGCAACCTTCAGCACGCCGCGGAGACGGTTCACCACGAGCGCGGCCAGCGCCTCGCTCTCGACATCCTCCGCGATGATCAGCAGCTGCTTGCCCGAGCTCGCCACCTTGTTGAGCAGCGGCAGCAGATCGTTGAGGTTCGAGATCTTCTTCTCGTACACGAGCACCAGCGCATCCTCAAGGATGGCCTCGGTCGTCTTCGGGTCGGTCATGAAGTAGGGCGAGAGGTACCCCTTGTCGAACTGCATGCCCTCGACGTAATCGAGCGTGGTCTCCGCCGCCTTGCCCTCCTCCACCTCGATCACACCATCAGCACCGACCTTGGCGATCGCCTCAGCGAGCAGCTCGGCGATCTCCTCGTCGTGGTTCGACGAGACCATCGCCACCTTCTTGTAGTCCGCCTTGCCCTTGCAGGGCGTGGCGAGATCATCGATCGCACCCGCACCGGCGTGCGCCGCCGCGTTGATGCCACGCTGAAGCGCCACGGGGTTCGCGCCCGCCGCCACGTGCCGCAGGCCCGCAACAAAGATTGCCTCCGCGAGCACGGTGGCGCAGGTGGTGCCATCGCCGGCTTCCTTGTTGGTCTTCTCCGCGACCTGGCGGACCATCTTCGCACCCATGTTCTGCATGGGGTTCGGCAGGTCGACTTCCTTGGCGACCGACACGCCGTCCTTCGTGACCTTCGGCCCGCCGTACGACTTATCCATCACCACATTGCGGCCAGCGGGGCCCATCGTGGACTTGACGGTGCGGGCGAGCTGCTCGACGCCTTCCTTCATCTCGATGAGGGCGGTGTCGGCGAACATGAGTTGTTTGGTGGTGGCCATGGGGTGCTCCGTGGGTTGTGATTCGGGGTTCGTAGTTCGGGATTCGGGTTAGCCGTCTCGACGCTGCTGGACGCTTCGGATCAGGCCCGAGAGCAGCTGTGAAAGTGATTCGAGTTCGTCCTTCAGATCCTGTGTCTCTGGCACGTCAGCCACGTAGCCGAGATCGCTTGCGACGATGAGCTGAGTCTGCAATTCGAAAAGTGAACCTCGGGCGATCCGTAGATGTCGGAGGTAGTCCGCGGGGGTCTGGCGTCCGTACCCCTCGGCGATGTTGCTCGGGGTCGAGATCGCAGATCGCCGGATCTGAGATGTGAGCCCGAAGCGTTCGTCATCTGGAAACGCTTGGGTGAGCCGGTAGACCGACGAGCACACCGTGCGCCCACGCTGCCAGGCGTGCAGGTCACGAAACCCGCGGCTGGTTGGTGGTGGCTGCTCATCGGACATCCCGAACTACGAATCCCAAATCCCGAACTACAGCGCTCAGTCGAGCACGCCCAAAAGCTCCGACTCCCGCAAGATCAAATGCTCATCACCCTTGATCTCGACTTCGGTCCCCGCGTACTTGCCGTACACGACCGTGTCGCCCTTCTTCACCTGCGGCTTGGCGACCTGGCCGTTGTCGAGCAGCTTGCCGGGCCCGACAGCCACGACCTTGCCCTGGAGCGGGCGCTCCTTGCTGGACTCGGGGAGGTAGAGGCCGGACTCGGTCATGGTCTCGGCTTCGGTGGGCTTGACGAGGACGCGGTCTTCGAGGGGCTTGACGGCCATGTGTGGTCTCCTTCTTTGGTTCAGAGAGTGTGGTTCAGAGGGGTTGGTTCGGACGGTGTGACTAACTGTGTGGCGCGCTGCGCGCGTGCGTGCGCCCGCGGCTCGGATGTGGTGATTGCTGTACTCAGGGCGTTTGAGCGCCGACTCCTTTAGCCTCGACTTCGTCGATCTCGTGAACGGTGAGATCGCCGTCCCAGGTCCGCCACGCGGCGAAACCGAAGGGCTCGGACTCATCCTGCGCTTTCTTCTCCGCTTGCTCGGCAGCCTTCTGGAGTGCCGCAGCATCGACCGCGACGCACTCCACACTCGCGATCATCGCGGGCGGCACGACCAGCGCGGTCGGGCGACGATCCCCGGACGAGCCGACGAGCGTGTACCCGGTGACCACATCACAAATCGGGTCGGACTCGCCGAAACGATCGGTCCCGACCATGCACTTGCCGCGGCTCACGTGGGTCTGCACATGGGTCACCGCGAACACGCGGCCGTCGATCAGTGTGACACGGAAGACCGCTGCAGCACCTTCAGGGAGCTGCTTGAACTGACGCAGCGCGTGCGAGGCGCGATGAAACCACGCCGACCACGGCACGAGTTCGTCCTCGCGGCCGAGATCGATCTGTCGCGGTTGGCGTGGTTGGTCGGTCATGCAGCAATCCTGCAGGAAGGACGTGATCGAGCCTGGCTCAG
>JBCDJJ010000090.1:0-13507 GCA_038747915.1 Planctomycetota bacterium | reverse complement strand
TCCGCGGAGGCAAGATGCCTCCGCCACCGGGTACAGTCGTCGTTATGAGTGAGACCATGACCACCGCTGCCGAGCCCGTGACCTCTGTCTCCGATGCACTCGCGGGATCGCCCGGTCACCGGGTGTGTGTGCAAGGGTGGGTGCGCACGCGGCGGGATTCAAAGGCCGGGCTGAGCTTCATCAATCTGAACGATGGCTCGTGCTTCGGTGATCTTCAGGTCGTGGCGCCGAGCGAGCTGGCGAACTACGAATCTGAGATTTTGCACGTGACGACGGGGGCGAGCGTGCGGGCGGTCGGTGAGCTGGTCGAGAGCAAGGGGAAGGGGCAGTCGGTCGAGCTCAAGGCGGAATCGATCGAGGTGGTGGGGTTCGTTGACGATCCGGATACCTATCCGGTGCCCGCGAAGCGGCACACCTTCGAGTACCTGCGGGAGCAGGCGCACCTTCGTGTGCGCACGAACACGTTCGGTGCCGTTGCTCGGGTGCGGCACTGTCTGGCCAAGGCCATCCACGATTTCTTCCACGACGAGGGCTTCTACTGGGTGCACACGCCGATCATCACAGCGAGCGATTGCGAGGGGGCGGGCGAGATGTTCCGCGTGAGCACGCTGGATGCGGTGAACAGGCCGGTGGTGGATGGTGACGGAGGCGTCTCGCCTGAGCGAACACCGGCCGATGTCCGCGGAGGTGAGACGCCTCCGCCACCGGTCGCCGGTCACACCTTCGCGGACGACTTCTTCGGCAAGGAGGCATTCCTGACCGTCTCCGGTCAGCTCAACGTGGAGACCTACGCGTGTGCGCTCGGGAAGGTGTACACCTTCGGGCCGACATTCCGGGCGGAGAACTCGAATACCAGCCGCCATCTCGCCGAGTTCTGGATGATCGAGCCGGAGATCGCCTTTGCTGATCTGAGCGACAACATCGACCTCGGCGAGGCCTTGCTGAAGTTTGTCATCGCACGCGTGCTGCGCGAGCGGGCGGACGACATGGCGTTCTTCGATCAGCGGATCGAGCCGGGGCTGCTCGACCGGCTGGGTCACGTCGTCGAGAGTTCGTTCCGCCGGCTGACCTACACCGAGGCGATCGAGATCCTCGAGAAGTCGGGCAAGGCCTTCGAGTACCCGGTCGAATGGGGGAGCGATCTGCAGTCGGAGCACGAGCGGTACCTGACCGAGGATCATTTCAAGCAGCCGGTGGTGCTGATCAACTACCCCAAGCAGATCAAGGCGTTCTACATGCGGATGAACGAGCCCGATGCGCAGGGACGCGAGACCGTCGCGGCGATGGATGTGCTGGTGCCCGGCATCGGGGAGATCATCGGCGGGGCTCAGCGTGAGGAGCGGCTCGACATGCTCGACCGCCGGCTCGACGAGCAGGGCCTGGAGAAGGCGGCCTACTGGTGGTACCGCGACCTACGCAAGTACGGCACGGTGCCGCACGCGGGGTTCGGGCTGGGCTTCGAGCGGCTGATCATGTTCATCACGGGGATGGCGAACGTGCGGGATGTGATCCCGTTCCCCCGGACGCCTCGGAACGCGGAATTCTGAATCTCGAATGAGCGACCATCGGTGGCGGAGGCTTCCAGCCTCCGCCACCGTCCGTTGGTATCCTGCTCTGATTCTCTCATGACCCAGGCTGCAACGAGAACCGTTCCATTCCGTCCTGCGATCCCTGATCTGCCCGAGCTGCCCCGGGTGACGGTGATCGACCGCAAGCGTGTGCTGCATCATGCGCGGTGGGCGCGCTCGCTGTTTGGATTCCGCGATCTACTCCGGGTCGACGAGCCGTGGGTGACGTTCCACGCGATCGACTGGCTGGAGCGGGTGGTGGAGCCGGGGTGGCGTGTGGCGGAGTTCGGCTCGGGTGCGTCGACGCTGTACTGGTCGCGGCGGGTGTCGCACATCACAGCGGTCGAGCATCACCGCGGGTGGCACACGAAGCTCACGAGGGCGTTCGAGGTCGAGGGTGTGCGGAACTGCCGGTACGTGCTCGCGGAGCCGCGGAGGCTGAGCCGGGCGGAGCGGATCGAGGCGCGTTCGCAGAAGAAGGGCTTCGAGGAACTGTGTTTTCGGGATTATGCGAACGCGCTGGCCGACGAGCCCGCGGGCACCTACGACCTGATCTTCGTGGACGGCCGGGCCCGCGTGGCGTGCGCCGAGGCCGCGGTGCATAAGGTGCGCTCGGGTGGGTGGCTCGTGCTCGATAACGCGGAGCGTCCGCGGTACGCCGAGCTGCGCAAGCGGTTCGCGGGGTACCGCCGGCTTGATTTCACGAGCATGGGGCCGCGGCAGATCGGTCGGTGGACGACGAGCGCGTGGCACGTGCGCTGAGCGGAGTGGTGTTCAGGTCATGAAGCGCGACGTGCGCTCGCGGGTAACGCCGGCCGAGTCGTCGATGATGCGCAGGACATTGGCCAGAGATGCCTTGAGCCGAACGATGAAGGTGTAGTACAGCGCGAAACCGATCAGTGGCCCGAGCCCGCACGCGAGGATCCCCACGGTCGACCAGAGCGGCACGGAGATCATCCGCGACTTCGCCAGCGCGTACAGCTTTGCATCGGTTGCACGCCTCGCAAGCTCTCGTGCCCAGAGCATGCACGCGAAGAAAAGCCACGCCAGCACGCCGTAGAAGACAATATTCACCGCCATCAGAATGATGAGATCGTTCCACGAGAAGCTTGGCGGAGCACCGCCCTGTGGCGCCGTTCCCGAAAAGACGATGAGGTAAAGGATGGCGAGAGCCATCCAAATCGCCACGAACGCACCCATTGCGATTCGAGTCATCCTCCGGGCAGATGTAAGTCTGGTGTCGTCCTCGAACGCCGGGTCAAACTCGGTCAGCTTCCAGAAACCGATCATGATCAGCGCCACGCACACCAACCATGTGATATTTGAAACGATTGTGTATGCAAGGAACGCCGGGTGTGGCATGTTGGCTGGTCCGCCCTGCATTGTCACAGAAGTGACGAATCCAAATATGATGCTAATAGCGTGAGCACAACCATGCCTATGAGGCCAAAGTTCACCAAACGTGCGCCTCGCCACAGTGTCTCGACGTACTGACGAGGCCGCTCGAAGAGCGTTCTCCCGCGCACCGACTCTGAGATTGGTGTGCCGCATTCAGGGCACTTGTCGGTTCGTTGGAGCCCCTTGAGCTGGTACCCGCACGACATGCAGTAGCCACCTTTCAGTGGCTGATTCTCCTGATCCCAGGGTTCCATCGAGATTCTCCCTTCGGCAGCTTGGTTCGCCGCACCTTACCGATTGAACAGGAAGTGGCACACATCCCCATCCTGCATCACGTAGGCCTTGCCCTCCACCCGAAGCCGGCCGGCTTCGCGGATCGCCTTCTCTGATTTGAGTTCCACGAGGTCGTCGTAGCTGAAGATCTCGGCGCGGATGAAGCCCTTCTCGAAGTCGGTGTGGATCACGCCCGCGGCCTGGGGCGCCGTGGCGCCGGAGGGGATGGTCCACGCGCGGACCTCCTTCTCGCCGGCGGTGTAGTAGCTCTGCAGGCCGAGCAGCTCGTAGATGCCGCGGGCCACGGTGTGCAGCGCCGGCTCGGCGAGGCCGAGGTCGGTCAGCATCTCGAGCTTCTCGTCCTCCTCGAGCTCGGCCAGCTCGCTCTCGATCTTCGCGCACACCGCGACCGTGGTCATGCCCTCGCTCGCGGCGTGCTCGCGGACCGTCGTGGCGAGCGGGCCCTCGCCGCGTGGGTCGTCCTCGTCGACGTTGGCGATGTACAGCACGCGCTTGGTGGTGAGCAGGCCGAGCGACTTGAGCGCCCGGTGCTCGTCGGCAGATTCGAACGCGCCGCCCTCCACCAGGGTGCGCGCGGGCGTGCCCTCGGCGAACAGAGGCTCGAGCTGCTTGAGCACCGAGACGCGCGCGATGGCCTCCGCGTCCTTGCTCCGCGCAGCTCGCTCGGCCTTGGGCAGCGCCTGCTCGACGGTCTGCAGGTCCGCGAGGATCAGCTCGGTCTCGATGGTCTCGATGTCGCTCAACGGGTCGACCTTGCCCGAGACATGGGTGATCTCCTCGCCGCCGGGCGCCTTGTCGAAGCACCGCACGACGTGGCAGATCGCGTCGACCTCGCGGATGTGCGAGAGGAACTGGTTGCCCATGCCCTCGCCCTTGGAGGCGCCGGCCACGATCCCCGCGATATCGACCAGCCGCAGGGCACCGGGCACCAGCTTCTGCGGCGGGATCAGCTCGGCGATGGTGGCCAGCCGCGGGTCGGGCACCTCCACGATGCCCACGTTGGGCTCGATCGTCGCGAACGGGTAGTTGGCGGCGAGGGCGCCGGCAGCGGTCAACGCGTTGAACAGTGTCGACTTGCCGACATTCGGCAGGCCGACGATCCCGGCTTCGGGCATGGGTGGGCTCCGTCGGTGTGGGCGGAGAGGGTAGGGCATGCGACGGGCACGCGCGCCCACAAATGGTGATGGGGGCGTCTCGCCCGGGTGCCACTGGTGGCTTGTCCACCAGTGGAGGGTTTGACGACCTTCGAGCACTGGCGGGCAAGCCGCCAGTGGCACCCCATGGCGTGGAGACCAGGGAGCCTTCCCCACGGGCTAGGGTCTATGGGGCGGCCATCGAAGAGAATCCGCTTCGCGGTGTCTCCATGGCACACCGATGCGCCTGGGTCTCTCTAGCTCACCGGGTGCGAGCGGGACGCGATCACCTCGGTGAATGTTTGTGCCTGGAGCGACGCCGGGGTGAGCCCCGCATCGGCCAGATGCGCCTCGTCGAGCGCCCCGCACGCTATGCCGCGGCGGAAGAAGGCGAGCAGGCCCTGGGCGGTCGCGGCGTCGTCGAAGGTGGTGCCGATGTTGGTCGCCTTGGTCGCAGCATCGAGGAAGTTGATCATCCGCGTCGCTGCGCCGGCCTTGTGCTGAGCAAAGTAGGCATCGACCGCGGCGTAGCGGGAGATGAGTTGACCGGGGTGCAGGTCCCAGCCCTGGAAGAGGCCGTTGGCCAGGGAGCGGCGGACGTTGTTGTAGGCGAGTCGCCATGCTGCCCGGATGGCGCCGGGGTCGTCGCCGAGCGGGAGGGTCACGGTGGCGCCGTCGCTCAGTCGTACGCCCCGGCGAGCCCCGTCGACCTGCATGATCGAGCGGGCGAAATCGCAGGCGGGGTGATGGAGCGATTGGTCGGCTGCACCGATGCCGAGGAGGGAGAGGTAGTCGTAGGCCCCGAAGTGCAGGGAGGCGCACCGCCCATCGGCTGCGTCGATCAGGTCGGCCACGCCGAGCGTGCCCTCGTGGGACACCAGTGCGCCCGGTGTCTCGATCATGAGCTCGATGCCGAGCGACCGCTCGGCGAGGCCGAGTCGCGCTTCGAGCCGCTCGCACACACTCCGGAACGAGGCCACGTGCCCGGTGTGCTCGACCTTGGGGAGGGTGACCACGAAGCCGGCGGGGAGATGCCCGCCGGTGCGCTCGGCGAGCGCGGTCACGAAGAGATCGAGCGTGCGGGCGGCCCGTGCCCGGCACACGTCGGTGAACGACTTCACGCGGATGCCGAACATCGCAGGCACCGAGCCGGCGTCCATTGCTTCAGCAACTCGGCCCGCGAGCACGATGGCGGTCTCGTCCTCTTCAGCGTCGGGCCGCTCGCCGAAGCCGTCTTCGAAGTCGGCGCGGAAATCCTCGACGGGCTCGCGCTCGAGCTTGGCCGTCACACGCGTGCGCACATCGCCTGCGAGTGCATCGTCGAGGCCGAACACCTCGGCGACCGTGGCGGCGTCGGGTGCGTGGGCATCGAGCATCCGCAGGGCGATGGCACCGAGCTTGGCCGGCGTGTCTGGCTTGAAGCGGTCGGCCCCGCCGTAGACGACGTGGACGGGCTCGCGGCCGACACCGGTGTCGGTGCCTTCCGGCTCCCGCTCGTCCGCACCCTCATCGAAGGCAGCGGCGTGCTCGAAGAGTTCGTCGAGGTCCCCATCGGTCAGGGTGGTCTGCGCCATCGATGCACAGTATCACGCACGGTGTGATGTTTGGGTGGGATGGTCTGGGGGGGACGCCGCGGGTCGAAGGCTACGTGGCTGGCCATACAGGTGGTGATGGGGGCTTCGGTCGTGGCCTTCGCTTCGCTCAGACGACGGCACCAGGATGCACTGACAGCACCTGGTTGCACTGCCTCGGGCTCACGCCACCCGATGGGCTCGTGGGGGTGCCGGAGATGGGCGGGCGCGAGGCGTTTAGGACACATCGAGGTCGCGCAGGTACTCGCGGAGGTCGGCTTCGCGGTCGGCTTTGTCCTCTCGCCAGCGCTCGAGTTCCTCGGCGATGGTCTCGAGGCGGTCTTCCTGCTCGTTGAGCTTGCGGGTGTACCGCAGGAAGAGGGTCGAGTCGCGGTCGAGGCGGGCGAGGTTGTCGCGGATGCGCGACTGGTCCTGGGTGATCTCGCGGCGTTCCTGCTCGGTGGCCTCGATTTCGCGCTCGGCGGCCTGGATGCGGCCGTTGAGACGGGCCGCTTCGCGGTAGGCGTTGAGCACCTCGTCGCTCACCCGACCCTCGGAGCGGAGCTGACCGAGGTACTCGGTCGACACGGCGAGCAGTTCGAGGCGGGAGCTGGTCTGACGCGTCTCGACGACCTCGAGCGATTCGCCCTCGCCCGCGCTGATTTCGAGTCGGAACCGGAGGACACCGTCGGCCTTCTCATCGGGCGCTTCGGGCTCGGCGAGCTCGTACCTCGGCTCGGGGCGGTGCTCGACGATGAGGTCGCGGTCGAGGTGCTGATCGCGGTTGGTGAAGGTGTACGTCGTGGTGAACGTGTTGGTGTTGGTGCGCTCGAGGAGCCCGTCGATGATGCGGAGTCGTTCGACGCGTGTCTGGGGTTCCCGATCGACCTCGGCGAGCACGTCGATGTCCACGGCGTAGGACAGCAGCTGATCGGCCCCCGCGGTCACATGGGGGATGACCGCGTCGCCGGCGTAGGACGCCCCGTCGTACACCGCGATCGGGCCGGGCAGCAGCGTGAGGTCGGCGGTGTTGGTGATCTTGGCGCCGCGCATCGGATGGCGACCGTTGGAGCGGGCATAGATGGAGAGCCGCTCGGCCTGGATCTCGTCGACGATCACGGGAAGCATGGCCGATTGGCGACGCTCGAGAGAGATGGGTTGATCGAGTGTGAGGAAGAACTGCTCGCCCTGCTGCGAGGCGGTGGCGGCGGATTGGCCGAGAGCTTCGCCCATCCTGTCGGTTTCGGCGGTCATTGCACGTGGAGCGACGACTGATGGCGTCATCTGCAGGATGCGCATTCTCCCGGGTGTCTGATGAGGTTCGTTATTCACTTCGTGTAGATCCTCGGCCAACCCACCCAGGTCGAGCAGGCTCGTTGCGTACATCTGCGGCGGCGCACCGGCCAGCAAGGGGAGCGCGACATCCGGGCGATCCAGGAACACCGGCTCGTACAGATCCATCTCGAAGCTCACCGGCCGGCCCGCTGCCAGCGAGAGCCGCACGGCCTGCCAGTCCGCATCTGTCGTGTTCTCCACGATCGCGAAGCCCTGCAGCGTCGACTTGCCCCTCGGTGCATCGTCCTCGCCTTCGGGTTCGTCGGTGTTGTCGAGCACAAGGCGGTAGGTCATCTTCCAGACGGGCATCTCGTGGACGTAGAAGACACCGACCGTGCGGTCGTTGCCCGGGTTACCCCTGAGCTCGAGGTCGACGGCCTTGGTGCGCTCGGCGCGGTGGTGGGCGAGGGCCGAGAGAGCCTGTTGCAGCTCGTCGGCCAACTGGTCGTCGAGGATCTCGAAGCTCCGCACGTCGCTCACGCGGATGGAGCTGATCCCGGCCGCGGTGACGAGGTTCACGAAGCTCTGGCTCTGCGCGTGTTCGACGCCCGGGAGCCCGACCATGCGACTTTCGGTGCCAAGCACGGTGCCCACCATCTGGCCGTCACCCGTCTCGAGGCGGACATCGGTGCCGCGGATGCGTGTGAAGATGTCGGTGGTCGAGGGCTGATCGGAGATGTCGAGGCCGAAGCTCTCGAGACGGCGGGCGAGCGGCTCGTCGGCGGCGTAGGCGATCGCGCCGACGGTGCCGCCACCGAAATCGAGCACGGTCATTGACTTGAGGATGTCGTTGATCTGGTCGGTCTCGAAGGTGAGCCGGGCGGTGGCGTCGCCATCGATCACGGCCGAACGCACGAATCCGCCCACCCCAGATCGGTAGAGCGTGATGGCCTCGATGGGCATCTCCACCTCGCGGGCGATGGGGCCTTGGGCGAGCGCAGTGGGCATGCCCGCCGCGAGAACCACCACGGCACAGGACACGAGCGAGCCGGCGACGAGCGGACGGAGTGAGCCAGTCATGATCGACCTCCCGAGGGCATCGCGGGCGGCAGCGGGCCGCCCGTCGACGCACAACGGTACCGCTGGAGCGGACCCACGGTTCCACACCTTTGTACTCGGGTGCCGTGGTACTCGCCGAAGTCGAGAACCACGCGCGGGGTGGGACGCTCGATCCGGCTTCATCGGTGCGCGAGGAGCCGGGCACCTTGCTCGGGCGAACGAATGTCGACGACATCGATCTGGCGTGCGTGGGAATGAGACGCTCCCACCACCGACCCTGGCTTTCGAGAATCGGTTCACTCGTAGTTACGATGAAGCGATGCATGTCTCCGACCTTGTCGCTGCGATGGAGTCGATCGCGCCGGTCCACCTGGCCGGGGAGTGGGACAATGTCGGATTACTCGTGGGCGATCCGACGGACGAGCTCGATGGTTCGGTGGTGGTGACGATCGATCTGACGCCGACGGTGGTCGACGAAGCGCTCGCGGCGGGGGCGGGTGCGGTGATCGCGTACCACCCGCCGATGTTCCGGCCGATCAACCGGCTGGTGGCCGATGCTCCACGAGCGCGCGCACTGCTCAAGCTGATCCGCGCGGGCGTGGCGATCTACTCACCGCACTCGGCGCTCGATGCAGTGCCGGGCGGCATGGGGGACTGGCTGCTCGAGCGGTGCGCGTACGCGGACGAGCTGTCGGACCGACGTGCGATCGAGCCGGCGTCGTCGTACCGCTCGGGCGGGTCGCACAAGGTCGTTGTCTTCGTCCCCGAGGTGGAGGCGGCGCGGGTGCGCGACGCGATGGCGGACGCCGGGGCCGGCGTCATCGGTGCGTACGACCGATGCACCTTCGAGCTCATGGGCACCGGCACCTTCCGAGGTGGCGACGGGACGAATCCGGCTGTCGGCGAGATGGGTCGGCTCGAGCGTGCGCCCGAGGTGCGTCTTGAGATGGTGTGCTCCCGCGCTGCGCTGGCCGGTGTGGTGAACGCGCTGCGGGACGAGCACCCATACGAGGAGCCGGCGTTTGATGTGTACCCGCTCGAGCCGGTCGCGGACCCCGGGGTCGGGGCCGGTCGGATCGCGACGCTCGGTGCGGAGACCGACGCGGTCGCAGTGGCCACGCGTGTTGCGCGCGAGCTGGGCGTGCCGTCGGTCAAGCTGGCGGATGCGGGTCGGCCGATTCGCCGCCTCGCGTGCTGTCCGGGTGCGGGGGGCTCGCTCGGTGCGGGCGCGGCCTCGCTCGGGGCGGAGTGCTTCGTGACCGGCGAGATGAGTCACCACGATGTGCTGGGCGCGCTCGACCGCGGGGTGTCTGTCGTGCTCGCGGGCCACACCAATACCGAGCGGGGCTACCTGCCGGTGCTCGCGGATCGCGTGCGCGAGCACCTCGCGGGCGCGAGCGTGGTGGTGAGCACGAGCGACGCGGCGCCGATGTCGCCCATCACCGGGTGATGGTGCGCTCAGGTGGGCGCGATGTCGGGTGATGCAACGGCGACTCGTGTGTCGTTCTCGAGGATGCTGCGACGCTCCTCGTAGTACTGCTCAAGCCGGTCGCGGAGCGACTTGGCCTCGTCGAGCCCGTGGGCGGCCCGCTCGAGGAGCCTGACCATCGCGAAGAAGTCGTCGAGCGCGATGAACTCGCGCGCGCACGCGGCGTTGGCGATCGCGGTCTCGTCGCCCGCCTGGACTTCATCGAGGGCCGCCATGTTGTGGTAGTTGCCGAGCGGTAAGCAGAGGCAGGCCGACTCGTAGCCGTAGGCGCAGAACACGCTGGCCTCGCAGGCGCCGCCGGGCATGAGCTTCCGCTGCCACCGGAACGGCTCGGCATCGTCCTTGGTTTCGGTGGCGAGGTCGACGGCGAGCCTCCCGAGGGCTGCGGTCATGGCCGGGCTGAACACCGACACACGGTCACCGACTCGGAGGATGACCCCGCCGCCGATGGGCGAGTCGGGGAAGCTGCGCGAGTTTTCGAGCACGAGGAATCGGGCGTTGGGCGGGACGCTCTCGTCGCGGCACGCGCAGATCGCGCCGACGAAGCCGACTTCCTCGGCTCTGGTCAGCAGCACCGAGGTCCGGCGCAGGGCCTGCTCCGCACCCGCGTCCACGAGGCGATCGAGCATCGCCAGGGCACCGACCACGCTCGCGAGGTTATCGCATGCCGGCGTGCGCACCACGCCGCGCCCTTCGCCATGCCCTTCAGTGCTCGTGTCGACCTCGGCATCGGGCATTTCCCACCTCGCTAGATCACCCGGCTCGATGCCCAGCACACCTGCATCGCCCTGCACACGGATCATTGCCTCGCCCCACGGCTCGCGTTTCTCGTATGACAGCACGGTTGCCCTGGCGAGCTGGCCCGATGCGGTGAACACCGTTAGCGGCGCACCGTTGAAGTACGGCAGGAGAACACCACCACGGAACGTGGTACGGACCTCGTCGGCGGAGACCACCTCCTCGACGACGAAGCCCGGGTGGTCCATGTGTGCGACGACCACGAGCGGGCTGACATCGGGGTCGAGGCCCTCGGCGTGAGTGATCGTCAGGTTGCCGAAGCGGTCGGCCTCGAGACGCAGCGCCGGGCGCTCGTCGACGAATCGTGTCACCCACTCGATGATGAGGTGTTCGCGCCCAGCGGCGGTGGGGGTCGCGGTCACTTCCAGCAGCCAGTCTGTGATGGTCTTCTCGCTCGTCATGGCCCCAGCATAGGCACCGCGCTCGTGACGGCTGAGAAAGTACGATCGGGCGATGTTCGCACCGATCGATGATGTGCTCCGGGCGGTGGCCCGGGGCGAGTTTGTCGTGCTCGTCGACGACGAGGGCCGGGAGAACGAGGGCGACCTCGTGCTCGCAGCCGAGCACGCCACGCCCGAGAAGATCAACCGCATGCTGCGGCTCGCAGCGGGGTATCTGTGCCTGAGCCTGACGCCGGCCGACTGCGAGCGGCTCGATCTGCACGATCAGGCGCCGCTCAACACGTCGCTCCGCACCACCGCGTTCACGGTCTCGGTGGATGCGCACCCGCGTCACGGCGTCACGACGGGCGTTTCGGCGGCCGATCGTGCGGAAACTGTGCGCGTGTGCATCGCCCCGGGCACCGGGCCGGATGATCTGGTTCGACCCGGGCACATCAATCCGCTTCGCGCCCGGGAGGGTGGGGTACTCGTGCGCACGGGCCAGACCGAGGGGTCGGTGGATCTCGCCCGCCTTGCGGGGTGTCATCCGTCGGCACTAATCATCGAGATCGTCAACGAAGATGGCACGATGGCCCGCCGCGGTGATCTGGAAAAGCTGTGTACAGCGCATGGATGGCTGATGTGCTCGGTCGAGCAACTGATCGAGCATCGGCTGAAGCGCGAATCGCTGGTGCGAAGGCTGCCGCCCGCGAAGGGGACACCGATTGAAACGGCCTTCGGCACCTTCAACCTGATCGCCTACGAGTCACTCGTGGATCCCCTGCCGCACATTGCCCTGACGGTGGGTGGTGTCGGCGACGGCGAACAGACGGAGCCCACGCTTGTGCGCATGCACCGACGCGACCTGCTCGGCGATGTGTTCCACGACATGACATCGGCATCGAGTGGTCCGACAGCGGATGTGCTGCACGACTCGATGCGCCGTATTCAGGCCGAGGGACGGGGCGCGATTGTCTACATGCGCCCCGAGGGTGTGGGGGATGCGTTGCCGCAGCGGCTGCTCGCGATCCGGCGCACCGGCGCCTCGGATGTTGATCGACCGGATCTCATGACACAGCAAGGCATCGGCGCGCGCGCGGTGCCGATGCACCAGCGCGACTTCGGCATCGGTGGGCAGATCCTTCGCGATCTTGGGCTGCGACAGCTCCGGCTGCTGACACGCTCGCGCAAAGAACTTCCTGGTCTTGAGGCTTTCGCGCTTGAGATTGTGGAGTATGTTGATCTAGGATGATGGCGTGTCGCGCGGTGTGTGGCGCGGGGATCCGCTCCGAGTCCCCAAGTGTGCTGGATCAGCACCACATCGCGAGCCAACACAAAGGGCTCCCTCGAGGAGCCCTTTTCATGCGCACACCCCATCGTTCCCACTCGTGCGCTCGCACGCACCAATGATCACCCGGCATGACAGAGACCGATCCATCCCGTGACCCGCTCGGCCGGCGGTACCACCGTCAGGCGCTGCTCGCCGGCATCGGTGAAGACGGGCAGGAGAGGCTGCACCGGAGTGCCGCGTTCATCGTGGGGGTAGGGGCGCTCGGGTGCGTCGTCGCGGACTGTTTGGCGCGGGCGGGTGTGGGCACGCTCATGGTGGTGGACCGTGATGTGGTCGAGCCGACGAACCTCCAGCGGCAGTCGCTCTACACCGAGACGGATGCACTCGACCGTGTACCGAAGGTTGAAGCCGCGGCCCGGCGCCTGGCCGAGGTGAACCAGGATGTCCACGTCGTGCCGGTCGCACGCGAGTTCAGCTGGAAGAACGCCGAGCGGCTCGCGAGCGGCGCCGATGTGTTGATCGACGCAACGGACAACTTCCTCGCGCGGTACCTGCTCAACGATGTGGCGGTGAAGCACAGCGTGCCGATGGTGTACGCGGGGGCGGTCGCGACCCGCGGGATGACGATGACGATCCGTCCCGGCGCGACGCCGTGCCTGCGGTGCCTGCACCCCGAGCTGCCGCGGGCGAGCGAGACGTGCGACACAGTGGGCGTGCTGGGTCCGCTGATCCACGTGGTCGCCGGGATGCAGGCAGCGGAAGCGATCAAGGTGCTGAGCGGGAACGTGCAGGCGTGCGCGCCGGGGTTACGGACGGTTGATCTGTGGAGCGGGGTGATGCGCACGATCGCGGTGGGTGATGGGCCGGATGGCGAGTGTCCGTGCTGCCGCGGACGGGAGTTTGAATTTTTGTCCGGCGCGATCGGCGTGGGGGGGGCGGCGCTGTGCGGGCGGGAGGCGGTGCAGATCCGTCCCGCGGCTCGCAGCACGCTCGACCTGGACGCCCTCGCGTCTGTGCTCGGGCCGCACGCGACGCTGACCCGTTCGGCCCATGCGCTGCGCGCGGAGCTGCGCGCGGAGGCGCTCGAGCTCACGGTGTTCACCGATGGGCGGGCGATCGTGGCGGGGACGGACGACGAGGAGGAGGCACGGGGGGTGTACGCGCGGTACGTGGGGTCGTAGCGCGTGGTCGCTCGACCTCTACTCGTAGGGGGTTGAACCCGGACCACGAGCCGCGGGCGCGAGCCCGCGG
>JBCDJJ010000089.1:0-14122 GCA_038747915.1 Planctomycetota bacterium | reverse complement strand
CTGGGCAGCAACGGCATCGGCGCTGACGGCGCGCAGGCGATTGCGTCCGGCCTGCCGGGTCTGACCTCGCTCGACCTGGGCAGCAACGGCATCGGCGCTGACGGCGCGCAGGCGATTGCGTCCGGCCTTGCGGGTCTGACCTCGCTCAGCCTGGGCAGCAACCGCATCGGCGCTGACGGCGCGCAGGCGATTGCGTCCGGCCTTGCGGGTCTGACCTCGCTCAGCCTGGGCAGCAACCGCATCGGCGATGACGGCGCGCAGGCGATTGCGTCCGGCCTTGCGGGTCTGACCTCGCTCAGCCTGGGCAGCAACCGCATCGGCGATGACGGCGCGCAGGCGATTGCGTCCGGCCTGCCGGGTCTGACCTCGCTCAGCCTGATGAGCAACCAGATCTCGCCTACCGGCCTGCGACACGTCTTGAACGTGCTCGCCGACGCCCA
The DNA here is from genome assembly GCA_038747915.1 of Planctomycetota bacterium. Taxonomy (GTDB): domain Bacteria; phylum Planctomycetota; class Phycisphaerae; order Phycisphaerales; family UBA1924; genus JBCDAP01. The sequence goes on along the minus strand of JBCDJJ010000089.1, from coordinate 13,682 downwards.
CGCGGAGACACGGCTCACTTGGCTCGATCTGCGATCCCAAAGAGTCAAACAGAACGACACCGCCCTCTCCGAAGCGATCAACACGACGGATGCCAAAGAACTCCTCGCGGCGTGGCGGCGCATCCGCGAAGCGGAATCCCAAGGCGAGCTCCAGCCCCTCAACGAAGCCAAGGTCCTCATTCTCGGCGACGAGTCCGTCGGCAAGAGCTCGCTCGTCCGCTACCTCGTCCACAACAAGCCATGCGACCCGAGCCAGCGCAAGACGCCCGGCATCGACATCAAAGAGAAGATCCAGACACACAAGTGGTCACCCGATGGATCAAACATCAAGCTCAACATCTGGGACTTCGGCGGCCAGGAGATCATGCACGGCACCCACCGCTTCTTCCTCACACGCCGCAGCATCTACCTCCTCGTCCTCGAGGCGCGCCGCGAAGACCAGGAAAACGTCCACGGCCGCGTCCGCGACTGGCTTCGCACCATCCGGAGCCGCGCCGATGACTCGCCGATCATCGTCGTCATCAACAAGCACGAGCCCCCGCAAGAACTCCGCCTGTCCGAACACACATTCGCCGAAGAGTTCGCGCCGGTTGTCGGCTTCTTTCGAACGTCCTGTGATCCGAGCGAGAACGAGCACGCGGAGGAGAGCATCGAAGCACTGCGACAAGCCATTGTCGACACAGCGCAGCAGCTACCCCATGTCCGCGATGGCATCGTTCCAGCGTGGCGCCGTGTGAAGAACGAGATCGCCGACGCGGCACGCGAGCAAAGCGTCCTCGAACGCACCGACTTCATCCACATCTGCGAGCACGCCGAGGCAGAGCGTGACACCGTCACCAACGAGGCCGAGCAGAACCGCCTGATCGGCATCCTGGATGACCTCGGCGTCATCGTCTCTCACGGTCGCCGCATCGCCAAGGCCAGCGCCCGCGAGATCCACCTGCTCGACCCCAACTGGCTCACTAAGGCGATCTACACGATCCTCAACGACCAGAAGATCGCCCACCGAGACGGCGTTTTCGAGGCCGCCGAACTCAACCGCATCCTGGATGCCGAGACGTACCCGGCGCGGCGACACGAGTTCATCCTCGACATGATGCTGAGCGAGGACATCGAGCTCTGCTACCCCGTCGCCGATGCCGCTGTGCCGACGTACCTCGTCCCCGAGACGCTCAAGACCGACCGCCCGTACGTCGGCGATGGGTGGGATGCGGATGTTCTCCGTTTCCGCTACCGGTACGAGCATCTGCACCGCGGTGTGCTGCCGCGCTTCATCGTGCGCACACACCGCAGGCTGCCAGAAGGCAAGGCCATGTGGCGCTTCGGCGTCGTGCTCGAAGCCGACACCTGCCACGTCCTCGTCGAATCCACACCCGGCAAGGGCGTCATCGACATCACCGTCAAGGGCGATGCGGCGCGACGCGGCAGCGCCCTCCGCCTCATCCGAGACGACCTCGAAGCCGTCCACACCGTAAGTGGCAACCTCGAGGCCAAAGCCCTCGTCCCACTCCCCGATCAACCCGAGCTCGACGTCTCCTACGCCCATCTCAAAAAGCTGGCCGCGCGCCACAGCCCCGACTACCTCTACGCCCCCGAAGACGCCGACCGCGACTACACCCTCACCGAACTCCTGGGCCCGATCGACCCACACCTGGTGCATTCGAAGACGCGATCCGCACCCGACGAGCCCCAGCACCCCACCCGTTCAACCGGCTCATCCGATCTCGATCAGTTGGTCAGGCTCCTGAGGACGTGCCTGATCATGTTCGCTGTCCTCTTTGTTGTTGTGGTGATCGCGATCGCGACCGGGGGATGGGAGGCAGCACTTTTGGCATTCGGTATCTCTCTGATCCCAATCGTGGTCTTTGTGGCTGTCATTCTCACGGGTCAGGGTGTGCTCGAAGGCAAGCAAGTCTTCACCATCCTGCTCCGAGCGCTCGGCATCGGCGGCAAAGCCATCACCGGCACATCCGAGCCCGAAGGCACGGACGCCTCGGAAGCAGATGCCGACCGGTAGCCCGCGCAGCACACACCACCAACGCCGCCCGGGTGCCATGAACACGGCACAGCCTCCTCCACGAGAACCGCCCACGCACGTCGTGAACTCGCTCCGCGAGGTCTTCGCCCCACCCGTGCGCACCGTCTCGCCCCGAATCCCAACGCCCCAAACACCCCTTCGATCGCCCACACCCTCAACCACACCGCACTCCATCAGTACAAGCACCTCGCACCGCTCACGCCACCACCCGGAGCGCCGAGATGCCACCACGCCGCTGCGCCACCCTCGCCGCCGCCCTCCTCCCGGCCATCACCACCACAGCACCCGCGCACCACGACCCCGCCCTCGCGTCCGTCATCGCTGCACCAGGCGACCCCGCCCCGGGTGCCGACGGCCGGACCTTTCACCACATCGGTTCCGTTGCCATCAACGACCTCGGCGATGTCGCCATCACCGCCACCGCAGCGTTCTCCGGCAACCGCGACCCACGACTCGGCGTCTGGGCCGACCTCGGCTTCGGACTCGAGCTCATCGTCCTCGAGGGCGCACCCGCACCAGAGCTCCCCGGCGCCTTCGTTACACCACGCCCACCCATCGCCCTCGGCCCACCGGGCGACATCGCCATCGAAGTCTTCATCGCCGACCCGTTCGGCCTCGCTGGCGATGGCCTTGTCACTGCCTCCGGCTACACCGGCGAGCTCACCCTCGTCGCCCTCGAGACTCAACCCTTCGACGTGAGCCCAGCCCAAGACGGCTCCGACCGCCGCATCGTCGCCTCGCTCGGCGCCCCACTCACCAGCGCCGCCCTCAACGCGCGCAGCGAGTTCGCCTTCTCGCTCCACTTTGCCGACGAGTCCGCCGGCGTCTTCGTCAAACAGCTCCCCTGCGCCGAGTCGGACCTCGCCCGGCCGCACGGTGTGCTCGACGCGTTCGACATCGCAGCGTCACTCGAGCGCACCGGTACGCCCGAACAGATCGCCTTCGACATCGCGATGGTCGCTCCCGGCTTCGACCCCTGCATCGGCACACCGGGCGAACGCCTCCGCCCGCGATAAGCCACGCCAACCGCGATGCCCTCGCGCACCAACGGGATCTCGAAAGGAACAGGGCATGAACCCGAACGATCCGCAACGCGCACTCGCCGCGATCATCTTGACAGTGCCGATCGCCACCGCACCAGCCGCGCACCACGCTCAACAACTCGATCCCAACATCGCTCGGGCAACAAGCACCACGAATGTTGCCACCAGCGCCGCTATCAACCAGCCACCCGGAGCCACCGTCGACACGCCCGCCACCCCCGAATCCTCTGTGTCCTTCGCCTACGACTTCTCCAACTCCACCCGAGGCTGGGACGGCCGCTTCGCCGACCTCCCCGTCGAGTTCGACCCCGAGCAGTACCGCCTCGACTGGGGCCTCAGCCCAGCACCCATCGGTGCGAGCAGCGCGCTCCGCATCGCTGCCCGAAACCGCAGCGACGACATCTCCATGATGTTCACCCGCCGCATCGAAGGCCTCATCCCGCACGCCCGGTACGCCGTCTCCGGCACCATCGACTACCTCTACAACTTCACCACCGCCAGCTCCGGCATCGGCGGCTCACCCGGCGCCAGCGTCTACCTCCGCTACGGCGCCATCCCCGACGAACCCGCCTTCACCGTCGACGAGATCGACCACATCCGATGGGCCAACGTCGACATGGGCGACCAGGCCGACCCCGGCGGCAACAACGGCATCAACATAGGCGCCGTCGGCACCCCGCCCGGATCCGGCGAGGGCGTCTGGCTCCCGCAGCAACGAGCCCACGAGAACAACCCAGCCTCCCCATCCTTCACCGCCTTCGCTGCACCGGACGGCGCCGCCTGGATCATCTTCGGCACCGAGTCCGGCTACGAGGGCGACAACGAGATCTACTACACGAGCGCCACCTTCCGCTTCGACCTCGCGCCACACCCAGCGCGCTGGGCCACGCCACTCGACCGCCTCGACGCCTTCGACCTCGCCGCCCACACCGCCGCCATATCGCGCGACGACCCCGCAGCCGACATCGCCGCACCACAAGACACCATCAACGCCAACGACCTCCGCGTCACCCTGCTGGCCGTCGAGCCATCACCGACACCGTCGCCCTGAGCCGCACCACCCAAGGCCGAGCACCACCGCCCGCGCCACCCTCCATCATCGAGCGCCGCGACCCGGTGGTGGGAGCGTCCCGCTCCCACGAACGCTCACCCACACCCCTAGTGCGTTCCAAGTCGATTCGTCGCGGGTGCCACTGGTGGCTTGCCCACCAGTGCGAACGCCAAAGCCCTTGAACACTGGCGGGCAAGCCGCCAGTGGCACCCAAGTCGCGGAGTCGGTCGATCCACCGCTGAGACTGGCAAGACGAGTTGACTTGGTCTGCTCTAGGCAACCCGCCGCACAGCGGGACGCGCTCACCACCCCGCCACACACACCCAGCCGCGCTCACCACGTCAGTCAAAAACATGCTCAGATCCCAACTTCACCCTATGAGGGGATGCGGTGTCCCAGTAGAGTCACGTATCTGAATACGCAGTATTCAGTACGGTTGAACCGGACGATCGCACACGCGATCACCCCGGAGAAAGGACACCAACATGCACCGACTGAGACGCAACGTGCTCTCAATGGTGGGGATCGCAGCGATCACCGCCCCGGCCCTCGCCTGGTCGGCCATCGTCACCTCGACCGATGCCGTCTCGGAGGGCGGCACCACCACCGCCCTGACCGTCACCGGCGGCACCCTCGTCAACTACGAGGGCGACTTCCAGTTCGGAACCGGCATCGGCGGGTACGCCCAAGATCTCTACGACGATCAGGGCCTAGTCATCGGCACCGAAACGGGCTACGAGCTCTACGACACCTATCTCGCCCTCGGCACCGCCGCCCCAGCCGGCCCCGCCGGCCAAGCTCGATACCCGTGGACGTGGGGCGCACCGCCGCTCCCCAACAACCCAGATCTCCTTCGCACCGTCGAGCGCGCGGGCTTCACCTCAGGCTCCACCCACCTCTCCTGGCTGGCCTATTACAACGACCTCGCCGCGGCCGACCTCCACAACGGCTTCGGCAACATCCCCGCGCTCCAGGCCCAGCCCAACGCGCTGTTTGGCGGCAACGACGCGGTGTTCCTGGGCCGGATCACGACAACGGGGCATTCGAGCACCCTCTCCGGTGAGATCGCGGTGTTCCTCGGCAGCGAGTTGGGCGTTGTGCTGCCGGTGCAGAGCCACGACCCATTCGAGACCGGGCTGCAACTAGCCGCGGTCTCGACGCCTGTGACCCTGAGCGACGGCTCGACCACGGCGACAACCCACGACCTCTACATCACTGGCAACCCAGCGCCCGCGCCGCTCGCACCGACCTCCAATCCTGTCATTCAGTCTCTCATGGCGCCCTTCGAGCTTGGTCAGCTCACCCTTGCACCGAGCACCGTCGGCCCCACCACGACGCTCGAGATCACCCTCGATGCGCAAGCCTGCGTATTCCCCCTTCTTCGCCCGAGTGTCCGGTGGGAGGTCGTCTACGAAAGACTGCCCGGTCCCATCACCGAGTCAGCCCTGTTCAAGTGGCTTCCAGAGGACGTTCAGATCGTGTCATCGTCGTGTCAGTTGACGTGCGATCTCGGTGATGAGTCCCAAGAATCCGCAGGGTCACCGCTCTCACTCGATTGTGCAGGAACGCTCGAAGGCCAGATGACAGTGACCAACTTCGACCTCGATGTGTCGGGCACGACCGACGCGGTCGATGTTGCCGTTCATCTGGCCCGCGTGGCCTCTGCGGACATGTCACGTGCAGATCTCGACGAGTCCGGCACGATCACCACGGCCGACATCAACCTCGCGGTTGACGCGGTCACGGCGACCCACACGGGAGGTGTGGCCCAGGCGATCGCGGATGTTGCAGTCGTGTACTCGTCGAACTGCGATTCAGACGGGGACTTCTTATCCGACGGTGCGGAGGCCTTCCTTGAACAGATCGCTGGGATGCCCAGCCTTTCCGCGGACAACACAATGTCGAGTTCTGTTCACCAGCCTCTCGTGATGTCCGAGATCGCACGTCTGAGTGTGACCGATCCCAATTGGGCCGATCTGGATGGAGACAACATCCCAGCGGGCATGGAGGCTCTGCTCGGTACTTCGGATGCAGATCCCGACTCCGATGGCGACGGATTGACAGATTCAGAAGAGGTCTTCGCCACCCACGGGGGCCTCTCTCGTTCCCACCCAGCGATAGCGGATACGGATGGCGACAGCGCGTCGGACGGCATCGAGGTGTCCGCGCAGTCCGTACTTCTTGGTGCAAGGCCTGACCTGCCAGACTCCGTTGTTGTCGTCGACATGATGCTCGCTACCGATCATGATGAAGATGGGGTGGTATCAGGTGTCGAGCAACTGAACGGAACAAGCCCATTCTCTGAGACTAGTGCGGAGAAAGAGTCCAATCTTGTAGAGGCATTAGCATACGAAAACTCCCATCGACTACAGATTATGAGCGAGACAATTGTTTCGCCACTTTTGACTGGCCATTTTGTAGACTTAATAATAGCAACAAAATTTGGTGATAGTCATCATATCTATGATGAAAACATCCGAATTCTAGTGACTGATCGCTCAGACGAAACGCACGCTCCGGTTCTTCAGTATCCTATTCTTCTCAATGATGCAATTGCAGGCATTCCTCCAGTAGACTATGGAAGAGTGGCGGTTGTTACGAGTTTCCATCTGTGGTGCAGGGAGTACTAGAAAAAAATGATGGTGACCAATTAGGTTACTTCGTTTCTGATGTAGTGACCACAACAGTGGCGTTGTACGAACAAGATGGTGTAGCGTTAGAGCTTCCGGTAAATCTGTGGGACACATATGAAAGAGTTGATGTCCACACTAATTGGTCCTCGGCAAGAGAAGATTATCTAATGCGAACAGCATATTATGGTCGAGATTTCTTTGATTTCGAACATGGTACCCTCCTTACGGGGTTCGACAATTCGCCTGTTGGGGGAGGGCTGAGATGGCTTGTGCCTCCTGGGCATGTCATCACGCCGGTTCCTGTCCCGCCCGCTGGCGATCCCCAGGCCATTCCGGGTGAAGATATTGATTTTCCATTTCCTGTCGACCTTCCGATTTCTACGCATCCGCACACAGGGCGCGCACAGTGGCACCGCGATCCCGATCCATACGCACCGCTAAACAATTGCGAGGGAACGACTCAATGTGAACGAGACTACTGCTTGTATAGATCTGACATCGAGGCATGTTATCGTTCGTATCGAAATAATATGGCGGCATGTTTGTTCAACCGTTTTGATGCCTTGCAACACGGTCTGAGCTGCGTGGCTTGCGGTGGACTCTGTGTCAAGGGAGGGCCCTGGGCGATAGCGCTTTGCTGTGCTACATGTGTCGCAGCGATCGAGGATGCAAGATTGACAAGGTGTAGAGCACAAGCACGTCGAGATCTCAATGAATGTCTAGATGAAGTGCGACGTCGATCGACTTTTCAGCGCTCTATTTATGATGATACCGGACGGTGTTTCATCCGTTGCTGTTGCAATGGAGAGTACTACTTTTACACTGATCTCCCTCTCTGTTATACATATTGGCTCGTACATCGTTGTCCGGAGGGCTGCGATAATGAGGACAGACTTAGAGACGAAGGGTTTGTTGGTAATCCCTAGATGCCGATGATGCAGACAACTTTTGTTGTATCACTAGTCTGGGTAGCCGCGACAGCGGCTACCTGGTTTTACGGATTGCCGATACGGGTCGCTGGAGTGCGTACCGTGGTGGCAATCTGCGCCATAACGGCGAACATTTCTGTGCTGGCCTATGTGTTGTCGAGCCGATCGCCGGCGTGGGAGGCGACGTCCACAGCTACCGCCATCATCGCGGTAGTAAGCATATTCTATATTCGGATGCAGCTCTCTACACTAAAAAAGCGGTGTCGAGAAGCGCGAGGGCACCTGTGTTATGGATGCGGGTACGCGAACGTCGGCCTTCAGCGATGCCCGGAGTGTGGTCGAGCTCCTCATAGAAGTGATCAGCGTCGATGGCTGAGCTCGTTCGATCTGCAAGCAGTAGGCATCGCCACCAACAGTGCACGGGACATCGGCCTTGCGAGTCTGGTGGTGGCGTCCGCTGCCATCGTCGTCGTGATGGGTTCGGTGTGGGCGTTGGTTGGAATGGTCGCCAACGAAATATGGCAGATGGCGACGAATACCGTCGTCGGGGTCATGCTAGTTGCAGCACTGTCCTATGCAAGCCCAGATGCCCGTCACGTTCGTGCACCTGGAAGGTCATAAGCGGGTTAGGTGTGCGGGCGTTGTCCTCGCGCGCCTCGAGATCAGCGTGATCTCTGTGATCCATGCCATGTCGCTGCCGGGGAGTGTCGTGGGCGCGTCCGCGTATCAAGTCAAGCGACGCGGCGCAGTTCAAGTCGATCGACAGGCCCGATCAGAGGAAGAGGTGTTGCCCACCGTGCCTGTACGACTGCACCGGTCACAACGTGTCTGGACAAAGAAAGAAGATCAAATGCTCGGAATGCGGTGCGACCTGGGCACTGGACGACGTCTAGACGAGCACGCGCCGCCCATCGTCACCCTTGGCCGGCTGTTCTCCGATCCGCCACCCCCAACTACACTCCCCCCATGCCCACCATCACCCTCCCCGACAACTCCACCAAGCACTTCGACGGCGATGTCACCCCCTACGACGTCGCAGCGTCCATCGGCGAGCGACTCGCCAAACAGTCCGTCGGCGCGCGCATCAACGGCGAACTCGCCGACCTCCACCACACCATCGAGCACGACGCCACCCTCGCCATCATCACCACCAAACCACGCGACGACGAGCAGCGGGCCGACCTGCTCTTCCTCATCCGACACTCCGCGGCCCACATCATGGCCGAGGCCATTCAGCGGATCATCCCCGAGGCCGACCTCGTCTACGGCCCACCCCTCGACACCGGCTTCTACTACGACATCCGCTTCCCCGACGATCGCCCCCTCCGCGAGGGCGACTTCGAGGCCATCGAAGCCGAGATGGCCAAGATCGTCGCGGAAGACCGCCCCTTCACCCGGTACGAGCTCCCCGTCGACCAGGGCCTCACCAAGCTCAACGCCGAGGGCAGCAAGTACAAGCTCGACAACGCCCAACGCGCCATCGAAGCCGGCGCCACCCACCTCTCCTGGTACGCCACCGGCGAGCCCGATGAGCACTGGGAAGACCTCTGCCGCGGCCCGCACGTGCCCACCACCGGCTTCGTCAAAGCCTTCAAAGTCCTCTCCCTCGCCTCCAGCTACTGGCACGGCGACGCCAACTCCGACGCCCTCACCCGCGTCTACGGCACCGCCTTCCCCTCCCAAAAGGAACTCGACGAGCACCTCGAACAACTCGAGCAAGCCCGCCAACGCGACCACCGCGTCATCGGCCGCAAGCTCGGCCTCTTCCTCCTCGACGAGATGGTCGGCCAGGGCCTTCTCCTTTGGACGCCCAAGGGCGCCGTCATCCGCGACGAGCTGCAGAAGTTCATCTCCGAGGAGCTCCGCCGCCAGGGCTACGACCAGGTCTTCACCCCCCACATCGGCAAGCTCGACCTCTACCGCACCTCCGGCCACTTCCCCTACTACAAAGACTCGCAGTACCCCGCCATCGCCGAGCGCGATGTCCTCAATGCCGCTGCCGACGAGGGCTGCTCCTGCGGCGACCTCATGAACCAGCTCGAGTCGGGCGAGGCCGAGGGCTACATGCTGAGGCCCATGAACTGCCCCCACCACATCCGCATCTATGCCTCGCAGCCGCACTCCTACCGCGACCTCCCCATCCGCCTCGCCGAGTTCGGCACCGTCTACCGGTGGGAGCAATCCGGCGAGCTCAACGGCATGACCCGCGTCCGCGGCATGACCCAGGACGATGCCCACCTCTTCTGCACCCCCGACCAGGTCGAAGCCGAGATCGACGGGTGCCTGCAGCTCGTCCGCCTCGTCTTCGACACCCTCGGGATGCGCGACTTCCGCGTCCGCGTCGGCCTCCGTGACCCCGACGCCGCCAAGTACGTCGGCGACGCCGACGTCTGGGACAAGGCCGAGGCCATCCTCCGCAACGCCGCAGCCACCCTCGGCGCCCCCTACACCGAGGCCGCCGGCGAAGCCGCCTTCTACGGCCCCAAGATCGACTTCATCGTCCGCGATGTCATCGGCCGCGAGTGGCAGCTCGGCACCGTGCAGCTCGACTACAACCTCCCCGAACGCTTCGATCTCTCCTACATCGGCCCCGACAACAAGCCTCACCGGCCCGTCATGATCCACCGTGCCCCCTTCGGCTCCATGGAACGCTTCATCGGCGTCCTCATCGAGCACTTCGCCGGCGCCTTCCCCCTCTGGCTCAGCCCCGAGCAGGTCCGCGTCCTCCCGATCTCCGAGAAGACCAACACCTACGCGCACGAGGTCTTCAACAAGCTCCGCGCCGCCGGCCTCCGCGCCACCGTCGACAACTCCAACGAACGCGTCCAAGCCAAGATCAAGAAAGCCGCCGACGACCGCCTCCCCTACATGGCCATCGTCGGCCCGCGCGACGCCGAAGCCGCCCAGGTCAGCCTCCGCATCCGCGGGCTCGAAAAAGACGCCGGCGCGATGCCGACCGACGAGTTCGTCAACACCCTCGCCGCCGAAGCCCGCACCCGAGGCGAACACACCCTCACCGCCAAGCTCCAACACGCCACCACCGCCTAACCGCCATCATCCTCCACACCCCTTCCCCGGTGGCGGAAGCATCCTGCCCCCGCGAACACCACACACCCCAAAGTGCACCCACGAGCCGCGGGCGCCAGCCCGCGGACAACCCTGCACTCACTCCGTGCACACGTTCATGCACGTTCGGTGCCAGCACCCACCGAACCCACCGGCACACCACCGCCCGTCTCCACCACAAGCCTGCCCTTGAACGTAAACCGGCGAACCACCGCATCAAACCGGTCCACACACCGCAAGTACACCTCGAAGTCCGCATCGGGCGAGTCGCCCACCCCATCGCGCAGCGCCTCGAGGCACTCCATCACCAATCGCCAGTCCTTCGGCGGCTCACCAGCAGCCTTCGCGTGGTCGACGAGCTGCTCAAAGCCACGCTCACCCCCTCCTCCCTCGCCGCCACGACCACTCGCCCCCGCAACAAGCGCCATGTACGCCGCCATCGACGCCGCGGAAGCGCCCTGAGCGATCGCGAGATGCGCCGCGAGCGTCCGCGATGCCATCCCCCGTGAGCTGGCCCGCGTCAGCACCGAGTCATCCTGCAGGCTGCTCCTGATCACCCAGTAGGTATTGATGAACCGCTTGATGTTCCGCGGCGTGCTGGCCGCGATGCGACTCATCCGCCCGAGCATCTCCCGCTCGGTCTCCGGCAGCGCCAGCGGACGGAACACCGGTGTGTTCGCCACCGGCTTCGGGTGCGGCCTCAGGCCTCGCTCCGGCTCCGGCTCCGGCTCCGGATCTGGATCTGGCTTCACACCCGGCTTCACATCTGGCGTCGGGTCTGGTGGTGGCTTGGGCACACGCTCGGGTCCAGGCACCTGGTCTGACTGAAGCACCGTATCCGCATCATCCGGCTCCGTGCCCCCAAACGGATCAATCAACGACGTCGCCAGCTTCGCCCCCGCCTCACCGCTCATGGGCCGCACCCAGTACGGGATCTGAAAGATCTTCTCCATGTAGTCGTTCGGCGACGCCACCGTCGGTCGAAACCCGGCCTCCACGCCATCGTCGCTCTCCTGCTCTTCTTTCGTCACCAGCCCCGGATACGTCGTCCGGAGCGATCGCGTCACCCATCGAGCATCCACCGCCACAAACACCACACACAACCGGAAGCTCAGCAGCAGGTGCACCGCCTGCAGCACTTCCACCACACGCTCCGCCGCGCACCGATCCAAATCATCGATGTACAAAATGATCCGTGTGATCGGCGGTCTCTCTTCCTCACTCGCATCGGCACGGTGCGGCTCGATGGCGCCGCCGCCGCCCTCGAGCAATCGCCTCGCCTCCGAGAACGTCAGCGCCAAGTCCGACGCTCTCAGCAACTCCACGATCGCCCGCCGCCTCCGCTTCTTCGCCCGCAGCAATCGCTCGTGCCGTTCCGCCGACCCCTCATCAACACCGATCAACTCCGACAGCTGCTCAAAGTCCTGCCGAATCGTCGAGATCAAACCAAGGTGCTTCGCGTACGTCTTGTTCCCAAGCCGATCACGAATGAACCGCTGCATCCGCGTGCGCGCATCATCCTCGGTCACACGCCGCTCAGCATCCGCCGCCCCACGGTGCGCCTCCTCGATCTGCCGCTCCGCCTCACCGAGCGCCGCCTCCGCCGCGTGCAGCGCCGCTTCCGGCTCCGCCACCACCTTCTGCCGGGCCGTCTCCGCAGCGGCATCGAGCTCCTTCGAGTACCGCTTGAGATGCCCGATCACTCCCGAAGCGCGCTGCGTCAGAAACGTGATGACACCCGTGAGTCCCGCTGCACCTGTTCCCACGACACCGATCGCTGCGATCACCACACGGTGCGGGTCGAAACCGAACACCAAAAGGATCAGCGCCAACGCACCCGTCACCGCGCCAACACCGCAGGCCCCGCCGAGCACCCACACAAGCGTGCGCCGGCGCCCCAGATGGCTCGCCACCGAGCGCCAAATCACACGCGCCTCCCCGATCAACGCCGATGACTCACGCGCCGCCCGGTGCAGCTCCTCCACACGATCGATCGTCTCGGGCAGCCCGAGCCTCTCCGCAAGACCACCGAGATACTCGCCCCCTTTCTCCGGTTCCCCCGTCCGCTCGGAAAACGCCGCGACGAACGCGGTCCATGCCCGTTCGATCACATCGGGCCCGCTGGCGTGCTCCCGCGCCTCGTGCACCCGCTGCTCGGCTTCCACCAGCGCATCACGGGCACGCACCCGCCGCCGCCGCGCCCGCACATACTCCCGCACCGCGTCCAACTCGAGGTCATGAGCCGTCCGAAGGCTCCCGAACACCGTCTCCGACTCGTCGCCAAGCTCCTCCTGAAGCCGAGCAAAGATCCGTTCAACAAGGCTCGCCCACAGGTTGTCCTCGATGTAGTGCCACGCGTTGAACGTCACCTGGCAGATCCCGCTGTGAAACCGGTGCGAGTCCGCCGCGCCACCACCCGAACCCGCCCGCACCAGGTGCCCATCGATGTGCTCGCGAACCCGATCGAGAAAGAACGACTTCCCCGTCCCCCAATCCCCGAACACACCAACCGCAAGCGGCGGCGGCACATCCCGGCTCGCTGCCACCCGAGCCATCGCCTCCGCCTCGTGCACCATGCCGAGCTGATCGGTCACCCCACGGTCGTTCAGATACCCCGCGATGGGCACCGCCCAACGAGCGATGCCGGGCATCGGCCAGAGTCGTACGGTGCCGTCTTCCCCACCCGAGGCGATGCGTGTGCCGTCGTTCGTCACCGCGACGGCGTACACCGCGCCTTCGTGGCCTCGGAATGTGTGGAGGGGTTCTCCCGATCGCGCATCCCAGAGTCGTACCGTGCCGTCGTGCCCACCCGAGACGATGCGTGTGCCGTCGCTCGTCACCGCGACGGCGCGCACCCAGCCTTTGTGATCTTGGAGCGTGTCGAGGGGTTCTCCCGATCGCGCATCCCAGAGTCGTACCGTG
>JBCDJJ010000088.1:0-14251 GCA_038747915.1 Planctomycetota bacterium | reverse complement strand
GGTGGTAAATTTCACAGTTTTGAATGTGGATTCATGTGATGAACGCGAGGTTGTTCGCATTCATCAATTGTAACGCTCGTTACAAGAAAGCTAATCAATCAACGATTTGGGGAACCGTTTATTCATGAAAGAATGAACGTGTATGTTACGTCTATCCATAGGGGTTGTGTATGACGCGTCGATCGACGATCACGTTGTGTAGTGTTGTTCTCGCATCCGCCGGACAGTCCATCGGGCAGGCGGTGGACTTCCGGACGGTCCACGTCACCGGCCAGACGCTGACCGGGACCGCCGCCACCGCAGCCTCCGACTACAACTATCTCAAGTACAACGACGCCGGCGAAGCCGCATTCTGGGTCGACCTGTTCAACTTCAACTCGAACTTCGATACCGCGTACTTCACCGACGCGGGCGGCAACGGCCTGGTCAAAGCAGTCCAAGAAGGTGATGCCGTCCCCGACAGGACCGACTCGGCAACGTTCAGCAACCTCGGCGACTTCCAGTTCAACGAGTCGGGCGACGTTGGCTTTCTCTCAGGCTACCGCAACGCGGGCGCGCTCAACGCCGGCGTGCATCTGTTCTCATCCGGCGCATCCGGGGTCGAGACGATCCTCCAGGAGGGAGATGATGCGCCGGTGGGGACGACGTTCACCAGCTTCAGCAGCGGTTCAAAGATGAACAACGCCGGTGATTTCTTGATCTCCGGCTTCTATGACCGGGTCAGCCCCGTCAGTTTTGAGAACGACACCGGTGTCGTGACAACCACGAGCGGCACCAACACGCTGATCGCCCAAGAAGGTGATGTGGCGCCCGGTCTGACCGGCACTTTCTTCGGCAGCCTGAACACGAACAACCTGACATTCAACGATTCGGAGGATGTCGCGTTCGGGGCCGCACTCACGGGCGATGACATCACCGGCGCCAACGACTTCGCGATCTACACAAATAGAAATGGCCCGCTCACGCTGCTCCTCCGAGATGGCGACAACGTCACAGGCCTACCAAGCGATGTCTTCTTCGGATCAATCGCCGGTAGATTCAACACGAACTCCGAAGGCAAGCTCGCATTCGGAGCCTTCCTGTCGGGCAACACCACGAGCAGTGGCAACACAGCCATCATCGTCGAGGGCGACTCGGGGTTCGAGGCGGTGGCCCGCAGGGGCAATCAGGCTGCCGGGCTCGAGAGCGGCGTGACCTACAGCAGCATCAATTCGAACTCCCTTGCGACCAACGACACGCTCGACGTCGCCTTCTACTCCAGCCTCGGCAATACCGCGAGCAACGCCAACTGGGCAATCTTCAGCGATGCCTCCGGCACGATGCAAGCCATCGTCCGCGAAGGCCGACAAGCCGCCGGCTTCGCCGATGGAACACTCTTCACCTCGGCCACCCAGGGCAGCATCAAGCTCAATGATCTCGGCCAGGTCGCGTTCTACGCCAATGTCTCCGGCGGCGACAGCGGCATCTTCATCACCGACCTCGCCGGCGAGTTGCAGTTGATAGTCGGCACCGGACAACTCTTCGACGTGAACGACGACCCCTTGATCGACGATCTGCGAGAGATCTCGTCCATCGGCTCCAACTTCGCGTTCAACAACCTCGGCGAGGCCTTCTTCGAACTCTCGTTCACCGACGGCACCCGCGGTGTCTTCGCCTCGGTGATCCCAGCCCCTGGTGCAACGGGGCTGCTCGCCGCCGCCGCGCTGCTGTGCGTCCCCCGCCCGCGTCGACGCTGAGTCTCCGTCGAGCCTCGGGATAACGACTTCACCCAGGCGAACACATGGGGCTCGCGCCCGAGAACCGACGCGCGATCTCGTCGACCCTCCGTGATCCCGCAAGCCTGCTGTTCAACCTCATCTCGTTGCCGTCGGCGTTGTCGTCACGTGCGCCGCGAGGCTCAGGAAGACCCCCGACGGGCGTGGAGCGAGCGGCTCGGGTCGGTCGAAACGCTCCCGCCAGGCGTATTCGCTCACCCGTGCCAGCTCGGCACCCGTGCCCTCCCCGAGAGATCCAGCACGCCATTCCGCCGAAGAACGCGAGGGCGAGCCAAGAGCACCCGATCCACCCACACATAGTTGTGGAAGTATCCCACCACGGCGGCCACCCCCGAGCAGGCGGATGGTCGACACTGCGTTGGTCGTCAACACGACTGTATAATCAATGCAATGTCTGCGCCGGACACGAGCCGCGTGCGCTCTCCGGGTGCTCACGAGAAGAGAGTGACACGTCCTATGAAGAATGTGATTGCATGCATCGGCGCGCTCGCCATCACCGGCGTGAGCCATGCCGCCCCGACCCCCATCGGCTTCGACGTTAACGCCGGCGGAGGCGCCACCTTCCAGAGATTCGATATCAACCTCAACAACGACGCCATCAATTACCTGGATGCACCGGGCGGTGATACCTTCGTCGTCTTCGACGCCTCGATCGGCGGCGCCGGCGATGCCTACGACGGCGCGTTCGAGATCGGCGTCGACGTCGGCGCAGCCCAGGCGTTCACCATCACGGACGACGATGGTGTCGTCGACGTCACCACCGGGCCCTCCGGCACGCGTATCGCAATCGATGCGGTCGCCGACGGCGTCATCACGCCGCCGAGCGGGTTCTCTTATGCGTCTGAGTACTTCGTCTTCAATACCGAGCCGCTGCTCCGGGTGGTGTTCTCCGTGACCAACAACACCGGCGCCGATGCCAATGTCCAAGTGGAGACCGGCTCCGACTCGGGGACAGGCACGGGCTTCACGTTCGCATCGACCGGCTCCGGCGATACGGCGCTGGGAGCCGATGACACCTACTACGTCATCCGCGACACCATCGACTCCGATCCGGTGCAGTCCTACACCCAGTTCGGCGTGGGCGCACCCGTCACGCCGTCCATGGCGGGTCGGTTCAACGACGACACCAGCGTCCTCTTCGACCTCTCCCTCGCCGCTGGGGAAACCCAGTCGCTCATGTTCTTCGCCGCCGTCACCGACCCGAACTCCCCCACCGCGGTTGCCGACGCCCTCGCCCTGATCACCCAGCTCGACGGCACACTCAACGAACTCGACGCCCTGGGCTTCCTCGACGGGCTCGACCCCGCCGTCCAGAGCACCATCGTCAACTACGCCGTGCCCGCGCCCGGTGCCCTCCCGATGCTCGTGCTCAGCGGCCTCGCCACCGCGCGCCGTCGCCGCTGACCATCCCGTCCCAGGGCCCTGGGGTGGAACCATCGCCCGTCCTCGGCGATCATCCGCCACCCATGGGCCTGGCGTTCGATCTCATCTACCTCCTCGTCGCCGCCGTCACCTATCCCGCGTGGTCCCAAAAGGCCCGCGGGGGGTGGGCCGAGCGGTTCGGGCGGATCGACCCGCTCCCGCCTCCGCCCCCCGGACGCCCGCGCCTCCTCCTCCACGCGGTCAGCGTCGGCGAGCTCAACGCCATCCGCCCCCTGGTCGCCGAGCTCGCGACCGATGTCGATCTGGTGATTTCCACGACCACCGACACCGGCATCGAACGCGCGCGCACGCTCTTTGGCGATGCCCACCACGTCGTGCGCTACCCGCTCGATGCCACCTTCGCTGTCCGGCGGTTCCTTGACGCGGTGCACCCGCACGCCGTCGCGCTCGCTGAGCTGGAGCTCTGGCCCAACTTCGTGCGGGCCGCACGCGCACGCTCCATCCCGGTGTGCATCGTCAACGGTCGGCTCAGCGGGCGATCCTTCCCGCGATACCGCCGCTTCCGCATAGCCATCGGCAGCCTCTTCCGGTCGCTCCGCTTCGCCGCTGCCCAGGACGAGACCTACGCCGTGCGTTTCACCGCGATGGGCACCCCTCGCGTCGAGGTCGCCGGCTCGATGAAGTGGGACGCCGCCCGATCGCGGGACGATCTGCCGCTGAGCGAGACCGACGAACTCGCGACCGCCCTCGCGATCGATCGTACGAGGCCCGTCATCGTCGCCGGCTCCACCACACCCGACGAGCACGACCTGCTCGCTGCAGCGGTCCCCCCGGACGTGCAGCTCATCGTCGCGCCCCGTCAGCCGGCCTGGTTCGACCACGCCGCCGAGACCTTCGGCCCCGACGCCATTCGTCGATCACAACCGCACACGCCGCACGCCCACCACGCGGAGCGCGCACCGACCCGCTTCATCCTCGACACACTCGGCGAGCTCGAAACGGCCTACGCGCTGGCCGATCTCGCCATCGTGGGCCGGAGCTTCGGCGACCTCTTCGGCTCCGACCCCATTCAGCCGGCCGCCATGGGGGTTCCTGTCCTGATCGGCCCCGCCCATGCCAACTTCGATCAGCCCGTGCGCGCGCTCCGCGACGCCGGCGGTCTCCGCGTCGTCGCACCAGATGAACTCGCCTCAGCCGCCCACGACCTCATCGCCAACGAGCACACCCAGCACGACATGAGCAGCGCCTGCCTCCGGTGCGTGGCGGCGCACCGCGGCGCCGCGGCACGCCAGGCCGCCCTGATCCAAGACATGCTCCGAGACGCCGCGCCGTGAGAGCACCGCGATGGATGAGTCCCGGCTCCTCGCCCATATCTATGCGCGCGCCGCGGGCACGGTGCCCGAGGGCGTCCTCGTCGGCCCCGGTGACGACTGCGCTGTGATCGAGAGTGCCTCCGGCGCCCCCCCGCTCCTCCTCACCGTCGATCAGCTCATCGAGGGCCGGCATTTCGAGCCCGACACGCTGTTCGACCGCATCGCCCACAAAGCGATCGCCCGCTCGGTGAGCGACCTCGCCGCGATGGGCGGCGCACCGATCGGCGCGCTCTGCGCCGCGTCACTGCCCGCGTCGTTCACACGCGACGACGAGCTGTTCGACCACGCCCACCGCGCCGCCGGTGCACTCGCCTGCCCTCTCATCGGCGGCGACATCGCGCGCACCACCGGCCCGCTCACACTCTCCATCACCGCCATCGGCCGCGCGCACGCCATGCGCGGCCCGGTGCTCCGAAGCGACGCCCGCCCCGGTGACGACCTCTACCTCACCGGTCGCCTCGGCGGCTCGTTCGAGAGCGGCCGGCACCTCTCCTTCACACCCCGGCTCGGCGAGGGCACCGCCCTGTGCGACACGCTCGGCCACCACCTCGGCGCCATGATCGACCTGTCCGACGGACTCGGGCGCGACGCCGGCCGCATCGCCCTGGCATCGAGCGTCCGTCTCGAGATCGAAACCGCGCTGGTGCCGATGCACGAAGGCGTCAAAGACTGGCGCCGTGCGGTCGCCGACGGCGAAGACTACGAGCTGCTCTTCACCGCCCGTGCCGAGGTGCCGCGCACCGTCGCGGGCACCACGATCGTGCGCATCGGACGCGTCGTCGCGGGCGAGGGGTGCATCGCCATCGACCCCGAGGGCCATCACCACGACATCGCCCACGCCGGGTGGGATCACACCGCATGACCCCGCTCGCCCCAGTGCACCACACACGCGCCGAGGCCGAGACCGCCGCTCTCGCCGGTGCCCTCGCGCGTGAGCTGCACGCCGGCGATGTCGTCGAACTCATCGGCGAACTCGGCGCCGGGAAAACGGCCTTCGTGCGCGGCCTCGCCGGGGGTCTCGGCGCCGACCCTGCGCACGTCCGAAGCCCCACCTTTGCCCTCGCCAACCGGTACACCGGGGGCCGCCTGCCGCTCATCCATGTCGACGCCTACCGGCTCGACGCCGACGACCTCGACACACTCGGCCTCGACGACCGGACCGATGCCATCCTTGCCATCGAGTGGCCCACACGGGCCGAGCCGATCGACGCGGCCCGCCGGTGGCGCATCGAGCTCACCCACCTGGGCGAGCACGAGCGAGAGGTTCGGATCACGCCCCCGATCGAACCGGCGCCACGATCACCGCGACATCCGCCGCGCACCACCGAGTGATCCGCGCTCGGATCTCATCGTCGCCCGACCGATCCCCCACCCACACCGCGTCACACATCGGCCCCAGCGCCTCGAACGTCCGGTCCAGATGCTCATCGCGCGTCCCGTGCATCGAGTCTTCGAGCAGGGCATCGGGGTCGAGCGCGAGGCCGATCGGCTGATCCGTGCGCGCACGGAGGAACGAGAAACACCGCTGCGGATCGCACAGCACATGCCGCGCGTGCGGCCGCAAGACCAGCCGCGTCGCCTCCGACGCCGGCGACGCGAGCCACGCATCCACCGCACCGTTCAGCGCCTCGAGCCCGCTCGGCATCCACGTCCCCGGGTGCCGCTCGAAGGGCTCATCACCGAGCCACCCCGACCACACAATCAGTCGCGGGGCACCATCCATCGCAACGAGCGAATCGGTTGCGAGGTTCGCGCTCGAATCCCACACGCCCCACGCCACATCGTCCGGCCCGAGTAGCTTGATGGCCCCCTCCGGGCTATCCCCGTGCGGCAAACGGTGCGTGATCTCGATCATGAGTCTCTCTTCGCATCACGCGCCTCACGGATGACACGCGTCAGCTCCGCCTTGCTCTTCCCGTGTGCTCTGATCAGCGCATCGAACGCCTCCGTGACCGAGGCCAACTCCTCATCCCCCGCCGACTGCGCGAGCTTCCGCAGCGCCTTGATCCCCGGCGCCCGGGCCAGCACCTCCGCATCGGTCTCCGCCCGCGTCGCACGCACCACCCGCCGCGCCCCCGCCCCGTCGATCGCGTACCGCGTGGACAGCGCCTCGCCCGTGCGCTCCGGCTCGGGCAGCGTCCCGAGCACACCGACCAGCGCCGCCCGAAGACGTCCACCCACCTCATCGATGCCCGCGCCGGCCCCCGCCTCGCTCATCGCACCGCGCTCGGCGCCACCAGCGCATCGAACAGCGCCGCGATCCCCTCGCCCCGCGTCGCCACCGTCTCCACGATCGGCCGGCCACCCGACACATCACGCAGGTCCCGCATCAGCCGGTCCTGCCCCTCGTGGTCCGCCTTGTTCGCCACGTACACATCCGCGATCTCGAGAATCCCCGCTTTGTCCATCTGCACCGAATCGCCCATACCGGGCACGAGCACCACCGCGGTCGAATCGACGTGCTCGCGGATCCGCACCTCGTTCTGACCCGCCCCCACCGTCTCAACCAGCACCGTGTCGAACGGACGCTCGAGCGGGCACCCACCGATCAGCTCGATGATCGTGTCCAGATGACGGTAATCCTCACCCGCGATCGCCAGCGATCGATAGAACACGCGCTCCTCGAGACGGTTGAAGTCCACACGGAGCCGATCGCCGAGCAGCGCCCCACTTGTGATCGGGCTCTGCGGGTCAAACGCCACCACCGCCACACGGCCATCGGTCTCGCCCGCATCCGCCCGTCTCGCATGCTCCGCCGCGAGCGCCGCGACCAGTGTGCTTTTGCCCGCGCCCGGCGCCCCCGTCACACCGATCACACGCCGCGGACGAGCACGCGGCGCTCCCGGACGCACCTCGCCCCCCTCGTGCACCCGCGAAATGTCTCGCGCCAACTGAGCCGTCGGCGTCGCCCCGATCGCCGGCACCCGCTCGACCACCGCCGACCGCACCGCCTCCACCACATCGAGCAACCCAGTCCCCGTCGTGAAGCACGCCGCGATCCCCGACTCGAGCAGTTTCGGGATGTCGTCCTGCGGCAGAATCCCGCCCATCTGCACCGGGATGTCCGCTCGCCCCACCTCCGACAAGCTCTCGACCAACTTGGGCCCAAGCACCAGATGCGAGTTGCTCATCATCGACGCCGCGAGCACATCCACATCCTCATCGCGCGCCGAGATCGCGAGCGACCGCGGCGTCTGCCAGAGCCCCGAGTAGATCACGTGCACGCCCGAGTCGCGCAGCGCACGGGCGATCACCTTCACCCCACGGTCGTGACCGTCCAACCCCATCTTGCCGAGCAGCACGCGTGGGCGATGCGGCAGGTCGCCGCACCGATCACGTCGCTCGAACTCCGTCGTCGGTGCATGCGTGGCAGTCGTTGGCATCAACGGAGTGTAAAGCGCCGTGCGCACCGACCGCGTCGATCACTCCTCGTCATCATCCGAAGAGATCGCCGCCCGGTCCTGGTGAGCCGTCACGTGCTTGTTCGAGAACGACACCCGAGCCAGCACCTCGAGCTGCTCCGGCGTCAACCGATGAAGGCCAGCCTCCGCCCCAACCAGCGCTAATTCGGAACGGTTGCCCGCGCTGAGCTTCTTGCCGAGGATTGTTCGGCGACGCTCGATCGCCTTCACCGACCGGCTCAACTCCTCCGCGATCTCGTCCTGGCTGTAGTTCAGCGCGAGCAGCCGCAGCACCTCCGCCTCGCCGAGTGTGAGCACGCCGAGCGGCCCAGGATGCGACACATGGGCGTACATCGACATCACCGGCATCGCAGGGAGCTCCGCTGTGATCGGCGGCGTGAGCGTGATCGTCAGCACCCCCAGGTGACCCTCGGGATCCCGAACCGCGCGGGAGATGTGCCACACCTGCACACCGAGATACAGATCGATCGCGATGCCCCACTGGCCCGACGCCGCCAAGGTCGCCCGTCGGTGTCGGTCCCGCTCGTCACGCATGTGCGGCGGCAGCAGATCGTCGATCAGCTGCCCAACCAGCTCGCCCGGCTCGTACCCGAACCGGCGGGCCGTCCCCGCGTCGAGGGAGATCAGCCGGTTGTGATGATCGGTCAGCACCACCGAGGAGAAGCTGAGCCCCGCGAAGACCGTGAGGATGTCACTGGCATGCAGGCCCGCTGTCCACTCAGCGAGGGCATCGAGGCCGGTCTGACCAAAGAGCTGGGCTTGGGGCACGGGTGTGACTCGCCGCACGCCGCACGAGCGGAGCGGACAGGCTCTCGATGAAAACCGGGCGTCGGCTCCCGCCATCGCCCGACGAATGTTCACGATGAGATAGGGACGATTCGCGGTTCGACCAACTCAGTGGTCGCCGCGGTAGCCACCCCCGCCGCCGCGGTACCCACCGCCGCCCCCGCCACCGCGGGAGAAGCCGCCGCCCCCACCGCCGCCACGGGAGAAGCCGCCGCGTCCACCGCCGCCGCCGCCGCCGCCGCCACCACCAGTGCGCTCGCGGGCTTGGTTCACAACAAGGGTGCGTCCACCATGGTTCTGACCGTTGAGGGCCTCGATGGCCTTCTCCGCGTCAGAATCATCCATCTCAACAAAGCCGAAGCCGCGGGAGCGGCCGGTCTCGCGATCCATCACGATCGAAGAATCAGCGACATGACCAAACTCGCCGAAGATCTCAGACAGTTCGGCGTCATTGGTCGAAAACGGGAGATTCCCGACATAAATCCGCATAAGAGCAGCAACTTTCCAGTCAATCCGAGAGCTCGTCTGTCCTTCGTAGCCAACCGCTCTCGGAGACCGGGTCGCTTGCGAAACCACGACGGACCACGTCCACCGCGGATGCAGTGTACAGCGCCGCCGGTGCTTTCAAGCTCAAAGCGAGGGATTTCCCGTTTGTCAAGCCCTCACGACGCTGAATTTCTGCCAGGAATGCGCCCATCCGGCGTCGCGACACCCCGATCGCTCTCGTCGATGATCTCACGGCCGATGATGGCCTCCAACACATCCTCAAGCGTGATCACGCCGGCCGTGCCCCCAAATTCATCAACCACGAGAAAAATGTGGTGGCCCAAACGCCCGAACTCCTCGAGTACCCGGAGAAGTGTCGCCTGCTCGGGCACCGCCGTCACCGGCCTTCGAAACTCCGTCATCCGGCGACCCGGCTCGCCCGCTGCGAACGCCTCGTACAGGTTGCCCTTGATCACCACACCGGTGACATCGTCGGGACCATCCGCGAACACCGGGATCCGCGTGTGCTGCGTGAACCGCTCGTGACCCATCGCCTCCGCGATCGTCGCCGTCTGTGGCAGCATGAACACCCGCGTCCGCGGCGTCATCACCTCCTGCACGCGACGCTCGTTGAGCCGCAGCATGTTCCGGATCACCTCCGACTCGCTCTCGCCGATCGCCCCCTCCGCCTCGCCCATGTCCGCGATCACCTCGAGCGTGCCGCGGTCCATCGTCGCCGGCGCCTCCGCACCAAACCGGCTCACCAGACGATCCGCCACCCACGTCACCGGACGAGCCAGCACGATCAACGGGAGCGTGATCACCTCCATCGCCACCACCACCACCGAGATCGGCGGCGCCAGGGACCGCGCGTACACCGCCCCGAGCTTCTTCGGGATCAGCTCGCCGAACACCAGCACCAAGTACGTCATCACACCCGACGCCACGCCAACCCACACGCTGTCGAACAACAACGCCGCCTGCGTCCCCACTCCAATCGATCCGACCGTGTTCGCCAGCGTGTTGAGGGTCAGAATCGCGTTGAGCGGACGCTCGATCTGGTCCTTCATCCGCTCGAGCAGCCGGCCCGTCAGCCGGCCCTGCCGCACCAGCACCGTCGCGTGTGTCTTCGGCACCGACAGAATCGACGCCTCGCTGAGCGAGCACACAAAGCTCGTCACGATCGCCAGACCGGCGAACACGATCAGCAGCGTCAGGCTGCCCCCCGGTGCTTCGGCCTCGAGTGTGCCGGGCGCCGCGAGCGCACCCGCCGGCGCGGTGGACGGTTCAGAAGGATCTTCCTCGGACATGTCCAGATGATAGAACGAGCACCATGTCACCCACGACGCTCACCCTCGGCATCCTGGCGGTGCTCACCGCCGCACTGAGCCTCGTGTCCATTGTGGTGTACTGGGTCGATAAGCGGGCCGCCGCCAACGGCCGCCGACGCATCCCAGAAGCCCGCCTGCTCGGCATCGATGCGATCGGCGGATGGCCCGGTGGCGCCATCGCCCGGCGCCTGCTCAGGCACAAAACGCACAAACTCACCTACCGCGTGAAGTGGTACCTCGCCGCCGGGGCGCACCTCGCCGTATGCGCTGGGCTGGTCTGGGTCGTCACCCGGTGACGTCGAGTCGCTGCCCCACCCCGGGCGGGCTCGCACCGGGCTGCGGCGTGGACGCCTGGATCAGCTCGACCGCTGCCTGCCCCTGCGACTCCTGCTCATCGAGCTGGGTGCGGAGCGCGGTCAGGCTCGCTGTGGTCTTCACGCCCTGGGACGACGCCGCCGCGAGTACCGAGGCCGAGACCGAAGATGACGCATCGATTCCGCTCATACCGATGGTGTCGGCCCACGAGGGCCCCAACACGAGTGTTCTGAGCCGTGCCGCCCCGGAACGGCGCGCCCACAGCCGTCACAACCCGACCCCCGGCGCACCAAAGACAGACCGGGCCCTCCCGGCTCGCTCAGATCGCACCCACCGTCGCATCATCGAGCAGATCGACCGCCACGAAGTTCTTGCCCGACAGCATCTCCAGGCTCGCCCCGCCGCCGGTCGACACATGGCTCAGCTTCGCCGCCACGCCAAACTGCTCCGCCGCCGCTGCCGAATCACCACCACCGACGATCGAGACCGCCCCGCCGCTCGTCGCCTCCACGATCGCCCCGGCGACCGCCCTCGTGCCCGCACCGAACGCGTCCCACTCGAACACGCCCATCGGCCCGTTCCACACGATGGTCTTGGCCTGCCTCAGCGCCTCGGTGTACGCCCGCTGACTGCTCGGCCCGATGTCCAGCCCCATGAAGCCCGCATCGATTGCGCCGTCACACACCTTCTGCTCCCCGCTCGACTCGTGGAACTCGGTCGAGCACACGTGATCGCTCGGCAGCACGAGCGAGCACCCCGAGCTCGACGCGAGCTCGACGATCCGCTTCGCATCATCCAGCCGATCTTCCTCCACACGGCTCGAACCGACCTCCACACCCTGCGCCTTCAAGAACGTGTACGCCATCGCGCCACCGATCAGGATCTGATCCGCCTTGGGCAGCAGGAACTCGATCGCCGGCAGCTTGTCCGACACCTTCGCCCCGCCAAGCACCACCGCGAATGGTCGCTCCGGGCTTTCGAGCGCATCCGAGAGGAACCGGATCTCCTTCTCCACGAGCGAGCCCACGACCTTCGGCTTGTTCCCGAGCGCCCGCGGCACCGCCACCATCGAGGCGTCCTCGCGGTGACACGTGCCGAACGCGTTGTTGCAGTACATGTCCGCCATGTCCGCGAGCTTGCCCGCGAACTCCGCATCGCCCTTCTTCTCGGCCTTGTGGAACCGCAGGTTCTCGAGCAGCATCGCCTCGCCATCCGCGAGCATGTTCGCAGCTGCGGTCGCCGCCCCATCCACACAGTCGTGGCTCGGGAACTTCACATCGCCGCGGCAGCTCGCGCCGAGCAGCTCGCTCAGCCGCTTGGCCGCCGGCTCCAGACTCAGCGCCGGCTCGAACCCCGTCCCCGCCGGCCGCCCGAGGTGGCTCATCAGAATCAACCGCCCGCCCCGCGACAGCACCGACTCGATCGACGGCAACGCCATCCGGATCCGCCGATCATCCGTGATCGCGCCGTCCTTGAGCGGGACGTTGAAATCCACACGCATCAGCACCCGCTGACTCGCCACCTCGACCTGATCGATCGTCTGCTTGGGCATGGCTCCGCTTTCTCTAGGGGCCCCGAAGGGGCAGAAGATGGGGAGCGCCCGGCGATCGGGCGCGCGAAAATGGTACTGGAATGCCCGTGATCGTGTCTCGATGAAAGCACAAATGTGGACCCACTATCAACTCGATGCCATACTCCCTCCGATACGTATCTGGTAAGGAGACCCCGTGGTCCGAGCAGGCGACATCCAACCGCTCAGCGAGTTTCGTCAGCACGCCACGGCCCATCTGGACCGTCTCGCACAGACACGCGGCATCGAGATCCTCACCGTCAACGGGCGGCCCAAAGGCGTCGTCATGTCGCCGGAAGTCTTCGATGAGCTGCAAGAACTCGCAGACGAGGCACGCATCGCAGCGGGTATCCGGCGCGGGCTCGCAGAACTGGACAACGGCGACCGGATCGACGCCAAAGACGGCCTGCGCCAGCTCGCCACCGAGCTCGGCATCCGGCTCGACCGATGAGCTACCGCGTCGAGTACGGCTCCTCCTTCCTCGACGCCGTCAAGACGCGCGTCGCCTACCTCCGAGCCACCGGAGCAAGTGAGGATGCCATCGAGCGATGGTTCGCGAATCTCTTCGACCTCATCGATGGTCTCTACACCATGCCCAAGCGAGGCCCCGTCGCCGAAGCACAGACCACGACATACGGGTTCGAAGTCCGACGCCTGGTCTTCGGTGATCACCTGATCTATTACCGGGTCGACGAAGAACGACACGCAGTCGGCGTTCTATTTCTCATGTACGGCGCGCAGCAAAGCCAATGACAAGCGCACCAGACCCACATCCCACTACAGGCACGACCCACCCACCCGCCACGCTCATCGTCGGCCCCACCGCCGGCGGCAAGTCATCCCTCGCCATGTCACTCGCCCGCCGAGCCCGCGACCGCGGCATCGACACCGAGATCGTCTCCGCCGACTCCATGCAGATCTACCGGGGCATGGACATCGGCACCGCCAAACCGACTGAAGCTGAACGCGCCGAGATCCCCCACCACCTCATCGACATCCGCGAGCCCACCGAGTCCTTCTCCGTCCACGAGTGGCTCGCGCTCACCGAGGCCACCCTCGACGAACTCCGCGCCGCTGGTAAAGCCGCCATCGTCGTCGGCGGCACTCACCTCTACGCCAAGGCGCTCCTCGAAGGACTCTTCGTCGGTCCCGAGCCCGACCCGGGCCTCCGCGCCGAACTCGAAGCCATCCCGCCACACGAGCGCCGCGCCGAGCTCGAACGCGTCGACCCGAGCGCCGGTGCCCGCATCCACCCCAACGACGATCGCCGCACCATCCGCGCTCTCGAGGTCTACCGCCAGACCGGCATCCCCATCTCCACCCATCAGCACCAGTGGGATGCGGGCCGCACCCGCCGCGACCTCCGCCTCGTCGGCCTCGACTGGGCACCCGAGCTGGTGAATCGCCGCATCAACGCGCGCGTCCGCGCGATGATCGACGCGGGCCTCGTCGACGAGGTCCGCGCGCTCTGGCACACCGACCGCCTCGGCCCCCAAGCGCGCGAAGCGCTCGGCTACAAACACCTCATCGATCACCTTGCGGGTCGGGCCACCCTCGACGACGCCATCGAACGCATCAAAATCGACACCAGACGACTCGCCAAAAACCAGCGCACCTGGCTCCGCCGCCTCCGCACCACGCCGGGGAGCGTCTGGATCAACGCCGCCGACACGCCGCCCGAGCACTGGCCGGATCATATTTTCTGAGAATCAGTCCCTGATTTCATCAATCCGCGATCCCGGCCCATCAGCCCTGAATCGACCACTCGGAATACTGTGCGATCGTCGTCCGTTTGGGTGCGATTCAGGGG
>JBCDJJ010000087.1:0-14393 GCA_038747915.1 Planctomycetota bacterium | reverse complement strand
GATGGCGGCGCCATCGACCTTGGTAGTGCGCCGTAGCGAGTCGGGTGGATGCCGGCGCCATCGACCATGCACGCGACCTCGACGCAGCCGTCCGCGGGTAGATTCGTGATGAGTTCACCTCGACCCGAGACATCGCGATTCATCACGTTGCCGTAGATCTTCCACGGCGTGTTCTTCTCCCGGGCTTCGATGATCCACGAGCCATACTCCCACGAACGCTTCCAGTCGAGTGGATTTTCCCCACTGATCAAACGATCTCGTTCGTCGTCAGCACCTCGTCGCCACGCCGGCCAGTTGTCCGCGTAAAACCGGCTCCCGCCGTGATACCCGTCGCGGAGGAGCCGCCGGCCGTCCTCGTTCTTTCGGAAGTACGGCAGGTACTCCGACAAGTGCCCGCTGCTTTCTGTGATATACGCACCGAACTGCAGCAGCATCTCCTTCCGGACTAGGTCGGAATCGCCGCCTTCCCCCGCGGTCACCGGCAGCACCGCACCGTTACCTGACGCGAGAGCACCGATCGCTGCTTCAACATCCTCCGCTGCACCCCGTTTCAACTCGCTGTAGAGGTCGACCCCGTCCCGCTCGAAGCGTGTCACCCACGCAAGGTGATTAATCCCGGCACACTCGAACACCACCTCCTCGATGGGAACACCGACTCGCTCCGCCAGCATCGACGTCGTACCTTGCACCGAGTGACACAGCCCGACCGTCTGAACCTCCGGTACAGCCCGGCCCGCTGCGAGGCACATGATGCTCATCGGGTTGGTGTAGTTCAGCATCCACGCACCGGGGCACAGCCGCCGAACATCGCGAAGGACGTCGAGGTACACCGGCACGGTACGAAGTGCTTTGAACAGCCCACCCGGGCCGATCGTGTCACCGATGCACTGATCCACGCCGTACTCGAGCGGGATGTCGTTGTCGAACTTCACACACTCGACACCGGACACCTCGATGCAGCACACGAGGTAGTCGCTGCCGGCCATCACCTCAGCCCGATCTGTTGATGCAACAACGGTCCATGAACCCTCGCCGAGTTCGTCGAGCATCCTCACGATCAAACGGTGCATGCGTTGGAGTCGATCTTCGTCGACGTCGACTAACGCGATCCGCCCACCCTGATTGCCCTCGATCAAAAGCACATCGCGGACAAGCTTCGGCGTGAACATCGAGCCCGCCCCGAGCATGGTCAGATGGATTGGGCGCCGGCAGCTCCCTGGCAGGCTTAGCGGCCCTGTGGCTGCCTGTGTATGAGCGTCATGCCCTCGTGTTACATCCTCGACTGTCGGCACAGCTGAACTCCTCTTCACACCTAAACTACGAGAATACGATGTCATTGCAGCTTACGATCGAAACGACCTCGCATCGACTGATCTAGAACAACCAAGATTGATTCACGCTAGGCGGTGTCGGCGCCCCGTGCATGGAGGAGTACGACACTGATGCCAATTGAGCGATCATCAGTCGCTAACACCAGCCGGCGTCCAGCGGCTCCGGGCGATCGGTGGTCGTCTCGATGTCGATCGTGGTCCGCTCGATCGATGACCGCTCGACAGCCGTCATGACGTCGAGCGCATGGAGCGCGAGCTCGCCGCTCGCCCGGTGCGGACGCTGCTCGGCGATCGAGCGCGCCATGTCGACAAGGCCCATCCCGCGACCATTGATCGCCGGCATGACACCCTCGACATCGTGCTGAACCCAATCCTGCTCGCTCTTGTGGCGGACCTCGATGATGCCGGTGCCGTTCGGCTTCGGCAGGAAGTCGTTCGGCGTGTGCATCGAGAGCGTCGCCTCGGTGCCATAGATCTCGACATCCGGCGCCTTGCTCGCTGGGACATCGAAACTCGCCATCATCGTCACGAACGTGCCCGAGCACAGCTCGAGTGTCGCAGCGACATGCGTATCGACCTCGACCGGCACCCGGGTTCCCTTCTTCGGCTCGCTCGTGATCACTCGCTCGCTGAAGCTCCGATCGCCGTGCGCCGAAACGCGAGCAACCGGCCCGAGCAGCATGACGAGCGCATGCACGAAGTACGGCCCGAGGTCCATGACCGGCCCGCCACCCCGCTGGTAGTAGAACTCGGGGCTAGGGTGCCAACTCTCATGGCCAGGGCACTGGAAGTGCAGCAGCCCACCTACGATCTCGCCGAGTTCGCCCGAATCCACAAACCGGCGCGCAAGCTGCCAGCTACCGCCCATCACCGTATCCGGCGCGCAACCGACACGGACACCACGAGCACGGGCAGCCTCGATCAATTCCTTGCCCTGCTCCATCGACTCCGCGAGCGGCTTCTCGCTGTACACGTGCTTGCCCGCCCCGACCACCCGCATCGACACCTCGTGGTGCGCCCGTGGCACCGTGAGATTCACCACGATGTCGACCTCAGGGTCGTCATACAGATCGTCGGTCGACAGCACACGCGGGACCAACCACTTCTCCGCGGTGCTCGTGGCACGCTCGGCGTTCAGGTCTGCGACAGCAACAACGCGCACATCATCGAACTTCGCGAACGTGTCGAAGTACTGCCGTGAGATATCCCCACACCCGATCACGCCGATGCGCGCGAGCGAGGTGGTTGTTTGGCTCGTGACGGTGGTCATTACTGGTCCTTTCGTCGCAAAGATCGCCTACTCATCCAGCACTCGGGCGGCCCACAGAATGCACCGCATCGCCATCATCAGGCACGGCTCCTGCGAGAAGTCATCCATGTTGTGACCGAGCGCGGAGTAGGCGATGCGGCCCTCGCCGTGCCGGCGCGTCCACGCCACCGGCATCCGAACCCCCTTCAACCATTCGGCACCGGGGCCGACCACGCTCGTCTCGGCGAGCACATGATTGAAAGGATCCACGTGCATGTAATACTGCTCGGACCGCACCTCGAACCGCGGCGGAAGACCGCGGGTGATCGCGTGGTCAACATCGGTCACCTCGACCGCATAGTCGATGATGTCGCCCGGATGCGCAACAAACTGTCCGCCGACGAGAAACTGGTATCCGGTGTCCTCGCGGAACGCATCGCCCATCCCGCCGTGCCATCCGCCGAGGCCAACACCCGCTGTTACCGCACTCGTAATCGCAGCACTCGCCTCGCCTGGGATCTTCCCCATGGTCCACATCGGCACGATCACGTTGTACGAACGAAGCTTCTGTTCGTCGTCGAGACCGTCGAGCGAATCCTGCACATCGACCTCAAGCCCCGCGTCACCAAGCCGAGGTGCGATCAAGTCAACGGTCTCGACAGGCTGGTGGCCATCCCAGCCGCCTCGGAAGATCAAACAACGGGCCATCAGGCACCTTTCTCAATCATGTGATAGTTTGGATCTCAGCCACGTTCTCCGTGCCGAGCCCGAGTCACCGTGTCTCTGTCACGGGCAGCCCTGCACGGAGCCTCCGAGAAGATACTGCGAAAGCGCCGCGTCGGTCGGCACAACCCCCGCCGAGACCGATGTGATGACCGCTGCGAGATCGAACGCGTCGGGCGTGCCGTTGAGTGGGGCCTCGACGTCGAGCGGACACCGAGGAATGAACGCACGCCAGTTCCCGTAGGTGCTCGTCGAAACCCAGATCTCCCGAGTGCCAGGATGGACGCGAACGACCGCTGTTTCCGTCGGCCCTTCGCCACCAAATGGGACAGCCGATCCGGCTGGGTTGTCTGTCGGATGGATGATGCTCCACGTAATCCCGCTGTCGATCGATCTCATGAGCGAGGCATTCGTCTTGTAGATGTCCCGTGACACGCCGGCATAGATGATCGTCGGGTCGACCGGGTCGATGGCCACCGTCTTGGCACCCTTGTTGCCCAGCTGGTCAGCGGGCAGCAATGCAGTTCGCTCGAACACCCCGCCTGCGATTGGCATCACGAAAAGCCTTCGACTGTCCGTCGCGGCCCAAACCGCATCACCGCCATCGGCGTACGCGATGTCGGAGATGGGGTCAGGCAGCGTCGCGAACGGACTCCAAGTCACGCCCGAGTCCGTCGATCGGACAACGGTGCTCGGCTCGAGCAGGCCATACATAAGGCCAGGGGTCGCTGAGGACACCCAGAAGACACCGTCGCAACCCACCATCGGGGCCCACGATACGCCGGAGTTGCTCGATCGGTAGTTGTGGGCGAAGAGGATATTCGAGTTGAACGGGTCGCCGTTGCAGATGTCAGGCCCGTCGAGCACGATCCCGGTGTCGATGGTCGGAGCCGAAGGCCCGGCCTTGGTCCGAAGGACGCGGTTGCCAGCCGGACCGTTCGCAGAGCGCCCGCCGAAGAGGAACGTTGGGCTCGCTGCATAGGCGCCGTACACGAATCCACCGAACCCCTGCCCGGTCAGGTCGACGTACTCCCACGTGTCACCACCGTCGGTTGTCAGAGCGCTGCCGTAGTCCTGCGAACCAATGTAGAGCAAGTCAGGGTCATTCACGTTGAAGGTGAAGTTCTCTCCGATCAAGAAGCCGTTGTTACCCTCGTTGAACATCTCGAACGTCTGACCGGCATCGGTCGATCGCGTGATCCAATCGCCGCCGAAACTGAACAAGGTATTCGGATCGGTGGGGTGCCACGTGAGATCGTGCGGACGCTGGTTGAAAGGAAGAAAGGCGCGGGTGCTGTCGATGATCGACTGCGTCCAACTCGTCCCGCCATTGGTGGAGAAGAACCGCTGGTACTGAAAGTTGCCGTAACGAGCATCGATGACCATACGGCTCGAGTCCGCCGGGCTGACTTCGATGCGATTGGGCTGACCCTGGTTCGCCGGGAAACCCGTGCTCGACACCGAGGTGAAGGTCTGGCCGGAGTTGGCGGACACCAGCAGACCCGCCGATGTCACCGCCCACACAGAGTTCGGTGTCGCGGGCGAGACGTCGAGCCCACGCGCCGCAGCAGTCGACGACTGTGCGAACGAGGTGCCACCATTCGTGCTGCGATAGATCCCCGAACTCGTCGCGATGTAGACATAGCCCAGCGTTGGATGCACATCGACGATTGCATCGTTCATCCCACTGATCCCGACCGTCGCAGACAGCAGCGACCAGGTCAGGCCACCATCGCTTGACTTGTAGAGAGCGGCCGGCTCATCGCCCGACCCGTCGTACGCCCAGTACACCACCGAGGTCACGCCAGCGGACGGGTTCGAAGATGCTGGATCGAAGACAAGCTGATCACGCGTGTCACGGTGACCCTCGTTGTTCTGCGGCTTGTTCTGGCCTGGGGCGGAGCCGGCCTGCTGCCAGGTCGATCCGCGGTCGAGTGAGTACCACACGCCGTGGACATCACCGCCGACGTTGGTCGAGTTGGCACCGACCGCGAGCACCCGGTCGGGGTTCACCGGATCGATGGCGAAGTCACACGCACCGCGCGGCGTGTACCCGAGGTTCATCGGCTTCCAGTTCTGGCCCCCGTCGAGCGATCGATAGATCCCGCCAACATCCGTGCCGTACATCAGGAAGTTCGGATCGCTCGGCGCGTACTCGATCGCGAGTGGCCACTGCCCTCCCTCACCACCGGTGACACCGTCGTCGAGTAGATCCTGTGAAACCAGGAAGATCGGCCTCCACCCAAACGGCCCGGGATCATCGGGGGGCGCCGGCGATGTCGGCTCGGAAACGCTCACTTCGACATCGTCCCACCGCGCGCTGATCTGATTGTTGCCGAAGATGTACTGACGGATCCCGTACTGATCCTGTCCGCTCGGAAGCCCAGCGGGGTCATACGTCGCGTTCAGCACAATCGGCCCAGCCGGACCGGCCGCGGTTCCCGGATCAGGTGTGAACGTGCCCGTCAGTAGTAGCGACCCGCTCGGGAGCGTCAGGCCGCGGAGCTCGAGCGAGAACGTGCCGGCGTTGTTGAAGCCCGGGCCGGTGAGATCGAACGTGGGGGAACTGGCGAGCACACCCGACGGCACAACGATCCTGACCTCGTAGGAACTCGAGTCGAAGGCCACGTTCTGCACACGGAGTTCGATACCCCGCTGCGAATCAGGACCGAAATCAGAGCGAGCAAACACACTGAGCTCACCGGCCGTGAAGTCCACGTTGCCGCCCGAAGACGGCTCGATCGTCACCGTCGCCGACACCACGAAATCACCAGGGTTGGGAAAAAGTACAGCGGCCGACGCCGCCTCGGGCCCGGTCAGCGTGATCCCGAGGGTGTTTCCGGTATCGTCGAAGCTCCCATTGATGGGCGTGGCATCGAAGGTGGAGTTGAAAAAAAGCTCCATGGAAGTTGGCGGACCATCGAAGTCTTCGACGAACGACTGCCCGCCGGCGAACGACGCAGCCGACGCGATGACCATCACGGCGCCGATGCCGATGGGGCTGAGGTCACGATGAGTCGTGGTCGTCAAGGTTCTTCTCCAAAGTGGCGTGTGCGGGAATGGGGCTCGATCCAGCGCCGTCCACTGGATGCGCTCGTGTGTGCTTTGTGAAGCGACGCCGCGCGAGTTTCCCCGGACGGCGTCGCACGTATCTATCGATGCGGGGGGAGAAGTCCCCGCGTTGTCTTTACTCAGACCAGTGGTCTGACGCAGTCAGGGAGCGCCGACCGCGACACCGGGACAAAGCTCGGAGAACAGGTTGTAGAACTCGGCGTTATCGAAGCTGTCCGCGGTGCCGACTGGCTCGACGAACTCGGCGGCCGGATCGTTGGATGAGAGTGCGGTGTCGTAGTCGATGAGATCCTGCTGATTGATGACATCGTCGTCGTTGAAGTCGGCGACACAGATCACCTCGAGGCCGAGCACCTCGAAGGTGTCGATGCTGAAGTTGTTGGGCTTGCTGTCGATGTAGACGCCGAAAGCACTCAGATCACCCGTGGGGAGTTCCACGCTCGTGCCGAAGTCGACCGAAAACGTACCGGTGATCATCAGGTCCGCATCACCAACCTCGACGGTCAGCGGGTGCCAGAGCGTGCCCTGAAGGGCCACACCGCGCTGCTGATAGGTGCTCGCCGCATCGTTGCTCGCGAGATCGACCGAGACGAACCAATCGGTCCCAACCTGCACAGCTCCACGGAACTGCACACCACCGCCGACCAGCGACTCGTTGAACTGCTGCCACTGGATGCCCGTGGGCGTGAAGTCCGTGGCCAGGATCGGGTTCTCACTCGTTGAGATGAGCTGCGCAAGATCCCACACGCCAGCCGAGAAGAAGTGGAAGAAGTCACCGAACTCGGTCTGGATGCCGAGCGGGAGCGAGTTGACCGCGGGGACATCGGGCACGCTCGGACCGCTGGCGATCGCAGTCAGAAATGGTGACAACTCGACGACGAGATTCGGCATCTCGCCACCCGGATCGGAGCCGATCACACTCCAGCCGACGGAGTCGACGGTCTCGACGGCCGGATCATTGGTCAGGTCGGGCTCGAAGATCTCGCGGTAGATCACCTCGTCCTGCGGCGGCAACAGCGTCGTGCCGAGTACCTCGAACGTATCAACCTGGAAGTTGTCACCGGCCGCCGGGGTGCGGGACGCGACGTAGAAACCAAAGGCGGTCACAGGGCCATCGGGCAGCGCGACCGGTGTCGTGTCGAGGAAGATGAAGGCACCGAGCTGGAGGAAGAGCTGGAACCACTGCGTGCCATCGAGGGCGATCGTGGAGGTCTGCACTGGGCCGGTGTTGGGGAACGTGTCGACGGACACGTAGAAGTTGCCGCCAATCTGAACAGCCGCTTGCAGCACACTTCCACCACTCTGCTGCCACCGAAGCTGCGCATCTTCGAAGACGCCTCGATCGATGGTGAATTCGTCAGTCGTGATCAGCTGCTGAAGCAGCACACCGTCGAAGGTGTTATTCAAGAAGCCGTTGGTGAGCTCGGCCGATGCGGGGTTCGAAGCGATGGGCGAGAGCCCGGTGGCGAGCCCAGGGGCGGGAGAGAGAATCGGCAGACCCTCCGCGCCGTCGCCCGTCACCGCAGCTCCAGTCCCTGCTTCTTCGAGGATGTAGCTCCAGCCGGTATCCTGGATCGGATCGCTGATGGCCAGCGCCATACCAGTGTTGTTCGGGAACACCTCGCGATAGACCACCGGTGGTTCGACGAACTCGGCATCGAATGCACAGAAGTTGTCGTAGTCGATGTCGATCGGGTTGCCGCCGAAGATGAACTGACGGATACCAAAGAGGTCACCAGAGGTATCGAACGACGCCGCGGGAATCGCGGCCGAGATGAACTGCGGCGCCAGCCCGACAAGGTTGTCGCCGGGATCGGGGGTCAGCGCTCCCGTGACCGCGACATCGCCGCTGGACTGCACATCACCACGAAGCGTCAGCGTGAAGCCGGAGAGGTTGTCCGAGAACGCGCTGATATCAAACGGGCCGGCTTCACCGAGCTGTACGCCGTTATTCACAAGAGAGAGTAGGTAGCTGTCCGCTGTGAAACCGTCGTTCGTGAGGCGGAGCTCGATGCCATCATCCAGCCCCGGACCGGTATCACCAAACGCAAAGACAGCGATTGTCCCCGCTGTGAAGTCAAAGCCGTTCGGCGAAACATCGACCCCAACCTCGAAGTCATCCATGCCGGAGAGCGCGACCGAGGCCGCCGCATCACCTGCGGACGCCGTGGTGACATTCAGCACATCGTTCGCGAGCGTGAAGGTTGTCGTTGTAGTGTCTTCGAGCGTGAGGATCGTCACTCCTCCATCGAAGGTGTCCTTGACAGAGGTGGGCGGCGGGGTCTCCGCCATAAACTCGGTCGTGGCGGAGAAATTGTCCCACTGCGCCGTGATGTCATTCCCGCCGAAGATCGACTGACGGAAACCAAAGCCGTCGGGTGCCTGATCGTAGGCCGCTGCAGCGATCGTCCCGGTCACAACAACCGGCCCGCTACCGGCCAGAGTCGTGCTTGGGTCGGGAGTCAATGTGGCGGTGACATCCAGGTCACCACCCGGCTGTGCGACACCGATCAACTCCAAGTTGAATGTCCCAGCGGCGTCAAACGTCGGCCCTGTCAGATCAAAGATGGCCGACTGGGCAACCTGATCGCCGTTGTTGAAGACAGTTGCCTGGTACTCATCCTGCGTGAAACCAACATTCTCAACGCGGAACTCGATGCCGTTGGTATTGCCCGGGGCGAAGCCCGAGTAGGCGAAGATCGCGACGAAACCAGCAGTAAAATCAATGTTCCCATTGGGACCGTCGGCGATCGTGATGTCAGCAGAAACCCGGAAGTCTCCGTCCGTGGTCAACGTGGTACTCGCCGAGCCGGTGTCGGCATCGGTGACGTTGATCCCGAGCACATCACCGGTGTCGGTGAAGACCACGTTACTCGGCAGCGAGTTCAGGGCGTTATTGCTGTCGAGCACCATTGTCGTCGGCGTGGGACCGTCAAAGTTGTCCGCGAACGACTGCGCACCGGGCGCACCAACGACAAAGCCGCCGAGCGCACCGGCGGCGAGGACTAACGATGGCTGGAGGCGACGCGGCATGGGAGTCTCTCCGAGTGTGTCAAAGTGTTCACAAAATGCTCAGATACTGACCGTATCGTGGCTCGTCACTGGTCCAATGTACAAGTAAAACACTTGCCTGCCAGTGCTCCATCACAGAAAGTGCGCATATGTCAGCATTTTTCGACCTCTTCCCGCCACAGGGCTGACAGAGTCTCATGAAGAACAAAAATCGGTGTTCACAGAGATTTATACAGCCTCATGAGCAAAATATGGATCTTCTCGCATGCTCGAGCACTGCAATTCACGCAGAATTCTACTAAGTAAACTGTTCAATCGGACGATCTGTGATATATTTGAGAGCACATGCTTCACTCAACCGCCGACATCCCGGCCTACAGCACCCACCTGCTGACGCTCTCCTCGAAGCAGTTCCCGAGCAGGCGGGCGGCCTACCAGCTCCGAGCGGAACTCGTTCAGTTGCTCCGGTCGGGCAAGCTTGCTGCTGGCGAACCCTTCCCAACCGATGACGAACTCGCCGAGCTGACCCGGCTGAGCCGGTCGACCGTCCGCCGCGCGGTGTCGACGCTCGCTTCGGACGGGTGGATCGAGCGGCAAGCGGGCCGAGGCAGCTTTGTCGGCTCCCGTGCTGCATCCGAGGAACCGTCGACCAACGGCAACGGACACACGCCCGTGGCATCGCACGAGGTGGAGCGAGCCCCTGCCTCTGCGAGGCGATGGCGTGTCGGAGTGCTGAGCTTCTGGGACGTCGACGATCAACTCGCCGGGCACTGGTTCACGCCAACCGTTCTCGACGGACTCGCACAGGCCAGCACCGAGCAGGCCTTCTCGGTCGAGATGTTGCCCACCAACACTGTCAGCGCGGTTCCGACCATGCGATCCCTCGATGAGCATCCGCCGGATGCGATCATCTCGCTCTCGGCGTACGCCGCTGGCAACATGGTGCTCGCGCACGCTCAGTTGCATGGGCTTCAAGCTGTGGGGGTTGGCACCACGTACCTCGATACCGACGTCCACGTGGTGTGCGAGGACAACGCGCAGGGCATGAAACTCGCCGTCGATCGACTGGTCGAGGCAGGGCATCGGAAGATCGGCTTCGTCGTGCAGCGGGCCCCTGCCTTGTGGGTCTTCGAGCGGCACGAGGCCTTCGAAGACCGCCTGCGCACGCACGGCGTTGATGCTGATGGTACGAACATCTTCTGGCTCCCACGCGACCGTCCCGATGATTTCGCGCGCGGTGATTACGGCATACGGTTCAAGCAGTGGGTCCAGCGAAACGGGTGGACGGCGATCATCTCGGGCAACCTGGGTGCGCTGCACTTCCTGGGTGATCTTCAGCGGGCCGGGCGGATTCGTGTTCCGGACGAGCTGAGCCTCGTCACGTTCGACCAGGTGCCCTCCGCGGCGCTCTGGCTCGGCGGCGTTCAACCGGACACGGTTGAAATCCCCCTCCGCGAGATGGGGCTTCGCGCCGCCTCGGTGCTCGGACGTCTACGGTCGGGCGACCACGAGCGAATCGTGGAACGCGTGCCGTGCACCCTCTCCACCGGGTCGAGCGTGCAGCAGCCCAACTCATCGCAGAAGACAAATCGTGCAAGTCTGTAAAAGAGGATCAGACCCCATGATGTCAACGACATGCACACTCAACTCCCCGCGGACACGCACGCGCGATCGCCGGGGCTTTACCCTGATCGAGCTGCTCGTGGTGGTCGCGGTAATCGCGTTGCTGATCGGGCTGCTGCTCCCCGCCCTCGGGAGTGCCCGGAGCACCGCCCAGTCGATCGCGTGCCAGAGCAACCTGCGGCAGATCGCCATCGGGCTCACGGCGTACGCCGAAGATTACGATGGCGAACTCCCCGTCGGTCGCGTGTCATACGAAACCAACTCGGCGTGGTTCAACGGTTCGTTCGGGATCTCACCCGATCTGGATTTGCCGGATGACCCAACGGAGATCGATACCGACTGGGCCGTACTTACCAGTCACTACGTGGGCGCCCGTGGCGGCACGACCTACGAGAGCCAGGGAAACGGTCGGACCAACGTGCAGGACGCGTTTCGTTGCCCGGCAGCGTTCGGGACCGGTGATCGGCACTACTCCGCTCACCCAAGAGTCTTCGCCCAGCTCGGTGAGCGCGACTTCCTCCAGAGCGGCAACCCGTTCACAAATCCCAACTACTTCTTCCGCCGATCCCTGCGGCTCATCGAGATCCGTCGGCCGAGTGATACCTTCGCAGCCGTCGATGGCACACTCGCAGAGCAAGACGCGGGTGGCGAATCCCGCATCCGCGCCGTGAACATCGGCAATGCTGAGTTCGGCAGTGCAATCTCGGGTGACGACCCCTACGGTGGCCGGCAGCTCACCGCGCCGCGTGACTTCGACTGGTCGCAAACGCTCGACCCTGGACCGAACCAGGATGTCCCCGTAGGCGATGACATCGATTGGGGCGGGCATCCAAATCGCGGGCACGCGCGTTTCCGTCACTCCGGCGATGCGAACGCAAACTTCGTTCACTTCGACGGCCATACCTCGACGCTCCGCTACGGCGGGACCGAAGACGACCTCATGGATGGCTACGACGGCGAAGGCGTCCCGGCACGATGGGTGTACCTCCGCGAGCGGTAGTCCTGACCCGCCACCGTCCTCAGAATCCTGCTACTTCCGTTTTTACACTCGATCCCATCAAGGGAGACGCGATCGATGCACCTTAGTCCCCGACTCGCCCACATCATGCTGACCGCCACATGCACCGGTGCTGCGCTCGCCCAGGAACCAATCTCGTGGAGCCCGCTCGGAGAGCCAGGTTCGGGCGGACGCGTCAACGATGTCGCGATCAGCCCGCACGACCCCGACCATCTCGTGCTGTGCGGCGACATGCTCGGCGTCGGGCTGAGCTTTGACGGCGGGGAGAGCTGGGAGGCGTCGACCGGCTTTCTGAGCTACGAGATCGATTCAGCAACGTTCCACCCCCTGCGTGCGAACGAAGTGTGGGCTGCAACCATGTCGGGCCCCCACCGCTCGCTTGACTTCGGGCGGACATGGACACCCATGCGCACCGGCATGGGCCCCATCTCCGACGGCAGCTACTCCACGCCGATCGAATCGATCCAGTTCGATCCCAACGACCCAACGCGGATGCTCGCCTTCGGTGGATCGAGCCGACGGTGGGCTTCCCCTGGTAACCCAGCGTGGGGCGCGGTGTGGGAGAGCACCGATGCCGGCGATTCATGGACGCGCCTGGCCACGCTTGGTCATGGCGGAGAGGTCGAGTCGTCGAATGGACTCCTCATCACCGGTGCAGCGTTCGGCACCGGATCCTCGGATGTGATCGCGGTCGGCCTTGATGATGGTGGAGTCGCCTTCTCGGAAGACGGTGGACACGCCTGGCATGTGCGCACGGACGGCCTGCCCAGTCTTGCAGCGGAGCGTGTGCGTGCCGTCGCGGGTGACAACCCGCAACGATTCATTGTCTCGCTCGGATCAGCTTCATCGGGAGGACGCTGGTCAGGCGGCGGGGTGTTCGAGACCCGCGACGCCGGGCGCACCTGGATCAGTCTGAGCGATGAGCTATCGGCCCACGCCGGCCACACGGAGATGCACGCCGCCACATTCGCGGGCCTGGACGTCGCTGCGACCGATCCGAAGCGGATCCTCGCTTCGGACGCCTCGTGGGTGAGCGCGGGCGACCGTGTCCTGGTGAGCCGCGACGGGGGCGCGGAGTGGGATGTCGTGCTTGGGGGTGATGTACCGGGCCTCGATCTGTCCTACCCGGCCGGCATGGGGATGCCCGTCGCCCGGATCGCGCCGACCGACGCCGACCTGATGTACGTCGCCGATACCGAGCACGTGCTCCGCTCGACGGATGGCGGACACACCTGGACCGACGTGATGAACGACCGCGTGGGGCAGGGCTTTCGGAACCGCGGCTTCTCCGGTCTGGTGGCCAATCAGATCACGTTCGATCCGTACGAGCCGGGTGTGATGATCGCCCAGGCATTCGATGCTGCGAATGTATGGCTCACCACCGACAACGCACAGTCCTTCGTCGCCAAGGCACGGCAGCCCAACCCCTGGGCAGCTGGACGAGATGCGTGGTTCAGCCCCAAGGGCACGATCTATGCCGTGTTCGGCCAGGGCACCTTCAATGGGTTCGCCCGCTCGATGGACAACGGGGAGACATTCGAAGTCATCGCCGGCCCCTCGCACGGGCTCCCGGAGCAGGCGGGCAGCATCGAGGCGAGGCGCGTGCTGGCCGATCCGGATGATGCTCGACGTGTGCTGGCCGTCATCGACAATCGGCTCTTCGAGAGCCGTGATGGCGGCTCGAATTGGTCCGTTGCCTTTGACAGGCACGACGTATTCTGGCTCGACGCGCCAGACGGCGCTATCGCGCCGCTGTATCTCCTGACATCGAATGGCGTGTACACAAGCAATGGGGACCTCGCGTTCCGTGCCATCGGCGGCCCGCGAACAGCACGGCGGACAGCGATGGGTGCCGACGGCACGGTGTACGTCATCAAGTTCGAGGGGGAGCATGCCGGCGTGTGGCGTTTCCGCGAGAACGTATGGACACGCCTGCTCGACGACCCCCAGGTACAAGACATCGCCACCCACCCAACCGACCCCGAGCGAATCGTGCTCGCAACCGGCGACAAGCCGTACCACGATGTCGTGTG
The DNA here is from genome assembly GCA_038747915.1 of Planctomycetota bacterium. Taxonomy (GTDB): domain Bacteria; phylum Planctomycetota; class Phycisphaerae; order Phycisphaerales; family UBA1924; genus JBCDAP01. Next base: position 332 of record JBCDJJ010000087.1, on the reverse strand, counting down.
GTCGCGGGGTGTGCTGCTCTCGGAGGACGGCGGCACATCTTGGGGGCTCGCCAATGATGGGCTACCGATGCGCCGGACAACGTGCATCGCGTTCGACCCGCACGACCCCGAGCGGCTCGTTGTCGGAACCGCGGGCCGTGGGTTCTTCATCGGCCAGTGGCCAGCGAGTGCGGGCATTGATTCGACGATCCGGTACCGCCACACGCTTAGCGATGCCGAGTACGCCGACGCGGCGCAAGCAATCGCCCGCGAAGCGGAGTCCGGACCACTCCAGAATGGGTCGATGGCCATCGGCGTCGCGATCCCGGACTCGTGGACCGACACCTGGATCG
>JBCDJJ010000086.1:0-15432 GCA_038747915.1 Planctomycetota bacterium | reverse complement strand
GGGGGGGCGTCCCCCCGCCCCCCGGGGTTTTCTCGTGTTTTTTGGGGGGGGCCTGGCCGCCCCCCGCCACCGATCTCGGCCTTCTAGACGTAGTTCTTGTGCCCCAGGAGATCGCGCTCGCGCGGATCACGAAGCGGGATCAGCGGGCCGTCGCCCACCTTGCGGATGAACAGGCCCACGAAGATCGCGAGCATGCCGCCGATCGCGATCGGATCGATCCACGACAGCCCGTCGGCGCCCGCCTCGGGCCGGATCATCCAGAACAGATCGATCACGTGGAACACCAGCAGCCACACGCACACTGCCCCGATCACCACGCCGCTCCGACGAGCCGGCCGCGGCAGCAGCACCAGGAACGGGATGATGAAGTGCCCCAGCGGGATCGCGATCGACAGCGGGTGCCAGATCGTGCCCGGCTCGCGCCGAGCCGCGAAGAACTGGGCCTCCTCGGGGATGTTCGCATACCAGATCAGGAAATACTGGCTGAAGCTGATGTACGCCCAGAACACGGTGAACGCGAAGAGCAGCTTGCCCAGGTCGTGCAGGTGCTCCTCGGTGAACGCCCCCGCGAGCTTGCCCGTGCCCCGGAGGATGAGCAGCGTGAGGATGCATATCGCGACCGCGGCGAGCGCGTTGCCCGCGAAGTAGTACACGCCGAACATCGTGCTGAACCAGTGGAAGTCCAGGCCCATCACCCAGTCGAAGCTCGCGAACGCGGTGGTGAACGCGTAGAGCAGCAGACCGACGCACGCCACGCGCCCGGCCTTGGCGGAACGCCACCGGTCGCCGTCTTCATCTTGCCCGCGGCTGAGGCCCCACATCACACCGGCGAGCGCGAGCCAGACCGCGGCGTAGAGCACCTGACGGATGATGAAGAACGGCACATTGAGGAACGGGAGCTTGTGGTCGTAAAGCACATCGCCATCGACGTACACCGGGTTCATCCACCGCCACAGGAAGGGGCCGTACTGCGCCTCTTCGCTCGCGGGATCCCACAACGTGTTCACGTACACTGCCTGCAGGATGACGATGCCGACCAGCATCACCAGGCCCACCCACATCAGGCTCATCAGATTCTCGAACTGCCGCCGGGCCACGATCGCCCACCCCGCGTTCATCGCCTGCAGGATCATCGTCCACACGAGCCCGCCCAGCGAGAGACCGATGGAGATCACGAATCCCGTGTGCAGCGCGTGCAGCACGACCCGCGCGGCGCCGACGCCGAGCACAAGCCCCGCGATCACGGTCGTGACCACGCCCGCCAGCCCGATCACGAGCAGCCCGCCCGACAGACCACGGCCCACCGAGGTGCCGAGGCGGATGTTCTCATCCGCGAAGACGCGTTCCCGCGGCATACCGAGCGTGCTCATCGATCGCTCCCTGTGGTGACTTCAGCAGCGAGCACCGCGCTCGTCGTCGGCGGCGCCGCCTGCGCCCGCTGCTCGTCGAGCCGCTGACGCGTGGCCTCGTCGAGCAGGTCGGGCCGAGCCCGCCGCGCGAGCTGAAGCGCTCGAAGATAGGCCACGGTCGCCCACGCCTCGCGCGTGTCGATGCGGTTGCCGTAGGGCGGCATGCGGTACTCCAAGCCCGCCCCGCCGGTGTTCTTGAGGCCATTGCGGATGATGTTGTACAGGTAGCCATCCATCGACTGCTCGCCGCCCGCGCCCGCCTGGTACTGGGCGGCGTGCAGGTTCGGGATGGCGTACTGCCACCGAAGCCCGACCATGCCCGACTGATCGCCGCCCACAGCGGTCGCGCCGTGGCACACCGTGCAGTAGATGTCCCACTGTTTCTTGCCCAGCGCCATCAACTCGTCGTCTACCGGGATCGGGATCCGGGCGACGTACGAACCGTCCTGCTCGCGGCCCTCGAAGATCCGTGGATCGAGCTCGCCGAGCCACGACCGCTCGCCGGCAGCATCCACCACCGCCGGCCGACCGCCGGAGATCGCCTGGATGATGTCGAGGTGCGCGCGACGCCCGAACGGCACCGTCCCGGGCACCGGCTCGCGGGCGGTGCGGCCATACTCCACACCCGCTTCCGCTTCGCCCTCGGGCACCGTGAAGTCACGGAAGAAGCGCGATTCCGCCTGCGGCTTGTACTTCGGCTGGTAATCCATGTCGGGGAAGAACCGCCGCGGCGGCGCATCGGACGTATCCCCGCGACACCCCGCGAGTGCTGCCACTACGACGAGCCCGCACGCTGCAAGCACGCGCTTCTGCCCTGATGCCCGATGCCTGGTTCCTGGTGCCTTTGTCCGCCTCATGCTTCCACCATCTCGACCGAGGTCGCCCCAAGCTCGTTCAGCATCCGCACCGTCTGGTCCGCGTCGAACTTCGCATCACGCGCCTCGATCGCCACCAGCACCCCATCGTCGTGCGCGCGCTCCACGAACGTCCGGTTCTGAAGGAGCGCGTGATGGTGTCGCGGCAGACCGTTCAAGATGAACATGCCGGCGATCGTCGAGGTGGCGGCGAGCAGCACACTCAGCTCGAACGTCACCGGCAGGAACTGCTCCCACGCGAACAGCGGTTTGCCCGCGGTGACGAACTGGTAGTCCACGCTGTTCATGAACCATTGCATCGTCATGGCGATCGTGAAACCCGCGAGCGCCCCGGCGCCGGTGAAGTAGGTGATGTTCGAGAGTCCGAGCCCGAGCCGCTCCTCCATCTCATGAATCGGGTACGACGAGTACACGTCGTACTTGGTGTACCCCGCCTCGCGGATGGCCTGGGCCGCCTCGGATACGCTCGCCGGTGAGTCGAACTCCGCCAGCACGCCCCACAGCTCGCCCGACGCCTGCCCCGAAAGCGGCTCGCCCGGACGCACAGGGTCCAGCAACACCTCGGTGTCGCCGTTGGCAAACTCGTCGGTGAACGGCGTGTGCGATGGATAGGTCGATCCCGACTCAGCCATGACCCTGGCCTCCGTGCTCGCGGTCGCCGGCGTGACCATTGGCGTGGTCGTCGTGCCGGTGCGGGTTCGCCTGCGGCATCACCGCTTTGATCTCCGCCATCGGCATCATCGGGATGAACCGGGCGAACAGCAGGAACAGGCTCATGAAGATGCCCATCGAACCCACGAACGTGAGGATGTCGATCAGCGTCGGGTTGTAGTAGCCCCACGAGCCGGGCAGGAAGTCGGCGCCCAACGTGCTCACGATCACGAACCGCTCGAACCACATCCCGATGTTCACGAAGATCGTGATCACGAAGATGAACGGGATTGTCGTCCGTGCCCACTTGAACCAGAACACCTGCGGCGAGATCACGTTGCACAGGAACATCGCCCAGTACGCCCACCAGTACGGCCCGAACGCACGGATGATGAACGCCTCCTGCTCGTAGGGGTTCCCGCCGTACCAGGCGATGAAGAACTCCATGATGTACGCGAAGCCCACCATCGAGCCTGTGATCGTGATGATCTTGCACATGTTCTCGATCGTGCGAGACGTCACGAAATCTTTCATCCCCGGGTAGAGCTCGCGGAATGGGATCAGCAGCGTCAGCACCATCGCGAACCCGGAGAACACCGCCCCCGCCACGAAGTACGGTGGGAAGATCGTCGTGTGCCATCCGGGCAGAATCGACACAGCAAAGTCGAACGACACCACCGAGTGCACACTCAGCACGAGCGGCGTCGCCAGACCCGCCAGCAGCAGATACGCCTTCTCGTAGGTGTGCCACCCCCGCGCCGAGTACCGCCACCCCATCGAGAAGAAACCGTACACGTACGACGCGATCTTGTTCGTCGGGATCGACAGCCGCCACCGCTTCACCGCTCCCGGCAGAGGGTGCGGCGCCCAGATGCCGTACGCGCGGCTCTCGCGGAACCGCCGCAGCGCCCGATCACGCATCACCGCGAGATCAGGGATCATGCCCATGTACCAGAACAGCAGCGACACCGTGAAGTACGTGCCGACCGCGAACACATCCCACAGCAGCGGGCTGCGGAAGTTCGGCCAGATCCAGTTGTAGTTGGGGATCGGGAACAGGAACCACGCGAACCACACCCGGCCGACGTGAATCCCCGGGAACGTGCCCGCGCACACCACCGCGAAGATCGTCATCGCCTCCGCGAACCGGTTGATCGACACACGCCACTTCTGCTTGAGCAGGCACAAGATCGCCGAGATCAGCGTCCCCGCGTGGCCGATGCCGACCCACCACACGAAGTTGACGATCGCCCACCCCCACATCACCGGGTTCTGCAGGCCCCACACGCCCACACCGGTGATGATCAGGTACAGAATCGCGACGGTCGCCACGCCGGCAAGCTGGCTCGCGATGAAGAAGGCCATCGGCCACCACGCCGGCGTGCCCTGCTCGATCCACCCGCAGACCGTGTCGGTGACCGACTTGTGGTCCCGGTTGCCCAGCACGATCGGCACCTCGGCCGCTGGGTCGTCGGTGATGGTGCCGTCGATCGTCTCGGGGTGATACTCCCGGGTCCGATCGCCGGGCGCCACCAGGCCGAGCGCCTGCGCTTTGTCGGGGTCGAACGTGGTCACGCGAGGGCCCCCTGAAGCGTCTGGCCGAGCACGGGCAGGCTCATCACGTGCCCATCCTTGTTCGAGTGATCCGAGTGGTCGTCACCGTGATGGTCCGAGCCGTGCCCGTGACCACCATGGGGATCACCGGGCTCCCACCACGGATAGCTCCATCGTTCCTGCCGATCGCGATTCGGGCGTGGACCGTCCTTGCGATCCTCCGGCTCGCGGGCGGCGAGCATCTCGATGTAGTCGGGGTTGGGGTTGCGGACCCGCAGCATGTGCGTCGTTCGAGGACGAGCGTTCAGATAGCCGAGCAGCTCGTACCCGCGCTGCGACTGACGCTGCTGCAGCACCGCCGAGCCCTTCCCACCGTTCGACTGCGTGTCGTAGATGTCGCCGAAGACGATCGCACCCGTCGCGCACGCCGACTCGCACGCCGCTTTGAAGAAGCCATCGGGGATGAAGTCGAGGTCTTGCAGCTTGGTCTCGTACCGCGCCTGATTGATCCGCTGCACGCAGTAGGTGCACTTCTCCATGACACCGCGCGAGCGCACCGTCACGTGCGGGTTGTTCTTGAGCACGGTGACCTCGGCCACCTTCTCGCGGAAGCGCGGCGGCACGAAGTTATCGTTGCGTGTGAGCGTCGCGCCGGGGTTGTCGGGCCCGCCGACCACGCGATGATCGCTCGCCGGCTCGATCGCGTTGCCCTTCGCGTGCACGCCGACACCCTCGATGTTGCCCTCGAACTGCTTGGTCGCGTAATCGAAGTAGTTGAACCGGCGCACCTTGTACGGGCAGTTGTTGGAGCAGTACCGCGTGCCGATGCACCGGTTGTAGGACATGTTGTTGGTGCCCTCGGGGCCGTGCACCGTCGCGTTGACCGGGCACACCACCTCGCACGGCGCGTTCTCGCAGTGCAGGCACGTCACCGGCTGCACGACCATGTCGACAGCCTCACCCGGCGCCTGGTGCCCATCGCCCTGGTCGCCGCCGGCGTAGTAGCGGTCGATCCGCAGCCAGTGCATCTCGCGGCCCTTGGCGATCTCGACCTTGCCGACGATGGGGATGTTGTTCTCCGCCTGACACGCGGTGATGCACCCCGAGCACCCGGTGCACTTGGTGAGGTCGATCGTCATGCCCCACTGCTGCACACGACGGCCATAGTCGTTGAGCTTGCCGACCACGCGGCCCCAGTACTTGTTGCGGTCGGTGTCGGTCTTGGGCATCTCGCCGGTGGACTTGGTCGGCCACCCCGCGAAGTCTTCGCCGGGGTCCACCGGCACGGCGTTGCCGTCGTCATCCACGAGCACGCGGCCGCGGCTGTCCCGCTGCACCGTCTTCTCGCGCAGCTGCATCGGCCCGCCCGTCACCGGATCTTTCACCGGGCGGCCGCGCTCGTCGCGCAGCACCTCGGTGTACAGGATGTGTTGATCCTGCTGATACGCGCCTCGGTTCGCCGGTGTATGACCTTCCGGACCGAAGGTCGCCGCGAAGTTCACATCGCGCCGGTTGCCGTAGTTGTCTTTGCCGTAGTGCTTGTCGGCCTGATAGTCGGTATCGCCGAACTCCCGCCACGCGGGCAGGTCGACCTCGCGCACGAGGGCCCGGCCTTCCATCGACCAGTGGTCCTGCGTCGAAGCGATCAGGTACGGCGAACCGCCCGCCCGCTCGATCGAGACCGCGCTCGTCCACCCCTGCTCCACGACCTCCGCTGTGAGCAGCGGGCACACGTCGATCCCCGTGCCGCGGGCCACACGCCCGCCCACGGTCCGTCCCTGGCCGAACTGCGCGATCACGACGCCATCCGCCATGCCGGGGCTGATCCAGATCGGCGCCTCGATGGTGCGCTCCACCGCCTGGCCACCGATCTGCTCGGTCACCGCGACACGGGCTCTATCGACACGGCTGTACTCCGGGCCGCGCAGCTTCCGGCTGTCGCGGAGCCCGAGCCGCTCGGCCGTCGCGGCGTTCATCAGCACCGGGTTGTCCCAGGTCACCTTGGTCACCGCGTCGGGCAGCTCCTGGAGCCACCCGTTGTTCGCGAACCGCCCCCCCTGCACGCGGCGGTCGGGCTCGACCACCAGCTCGATACTCTCCGCATCAGGCGCTTCGGCCGGTGTCGCCAGCGCGGCGTTCATCGCACGAAGAATGACCTCGTTGCGCGTCCGCTCCTCGTTCCGCGCCGCGCCACGGAGCGCCGGCGGGTTCACCGCCACGCCGTCATGCACCGTGCGCTTCCACGCGGTCTCGAAGTCGGTGCCCGCCAAGACAGCGCGCGCGGTGTCGCGGACCAGTTCGTAAGCATCCACACGCCGGCCATCCACACCGGCGAGCGCGATCGTCGCGAGCAGCTCGAGATCGCTCATCGTGTCGAAGAGCGGGCGGATCATCGGCTGCACGACCGAGTAGGCCCGCGCGTGGTCCTGCGCATCGCCCCAAGCCTCGAGCGCGTGCGACCGCGCGAGGTACGCCCCGGCCGACCCATCGCGCGAGGCGATCTCCGCGGTCTCGTTCGGCCCGCCGAGCACGATCAGTTCCGGCACGCGCTCGAGCGCCTCGACCAGCCCGAGCCCGGGCGGTGCCGTGAACGCCGGGTTGCTCCCGATCACCACCACCGTCTCGATGTTCGGCGCCGCGATCGCCTGCGCGAACGCAAGGAGTGACGGAATCGACCCGCTCCGACTGAGATCGGAGGTATAGGCCGCGTCATCCACGCCCAGCATCATGTTGATGCCCGTGGCGAGCGCGGCGAGCCACGGGCTGGCCATCGACGCGCGCACGACAGCGGAGCCAGGCCCGCGCTGCGCCGCGACCGCCAGGTCGGTCGCCACCGCCTCGATCCACGCCGGATCGACGCCCACGGGAGGCTCGACCTGTACCCCACGGAGCGCCTGCGCAATCTGGCCCCCGGTCCGCGTCCGCGCCTTCTGCGCGACCGACTTCGCGATCGCGAGCGCTACCCTCGGGAGCAGCGACGGCCGGACCGCCACCCGGTGATCGGCCTGGCCGCCCGTCACGCTCATCCGGCTCTCGACCGTGTACAGACGGCTCATCCGCGTTTCACGCGCGCGAGACCCGACCGTGTCACCCTCGCGGATGCGATGCTCGCCCCACGTTCGCTTGGCCTCGAGTTCGTACGCATCTCCGAGGAAATCATCATCGAGCGTGAGCACGACATCCGCCCGTGAGAGGTCGCTCGGCTGCGCATGAGGCGAACCCACACCTCGACGCTCCGGATCAACGAACCACTGTGCGCCCGGCCAGCGCCGCTTCAGTTCGCCGATAAGCCGGTCACGCGTCGGCGAGGTCACATCCTCCACCAGGAAGACCAGCTCCTCGCCGCCTGTCGCATCAAACCGCACGAACCGGTCGGCGACCGAGGCGCGGAAGTTCTGGATGCCCGTGGCCCGCGGGCCCTCGCCGCGTTTCGTACGCAGTTCGTTGATCAGCACCGGATCACGGTCCGGGTCGTACAGGTCCAGAATGCTCGCCTGCGCATACACGCTCAGCGTGCCCTTGTTCCGCGGGTGAAGCGGGTTGCCCTCGAGCTTCGTCGGCCGCCCCTCGAACGTCTCGACCAGCACACCCTCGGCGCCACCGCCCGGGATGGGCAATGCCGTCGCGTAGTACAGCGGGGTGCCGTGGATGATGTGCTCGGGCTCGTCGGCGTACGGCAGGATCTTGTGGTCCGGCCGGCGACACGCCGGAATCGTCGCGGCGCCCGCGAGCGCCAGACTCGCGCCCATCAGCTTCAAGAACCCGCGACGGGTCGAGTCGAGCAGCTCGCTCGCCTGCGCCGGGAACTCACGGTGCACGAAACTCTGGAACTCGTCGGTGCCCGCGAGATCGTCGAGGCTCTTCCAGTACGCCTTGCCCGTCGCGGCCGACACCTCGCGCGCGGTCAGCTCGGACGCGCTGGCGTCCTCGTGGAGATCGGCTTTCGATGGGCAACGGTCGATCGTGCTCATGCCCTGTGGCCTCATAGACGGTGATCCGTTTCGCGCACCCATCAGTAGTGACACGCCGCGCAGTGCTCGGGTGGCTGAAGCTGCTTCTCACGAACGAGCTGCTCGCCGAACTGGTCGGCGTACCCCGGTGTGCCCAGCGCCTGCTCGACCGCCGAGAGGTCGGTCACCGCGACCGCATCACCGAGCGTGCCGCGCACGTCTACGACGAACTCCTCGGGGTTGCGGTGACAGTCGAGGCACCACCCCATGCCCAGGCTGTGCTCCTGCCGAGCCACGATCTGCTGATCCACCCGGCCGTGGCACGAGTAGCAGCTCACGCCCGCGTTCACATGCACCGCGTGGTTGAAGTGCGCGTACTCGGGCACCTTGTGGATCCGACGCCACCGGATGGGCTCGCCGGTCTCGTACGCCTCGCGCACCCGGATGAGGTTCGCGTTGATCTTGTGCGCGTTCCACAGCTCACGGCTCAGGAACGCCACGTCGCCCTCGCCCGCGTGACACCCCATGCACACCGTGTTGCTCGGCACATTCGAGTGCGGCGACTCCTCGACCTGTGAGTGGCAATACCGGCAGTCGATGCCGAGCGTGCCCGCGTGCAGTTGGTGGTTGTAGTCCACCGGCTGATCCGGCTCGTACCCCACCTTGAAGTAGTCCGGCGTCAGGTAGTACCACCCGCCGATGACGATCACCGTTGACAACCCGCCCAGCGCCAGCACCAGAATCGCTGGGATGCGGTTGGCCCATCTGGGAAAGATGTATGCCAATTCGGGACTCTCCGTGTCACTCAACGGGGTGGCCGCTAGGTGCAGCTCGAAATTCCTCGCGATCTCCTGTATAGAGATCGGAGAGCGGGCGTCTCATACCCCGGCCAGGCGTTAGGGCAGACCTCTGCACTACACCACCTCAACTGCGACGTGTCAAGACCTGATACGGCCAGACAGTAAGTGAGACCGAGACTCAACGCAATTAATGCGCCTCGGCATTCCTGCCTCCCAAGCACGATCACGGTCCAAACGGAACCTTCGAACCGGGCTACCGTTCCCTCCTATGGCACACGCCGATCCCATCGACTCCGCCCGCGCGGGCCTGTCCGCCGGGCTCATCACCCAGGTCGGCATCACGCTCGGCTTCGCTGTTGCTGTCGCGATGTGGTGCGTCGGGTACATCACACACCTTCCCGCGGTGCAGGCGGACTCGGCGATCGTCGGCGTGCTGATGCTCGTGACGCAGTTCGTCGGCGGCGTTGCAGCGGCCCGGCTCCGGCCATCGGGCGGACTCGGCGCGGCGCTGGCCATCGCTGGTGTGGCGGCGCTGACCACCGGCGCGATCAACCTGCTCGTGCTGGGCTCGGTTGTGACCGACGACGAGTCGGGCGCTCTGCGCTCCAGCGCACTGGTCGTGATCGCGGGCGCTGTGGTGATCTCGCTCGCGACAGCGCTGCTTGGAGCGTTGGCGGGTGTGTGGCTCGAGCGGCGCTCACGGGCGCCACGCCAGACCATCGCGATCGATCGCGATCGCGTCCGGACGGACTGGTTCATCGCGTTCGCTGCGATCACCGCGGTCGCGGCGCTGCCCGTCATTCTCTCGGGTGGGCTCGTGACCTCGCACAACGCCGGCCTCGCGGTGCCCGACTGGCCGACCTCGTTCAACGAGAACATGTTCCTCTACCCACTTTCGCGCATGACGGGTGGCATCTACTACGAGCATGCGCACCGGCTGTTCGGCTCGCTCGTCGGGCTGTGCACGCTTGCACTGTTCGCGATGTCATTGGTGGCGGCGCGGGGTGTGATGCCCCGTGTGCTGACGCTAGCCGCGCTGCTGCTGGTGAGCTCGCAGGGCGCGATCGGCGGGCTACGCGTGATCAAGGCGGAGGGCGAGAGCTGGCGCGAGACCCACGCCACCGTGGCCGATGTCGACCCGAGCGACGTCACCAACGACTATGCGCTGACGACAGACACCGGCATGTCGGTGTTCGCTGCGGTCACGCACGGGGTGACCGGGCAGATCACGCTGGCGTGGCTCGCGGCGCTGCCGGTGGTGCTGGCGATGCGTGCGCGCGCGGAGCGTCGTACCGATCAATCCGGGGCAATCGATCGGCGCGCGGGCGTGACGTCGCCGGTGCTGGCGACGGTGTTCGTCGCGGGGCTTGTCTTCCAGCTCGTCATGGGCGCATCGGCTCGTCATCTGGGTGATGCTGGGCTGAAAGGTGCCAACCATGCGCTCATCACACACGTGGCGTTCGCGGTGGTGTTGGCGGTCGTGGGCACGTTCGCAGCGGCTCGCGCGGCGCGGTCTGGTGATCGGCTTCAGCGGCAGCTCGGGGGGTCGATCGCCGGGCTCCTCGTGGCGCAGGTCACGCTCGGTTTCGTGGCGATCGCGTTGGTGCTGCCCTACAGCTCGCCGGCGCCCGCGGGCGAGTGGGAAGCGACGTTCGCGACCGCTCACCAGGCGACGGGCGCATTACTGCTCGGTGCGGCTGCGATGCTGGCGGTGTCGACCGCTCGGGTCGAGGCTCGTGCACCGAAGCGCACCGCCGCATCACCGGGTGCGCTGACTGAGGCGAAGACGATTCAGCCGGTCGCTGCCGTCGGTTGAGCAGCGGCGCCGATGATCGGAAGCTGGCGCCGATGGATCGCGGTCACCGCAGCACCGAGCAACAGGATCACGACACCGAGGGGGAACAGAATGGGATTGGTGCCGGGGATGGTTTCGCCCCCGATGACTTGCGGCTGACCGCCGAGCAGCATGGTGCCCGCGATGCCGAGCGGCGTGATCAGGTGACTGGTCAGCGCGCCGAGCATCGTGAACACCGCCAGCAGACCGCCGTAGACTCGGGTCGCGGGGATGAGCAGGAGCAGGACAACCGCGAGTTCTGTGGCACCGACGACGAACCGGAGGACATCGGCCTGGAGCGGCACGAGGTCCGACGACGCCACCACGTTGAAGAGCGCCTGCGCGTACACATCGCCCGTGAGCTTTGGGAGCCAACCGAGCACCGTGAGTGCGCCGGCGGCAACGATCGCGAGTGCCCACGAGGCGATGAGTTCGTTCTTGGTGAATCCGTACGGGCATCGTGTCATCGGTCGCGCTCCTTCTCCGTTCGTCTGGAACGGGCTTTGGCTTGATCGACCGATGCGCCTTGGTCGCTCCGGTCGATGACTCAACCCAGGCGGAGCAGCGGCTTATTCACGCCGCGACAGAGATCGGGGAACCCCCCGCGAGCGGACACACCTGATCGGGCTTACTCGGGCGTCCCGCCGGTGTAGTCATAGACCCACTGGTTGATGGCCCGGTCGTACTCGAGCACCTCACCATCGTTAAAGAAAAGGCCGAGTTCGCGGGTGGCTGCGTCGGGACCATCGCTGCCGTGGATGAGGTTGAAGGAGTTGCTGACCCCGAAGTCGCCGCGGATGGTGCCGGGGTCGGCCTTGGAGCCGAAGGTGGCGCCCATCATCGCGCGACAGATGGCGATGGCGCCGACGCCACGAAGTGCGAGGACCACGACCGGGGCGCTGGTCATGAACTTCACGAGGCCGTCGTAGAAGGGCTTGCCCTTGTGGTCCTGGTAGTGGGTCTCTGCCAGGCTCATGGGGATCTGCATCATCTTCAGGCCCACGACCTGGAGGCCCTTCTCCTCGAAGCGGGTGAGGATCTGGCCCATGAGCCCACGCTGCACCGCATCGGGCTTGAGAATGATCAGCGTCGTCTCCATCGGGTCTCTCCTGAGTTTCATCGTGTGAACGGATGGGGGCGGGGAAGATAGTGGAGCCTCGTGGGCTGAACAAACCGGGCCACTACAGCGTCCTGCATTCTCGTGTTCCCACCGGTGGTGGTGGGAGCGAGACGCTCCTATGGCCGGGTACCGGGCATCTGCGGGGAGTGTTGGTGGGAGCGAGACGCTCCCACCAACGAGGCACGAACTTGATCATGCTGGACGCCCTTGGTGTCGTCCGAAGGAGCCCTACGGCACCCGCGTAGCTCTCTCTTTTACAGCCGCGTGCGGCGGCGGCCGGCGACGATCGGAAGTGCGAAGACGAGCGACCAGGCGCCTGGCCCGGGCACGGCGAAGATGGTGAGGTTGTCGAAGCCGAAGGCCTCGGATCCACCATCGGCGTTGGCGGTGAAGCGGACGTAGAGCTGCTCGCCGGTGCCGGCGAGGTCGACACGGATCTGCTGGGCGAAGGAGCCATCGACGACCTCGCCGTTGAGGACGAGCGGGTCGGGCAGGTCGACGGGGCTGTTGGTGTCGAGGTGCTCGTAGATGAACGAGCCGTCCTCGTCGATATCGCTCGTGATGACATCGGTGTAGGTGATGCCGTCGAAGCTGATCGCAAAGGTGAAGCTGTCGTTCGCATCCTCGAAATCACCCATCGCAGCGACGTCGACCGAGAGCGCGAGCAGCTCGAAGTCATCGATATCGAAGACGAACTCGGCGACGCCGGTCTGCGGCGCGCTCGAGGTATTGATGAGATCGGTAACCGCGAAGTAGCCGTTATTTCCGAACGCATCGGTGGCGATACCAAGTTCATCGCCGGTGAAGAGATCACCACCGGCCGCTGCGCTCACCGAGTCGTCGCTCTGCCCATCGGGGAGCGGGAAGTCATTGGCGCCCACGAACTCACGGCTGGCCGGCGCAAAGATGTCACCGGATCCATGGAGCGTCGAGGCGTTCGTGCCCTGGGCGTTTGCTGCAGCCGAGGTGCCGAGGCCGAAGCCGGAGATGGTGTCGGGCGTCCAAATATTGTTGGTGTAGTCGTCGAGGCGGAGCTCGGTGCCGTCGAAGTCGACGAGCCCGATGACGATGCCCTGCGCGAACGAGGCCGTGGCGAGCGCGCAGCCGATCAGTGCAGCGATTCCCAGCTCTTTCATGTCTGACTCCTTCTGACCCTGTGCGGGGGTCGTGGATATCTCTCGAAGCACGCCGGTGCCCAACGCGCAGCCGGCGTCGCGTGGCACCGTAGGTCATCGGGGGGCGGGCGCCAGCGCCGAACACGAGAATTTGCGTGGCCCGGTCGCGCATCGACGACCCGGGTGCGCAGCAAACGCCTGTTGCGTCGGCAGAGGGCGCACGAAAAAGGCCACGGATGTGGATCCGTGGCCCTGGTCGTTCGTTGTGATGGTCGCCCGCTAATCAAGCGGGCACGGCGAGCGAGCGAGCTCACTCAGCCGTTGCGGCGACGACGCGCGGCGGCGAGGCCGGCGACACCCGCGAGGGCGACAGCCCCCGGGGTCGGGATGAGGGTGGAGGCGCCTTCGAACTGGATGTCGAAGAAGGTGCCGCCGGCGACGTAGTCGGTGAGACGGAAGGTGCCGGTGCCGGCGGTGGAGCCGGAGCCGTCGGCCTGGTCGTTGCCGATCTCGATGATGCGGAACTCGACGGAATCACCAGCAGCGATGGTGAGGTCGATGTTGAGGCCGGAGTTGGTGAAGCTGGTGCCGGACTGGAAGAAGGTGTCGAGCGCGGTGGAGAAGCCATCGACGCTGCTGAAGATGCCGAGGTTGGCGGGGCCGGTGTTGGACGAACGGGTGCCGATGTAGAGGGTGTCGACATCGAGGTCGTAGAGGGCATCGGCGGTGAGGGTGACGCTGAAGTAGTCCTCGCTGGCGGCGCCCTGCTGGGACTCGTCCCAGTTGTTCGAGCTGAAGGAGTTGCCCGCGCTGGAGGTGCCGAGGCCGGGGCCGCGGGTCCAGACGGTGGCGATCACGCCGGTGGCGGTGCCGGAGACCGGGAGGTCGGCGGAGTTGCCGGAGTTGCCGAAGGTATCCCAGTTGGCGAGGACGGTGGAACCCGAGACCGAGGCCTGGGCCGTGGCGATGGCAGCAACGCCAGCGAGCGCAACGAGCGCAGCAGCAGTCTTCATAGCAAAGCTCTCCAGAATGTCAGAGTGACGGTTTCTACAACGTGTTTCGTCCCACGGACGATCCGCAAGACTCTCTTCCGCCGGGAGCGTACACAGCGGTCTGAGCGTGTCGAGCCCCGAGCGAGGCGTAAGGGGGGTTTTGACAGAATCTTGACAGTTGCCGAGCTTCACGCGGGAGCGGTCCAAGCGGCCCTGCGTGCCGAGAAACAGGGTTCACCCGGTGCGGGCTTCCGCTATCGTCGGCCCTCACCCGCTGCAACGGAGTGCCGCGTGCCCCCCACCAAAAGCCCATCAAAGAAGGCCCCCTCGAAGCGTGCCACCGTGACCGCGGAGACGCTCGCCACCAAGCAGCGGGAGATCTCGGTCTCGGAGTTCTTCGCAAAGAACCGGCATCTGCTCGGGTTCGACAACCCGCGGAAGGCCATGCTGACCGCGGTGAAAGAGGCAGTGGACAACGCTCTCGACGCGTGCGAAGAAGCAGGGATCCTGCCGGACATCCTGGTGGAACTGCAGTGGCTCGACGGCAAGGGCAAGGTGATCCGCTCGTGGCCGACGAAGACCACTGACGGGGCCGAGGGATCGAAGGACCACGGCAGGGGCAAGGGTGCGAAGGGAGCGGAGAAGAACTCCGACCGGTTCCGGGTGATCGTGCAGGACAACGGGCCGGGGATCGTGCGGAAGCAGATCGAGAACATCTTCGGCAAGCTGCTGTACGGCTCGAAGTTTCACAGGCTCAAGATGAGCCGCGGCCAGCAGGGGATCGGGATCTCGGCCGCCGGGATGTACGGGCTGATCACCACCGGCAAGCCGGTGCGGATCATCTCGAAGACGGGCACCAAGAAGCCGTCGCACGAGGTGATCCTGAAGATGGACACCTCGAAGAACAAAGCGGATGTCGTCTCGGACACGACGCACCCCGAGGATGATGCGCTGTTCCCCGAGGGTCGCGGGACACGGATCGAGATCGATCTCAAGGGGGCGTACTTCACGGGCAAGCGGTCGGTCGATGAGTACGTGCTGCTCACGGCGATCGCGAACCCGCACGCGCGGTTCGCGTACGCGAGCCCACCCACGTCTGCGAAACCGGATGGGGAGCGCGTGGTGTACGAGC
>JBCDJJ010000085.1:0-15454 GCA_038747915.1 Planctomycetota bacterium | reverse complement strand
GAGATCCAGTGCATCGGCGCCACGACGTTCGACGAGTACCGCAAGTACATCGAGAAGGATGCGGCGCTCGCCCGCCGCTTCCAGTCGATCACGGTCGACCCGCCGACGAGCGATCAGACCGTGCAGATCCTCAAGGGCCTGCGCGACAAGTACGAGCAGCACCACCGCGTGCAGATCACCGACGACGCGGTCGAGGCCGCGGTCGAGCTCTCGAGCCGGTACATCACCGGCCGCGTGCAGCCGGACAAGTCAATCGACGTGATCGACGAGGCCGGCGCCCGCGTTCGTCTCAAGACCATGACCAAGCCGCCGAATCTGGCCGATCTCGAGGCCGAGATCGAACGGCTCTCGGTCCAGAAGGACGAGGCGGTCAAGAACGCCGACTACGAGAAGGCCGCTGAACTCCGCGACACCGCTGAGAAGCTCCGCAAGGAGAAGGAGCAGGTGCAGCAGGAGTGGCGCGAGAAGAGCAAGGAAGCCCAGGGCACCGTCGACGAAGAGGTGATCGCCGAGGTCGTCTCGAAGATGACCGGCGTCCCGCTGACCCGCCTCGAGAAGGAGGAGGCCGCCCGCCTGCTCAAGCTCGAGGAAGAGCTGCACAAGGCCGTCGTCTCGCAGGACGAGGCGATCAAGAGCGTGTCCAAGGCGATCCGCCGCGCCCGCGCCGGTCTGAAGGATCCGCGGCGACCGATGGGCAGCTTCCTGTTCGTCGGCCCGTCGGGCGTGGGCAAGACGCTGCTCTCCAAGGCGCTCGCCGAGTTCATGTTCGGAGACGAGGAAGCGCTCCTCGCCCTTGACATGTCCGACTACATGGAGAAGCACAATGTCTCCCGCCTCGTCGGCGCACCTCCCGGCTACGTCGGCTACGAAGAGGGTGGCCAGCTCACCGAGAAGGTGCGGCGGCGGCCTTACGCGGTGATCCTGCTCGACGAGGTCGAGAAGGCTCACCCGGATGTCTTCAACATGCTCCTCCAGATCATGGAGGAAGGCCGGCTCGTCGACTCGTTCGGCCGCAACGTCGATTTCCGCAACACCATCCTGATTATGACCTCGAACATCGGGGCCGACCTGATCAAGGGTGGCGGCGGCTTCGGCTTCTCGACGCGCGATTCGCGGAACGAGACCGAGGAAGACTTCAAGAACATCAAGAGCATCTTGATGAAGGAGATCGAGCGGTTCTTCCGCCCCGAGTTCATCAACCGTCTTGATGACACGATCGTCTTCCGACCGCTGCTCAAGAAGGATCTCGATGTCATCGTCGACTACGAGACCGAGAAGCTGCGCAAGCGGATCGACGAGCAGGGCTGGGTGCTGCACTTCGATCAGAACGCCAAAGACTTCCTGATCGAGAGGGGCTACAACCCCGACTTCGGTGCCCGCCCGCTGCGCCGCGCGATCAGCACCTACGTCGAAGACCCGCTCTCGGAGCGTCTGCTCTCGGGCGACTTCGAGGGCAAGAACAAGATCACTGTGACGTACGAGGGCACGCTGCCGCTGCCCACCGGTGACGACGACGAAGAGGTGCTCAACGAGCTCGCGTTCGCTTCGGAATTCGATCAAGCGATCGAGGATGCGAAGAAGGCGGCACGTGAGGCCAAGCTCGCCGCGTCGCGCGAGAGCGACGAGTCAGCGGCTCCCGAGACGGAAGCCGCCGAGGCCGGTGCCGAGTCGACCTGAGCATCGTTCGTATCACTCTCAGTGGCACAGGCGTGTCGCCTGTGCGGCGGAGACGTTGATCGTTCAGCACAGGCGAGACGCCTGTGCCACGGTCTATAACCGCTCGTTGAGCGGCTTGTCGTATCCCGTCAGCTCCATGTACCCCGTTCCGAGGCGCACACCTTCGACGTTGAGCACCTCGACCGCTGCCTCCAGGTAGTTCACATCGCCGGTGTTCTCGCTCCGCACCTCCTGGCCGTCGAAGCGCGAGCGCACGACGACGGTGAGGTGATCGCCGACGGTCAGCGTCCACTCGCGCGGGTACGCGCCGCCGGTGTCCGGGCTCGTCCAGGTGCCGCCGGGCTCGAACGACACCTCGTCGGTCGTGAACCGCGCCGGTTCGCCCGGTGACGGCACGATCGTGGCGAACGCGTAGTCGGTGCCGCCCGCGGTATCCCGCAGGCGGTAGATCATGACATCTCGTCCGTCATCGAGGTGGAGCGCGAACCAATCCCACCCGGTCTGATCATCGGACAACTGGTTCGACGAGAACTCCTGGTCCATCCAGCTCAGGCCCGACACCTCGTGCGCCTCACCATGTGTCGTGACCGTGCCACTCGTCGCGAGGCGCGTGATCGAGTGGTAGTAGGACGCTTGGCCGAACTCATCACCCTTCGGGCTCACCCCACCCGGACCGTGCAGGATGGGTCCGTTGACGATCGTCGCGGTGAGGTCGATCGCGTGGCCATCGCGTTCCGCGATGAGCCGGATGTCGCCGTGCTCATCGAGGAACGTGCGCCAGCCCAGCAGGTGTACGTCGAGCGTGTCGTCGGCTGCGCTCGCAAAGCTCGGGTGCCCACGTGTGCCCACATCGGCGTGGAAGAAGGTTTCGCTCGTGATGTCCGAGATCGCGAAGTGCGCGAAGTGGTACTCACCACCGCGCCACGGGCTGACGTGGGTGCCGTCGACCTCGTTCATCAGCTCCGCCGCGTGGTCGCCCGGCGCCAGCTCGTTGCGGAAGAACGTGAGCTGATACCCGAACTCTCGGCCATCCTCGCTCACGAGGTTCCCGGTGTAGTACCACCACTCGATCTGGTAGCCGGGGTGGCGCCCGAAGTCCTCCGGGAACGACCACTCGCGCGGCGCATCCGCTACGAGAAAACCATCGGTGTTGCGCGCCGGCTGCGCGAGCGCGGTGCATGCCATCGAACCCGCACCGACGAGCACCATCATGGCCCTACTCATCACCAAGTCCCCGAACGAGTGTGTCTTTGCGCACGAGTAGCGACGGCGCGAGACCGCCGACCACCGCAGCGGCCACCACGAACGCGAGCGCCACACCCCAGCTCACGGGTGCCGGGCGCAGCGGGAAGCTCCACCCAAAGGAGCGGTACTGGATCACATCGGCCAGGATCCACGCGAGCGCAGACCCCGCGATCAACGCGAGCACCCAGGCGGTGAGACCGAGCAGCGCGGCCTCCGTCGCGGAACGCGCGAGCAGCTGCCCACGCGACATCCCGAGCGCCGAGAGCGTCGCGAGCTCGCGCGTGCGAGACGCTGCGAGCGCCAGCACGGCGCCACCGAGGCCGAATAAGGCCACGAGACCCGCGAGCCACGCCAGCACATCGGTGATGCGAAAGGTGCGGTCGAAGATCCGCTTGGTTTCGCTCCGGATGTCGGCGTGATCGTGCACCACCACCGGGAACTCGGCGCCCCACACGTCCGCGAACCGGGCCGCGGCACCCTCGCCGCGGGCGTGCGGCTCGAGGGACACGTGCGCCGCGTTGAGCCCATCGTCGTGCCAGACAGCGCGGAACACGGTGCGGTCGATGAGCACCGTGCCGCGATCGGCCACGAAGTCGGTGTACACGCCGGCCACGAACGCGGGGAACGGTTCCTCGGGGGCGGGCAGCGAGATGGTGTCACCCGGGCGGAAGCCGAGCTTCACCGCGAGCGGCTGACTGATGTATACGGGCGTCGCAGCGCCCGGCGGCTCACCATCGAGCGCATCGAGCGCCGATCGGGTGTCCCCGTCGACGAGTTGGAGCAGCCCGCCGTCGAGCGTGCGCCGCAAGTCGGTCGCGGTCAGCAGCGCGGGAAGCCCCCCGAGCTCGATGTTGACGTGCCGGTACGGCATCACCGGGCCCGCCACATCGGGGTGCGCCTCCACCGCTGCGATCAGCTCGGGAGATAGCGTCGCGGGCACGCGGTGCTCGAGCGCCAGCGCGGGCGCGATGTACAGGTCGCTCTGGTATCGACCGTCGAGCCACGTCAGCACGGCGTGACGGAACGACCCCACCATCGTGAGCAGACCGATGTTCATCGCCATCGCGAGAGCAGTCGCTGCGACGGCGACACCCGTCACACCGATCGACCGGCCCACACCGCGGGCTGCGAGCAGCGGCGGCAGCGCTCGACCGCTCCGGTGCCCACCGGCGAGCACCGAGGCGAGCGCGCTCGCCACCTTGGTCGCTGGCAGGGCCACCAGCGCGAAGCCCGTCGCGGTGAACCCCGCGACCGCGAACGCCCCGACGATCGAACCCTGTGGCCACACCACGAACACCCACGCGAGCGCCAGACACCCGACCGCGGCGAGCGCCAGCACCATCGACCACGCCCACGACCGATCCGCCCGCTCCGTCGCGCGAAAAGCCGACATCGGTGGTGTCCGCGAGGCGAGCACCGTCGGGGCTGCGGCCCCCGCGAGGGCGCTCACCAGCCCCACTACCGCGGCCTTCGCTGCTGACACGGGCGAGAGCGACACCTCCACCGGGTTCACACGGGTGTAGAGATCACCGATCGTCGCGGAGACCAGCTCGACGAGCCCGCTCGCCAACCACAGGCCCGCGAACACACCGACCGCGGCGCCGATCAGCCCGATCACCGCGGCCTCGATCACGAACACACCCGCGATCCCCACGCTCCGCATCCCCACGCACCGCAGCGTGCCGAGCGTGCCCGACCGCCGCTCCGCACCGATCAGCGTCGCGTTGTACACGATGAACACCGCCACGAAGCTCGCCATGAACGAGAGCGCGAGCAGGTTGAGCCGGTACGCGCCGATGAGCTCCTCGATGGCCCCCGCTGCATCGTCGAGCGTGCGCACGGAGACGCCCACGGGCAGCACACCGCGCACCGCCTCGAGCTCCGCATCATCGCGCGGGGCGATGTCGACGCGGTCGAGGTGCCCCGGCATCGAGAACAGCTCCTGCGCCGTCGCGATGTCAGCGACCATCAGATCGGTCACCGTCGAGCGCGCCGGCGGCTCGAGCTCGATGATCGACACCACGTGTACCGAGCGGACGGCATCGCCCATGTCCACACGCAGGCGCGTGCCGACCTCGGCACCCACTCGCTCGGCGAGCGGCTTCACCATCACCACCGCGCCGGGCTCGGCGATGAACGACTGAAAACTCGCGTCCTCCAGCGCCTCCTCGATGCCCTGGTCCGCGGCGACATCCGCAGCACTCAGCACATCGAGCCCGATGATCCGGCCCAGACGCGTCGGCTCGCCCTCGGGCGCACCCTCCAATGGGAGGATCCGCACCCGGCGGTCGATCACCGGCGTGGCCAGCAGATCCGGCATCGCGAGCCGCAGCTCCGCGAACGCCTCGTCCGCCATCGTCCCGCTCGCGGGCTCGATGCGGTGCGAGGTGTCGCCCACGATCGAGCGCACACTCGCGGCGAACCCGCGCGTGCACGCGTCGACCGCGGTATCGACGCCCACCACCACCGCCACGCCGAGCGTCACGCCCAGCACGGTCAGCAGGAGCGAGAGCGGGTGACGCTTCGCATCGCCCAGGATCAACCCGCGCACCAGCCCGAACCGCCCGCCCGGCCACCCGGACATCAGCGCGCCGCCTCGGCAAGCGTCTCCGCGAACGAGGGCGGCTCGCGGCGATCATCCTCCGGTGCCACGCACCCGTCGCGGACACTCACGACCGCGTCGCACCAATCCCGGACATCGGGGCTGTGCGTCGCGACGAGCAGCGTCATCGGCGATCGCGCCCGGTGGGGCGCGAGCAGCTCCAGGATCTCGCGACCCGACCGCTCGTCCAGATTCCCCGTCGGCTCGTCGGCCAGCACCACCGCGGGCTCGCGGACGACCGCCCGTGCGATCGCGACGCGCTGCCGCTGACCGCCCGAGAGCTGATCGGGGTACTTGGCGAGCTTGTCGCCGAGGCCGACGCGGTCGAGCAGATCGCCCACCATCTCGCGCCGCTCGGCATCGAGCAGGCCGTCGAGCATGAACGGCGTCGCGGCGTTCTCGAACACCGTGAGCGAGGGCACCAGGTGGAACGCCTGGAACACAAAGCCCACCTCGCGGCGGCGGAACACCGTCCGCTCGGTCGCGGTCATCGCGGCGAGGTCGCGACCGCCCACCACCACGCGGCCGCTCGTCGGCACATCCACCGCCCCGACCACGTGCAGCAGCGTGCTCTTGCCCGACCCCGATGGCCCCCACACCGCCGTCGACGAGCCCGGCGCGAACGACACCGACACGTCCCGCAGCGCGTGTACCGCGGCGTCGCCCCGGCCGAACGTGCGGCTGACCGACTCGAGAACGACATCCGCGCCGGGCGCATCGGTGGGATCGGTGGTCATCGGGGTGGGCTCGCTCATGGCTCAGCGTTTCGCTGACCATCGACCAATGGTTGAGGGCGGCGATCAGGAATCCGCACATCGGCGCCAGACCAGCGCAAAACCGGACAGATCCCGAAACGCCGGCTCCGATCTACCGACTCGGGCGGCCGAAGAACCCCGCCACGGTCTCGAGAAACGCCGTCACTTCTTTGGCGCCGCTCGCCCGCTTGCGGAGCGAGAACGCGGTGATCCGGCCGTCCTCCACCTCGATGGTCACCTCGGTCTGCAGCACCGCGATCACCAGCCCGAGCACCGCGATGGTCTCGAGCCCCGAGAACGTGTGCGCTCGGTGATCGGCCCGGGCCAGCGCGCCGATGTCCTCGGCCCGCTCGGGCGCCGCGGCGGCGAGCGCCCTCAACGCGGCCCGCGCCACCTCCCCCTCGCTCGCCGAAGCGGGTGGCGTGAGCCCCTCCTCCGCCACACACGCGGCCACCGCCCGCCTGAGCACCGGCGCCGACACACCGAGCTCGGTCGAGAGCCCCCGCCCACGCACCACGCGGGCGAGCACCTCGACCGCTGCGGCGTCGTCGAGGGAGGCGATGTCGACGTGGACGGAGGCGAGGTCGATCATGGCTTGTCTCCGGTGGGGGCGGCGGGGTCGTTGCTGGATCCATCCTCGTTGTCTAACGCCGCCAAGGCTTGATCGAGCATTTCCCTGGGGAGATCCGCATTGACGACTTGGGCTTTGAGCTCGGCCTGGTGGTTTGGCGAAGCAGCCTGAAGCGTGCATAAAAGTCCATGAAAAACGATCCGCCCATGGTGCTTGTCGTTGAAGCGGGTGTAGATCTCAAGTGCTTTCAATTCCAGCTCGGCAGACGTGTGGAATTGTGCTCGCTTTCGGGCCACTATGCTTAGCTCGTGGTAAGTGGCGGCTGCGCTGTGCTCGTCGCCCAAGCGTTCCGTGCTCTCCAACGATCGCCTGTACCATCCCTCTGCCACATTGAAGTCGCGGCGTGCCTCAGCCACCATGCCGAGCTGGTGGCAGGTGATCCCAGCGCTGTATTCGTCGCCAATGCGTTCTGCAATCTCCAATGACCGTTTGTACGACTCCTCCGCGGAATCGAATTTTCTACGTTCTCGAGCAACGTTACCGAGATTATGGTAATTTTTGGCATTGGCTTCGTCGTCGCCCAACGACTGGCTGATCTCCAGCGATTGCCGATACCACTTTTCTGCGGCGTCGAAATTTTGGCGCAGTTGGGCCAGATTGCCGAGCTGACCGCAGGTCATTAGCACGCCGCGCTCTTCGCCCAAGTGTCTTTTGATCTCCAGCGATTTCTTGTACCAATCCTCAGCTATGTCGAAATCACGGCGTTCCTCTGCCACTCTGCCCAGCTGGTGGTAGGTGACAGCGGCGCCATACTCCTCGCCTCGGCGTTTCTCGATCTCTAGGGAACGCTTATACCACCCTTCGGCCGCGTCGAAGTCGCGGCGTTCCTGGGCGACCATGCCGAGGTGATGGCATGTAACGGCGGCGCGTTTCTCGTTACCCAAGAGTTCCGCGCTCTTCAACGATTGTTTGTACCACCTCTCAGCAGTTTTGAAATCGCGGCACAATTCAGCCACACGACCGAGATGGTGGTAGCCATCTGCAGCCTTGTCCTCGTCTCCACAAGTGAGATGAACTTCGATCAACTTTTGGTAAAGCCCGGCTGCGTCCTCGAACGAAAGTGTGTTCTGCGCATACATACCGAGCGATTGGGCGAGTGCACAGATATGGACACTCATCTCCAGTCGTTCGGCGTGTTCAAGCGCCGCGCGGAAGTTCGGCCCGTGGAAGTGGTGGTAAGGACGTTGTTCGTAGACCCTCATTCCTGCGATAGCATCGGCCATTAGTGCCATCACGTCGACGAAGGCCGTGGTCCACCGTCGGCGCTCATCATCCGCGAGAGCAGGCAACCACACCGAGTGGAGGTGCCCGGCTAGCGCTGGGTGCAGCTCAAGAACAACGCCATGATTCGTGATACCGTGGAGTGGTCGCGTGAGTCCCGCGTGGGTTAGTACCAGCTCGAACTGGTCGATCGCCGCCTTGTCCCACCACTGGTCGACCTGTTGCGCCATCAGCAGTAGTTCGTTTGAATTCATATACCGCTCGTGCAGTCCGACGAGCGTCAGCAGCGGCCGCAGCTCCTCCGGCACGCCCTCCGTCGCGAAGGCGATCGTCGAGCGCAGCTTTGCCAGCGTCTCGTCCTCCGTGCCCGTGTCCGCGAGTGTGGCGGGCAGCCCTGCTTTGATCTCATCGAGCGCCTGCTGCGCTGTCATCCGCTCGCCGAGCCGCGGCAGCACGATCCGCATCAGCAGCGGGTGACCCTGCAGCGCCTCGAGCAGCTCTTCGAACGCCTCCTCGTTGCGGTCGACACCCAGGCCCTTGGTCTGCACCACCGCCGACACGTACCGGAGCCGCTCCTCGCGGCTCAGCCCGCCCACCGGGATGACCTCGCGGAAGTCCGCGCCGAGCCAGTCCTCGCTCGTACGGCTCGTGATGATGATGCGGAACCTCGTGCCATGGGCCGCGCGAATGAGTGCCTTGAGCGCCGCCCGGTCGGCCTCGCCGAACCGCCCGGTGGCCTGCCCGGCGCCGGCGTCGGTTACCACCTCGAAGTTGTCCAGCACGCACACCACGGTCTCGGGCAATCGAGCAAAGAGGTGCTTGAGCACCGCGACCTTGGGGAACTCGGTGAGCTGGGCGGCGCGCTCGGGCTCGGCCTCGGGGTCGAGGCGCACCGGCAGCGCGCCGATGTCGGCCCGGCCGAAGGCCTCGCCGATGCGGTTGAGCAGGTAGTCCACGCTCGACACGGTGTCGAGCCCGAACCACAGGGGTGGCAGCGTGAGCCCGCCGGTGTCGGCGAGCCACTCGAGAAAGCCCTTCGCGAGGATCGATTTGCCCACACCGCCGATGCCCTGGATCACCACCGCGGCCTTGCGGCGCATGGCCCGCTCGAGATCCATGATCGGCCCATCGCGCCCGATGAACCCGAACGGCTCGTCCGCGATGCGGGCCTCCTGCGGCATCTGCTCCTGCGCGACGCCCCTAGTCGGTGCGGCGTCGCCCGGCGCGGGCGGTGTGAGCGCAATCTGCGCCGGGTTCTGCTCGAAGAGCACCGGCACGATCCAGTCGTGAAGCTCCCACTTGCCTCGCACGCACTCGCGCTTGGGGTGATCGAGCATCCGGCGTCGCCCGCCGAGCACCGCCCGGCCGACGCTCGAGCTCTTCACGAGCGACTCGTAGAAGGCGGGCACGAACTCCTGCGCGCCCGTGACCCACAGCACGTGCGACATCGCGACCACGCTCCGCACACCGGCTTTCACGAGCGAGCCCGCGACCGACGCGAACTCGTCGGACGCGCGCTCGTCGATCTTGGCCGACTGGCACGCGTTGAGCACAACGATCGGGATGCGGTGCCGACTCAGCACCTCGCTGATCCGCGATGCAGGGATGAGCCCCTCCTTGGCGTCTTGACCGGGCTCGGGCTCGAACTGCAGGTAGCCGGAGTACGTGCCATCGGGTGCGGAGAGCGTGTGCGGGCTGTAGTCGATCGGTGCGCCCGTGCCGTCGCTGCCACCGGCACCCTTGGTGCGCATGTACGCGCCGTGCCCATCGAAGTGCAGCACGTGGTACCGGCCCGAGTTCTGCTCGAGATGGTGGTGCAGGGCGGCAAAGGTCGGCGGGCGGAGCAGCTGCACGCGGATGGGCACATCGATCCGCGCGGCGTAGTCAACCAACGGACGCGAGATCGACCGGTAGCCCACATCGGTGCGGCCACGTGGACGAGCGGTCACCAGCAGCACCTCGAGACACTCGCCGGTCACACTGAGGGGATCGAACGCCACCTGCGGCTCGACCGCCTCCAGCGTGCGCACTATGGGGTACCGCTGACCGAGGCGGAAGCCGCTCCGCGAGGTCATCGCCTCCCACGGCCACGCGAGGAGCCCCGGATCGTCCGAGCGGATCTCGAAGACGATCTCGGCCTCCGGATCTCTGCCCGCGAGCGCGTACACACCGGCTCCTTCGCCGGTGCCGAGGATGGCGTCGAACGCCTCGCGACCCCACACTTCGAGTGCGGTGGTGATGCGCTCGGCCCGTTGACGATCAAAGTCGGTCGGGTAGTCGCGCAGGTACCCCTCGAGATACCAAGCAAGACACCCATCCAACAGTCGCTCCTCACCCTCGACCGCTCGACCCCACGGGCTCGACACCGTGGACGATGCACTCGCGCCATTGACCAACAGCTCGACCTGAGCCGCCCCGCCCCTGGCATCACCACCCTCACCGGGGCGCACACGCAACGTGATGGCTTGACTCACGTCTTCCCTCCCCGACGAGCACGCGGGATCTGGCGGACCGACCGTGGGCACGCACACACCAGCTCTCAGTGTTGAACGTGAGCGTAGCTCGCACCGCGCCAGGGGGTCGAGCGCCCACCGGCGCTCGAACTCGACCATGCGCATACACCACAGAATCGTGGCATTTTCGCGCGTGCCCGAGCACGTGGAAGTGGGCGTAGGAGGACTCGAACCTCCGACCTCACCCTTATCAGGGGTGCGCTCTAACCAACTGAGCTATACGCCCGGATGTCGCTCACCGGGGCCACCGGCCCCAGCAGGGCGAGCGATTGTAGCGAGCACGGCCGGCGGCTCCACCGGGCCGGTTCATCCACGCGATCGGCGGCGGGCGGCGCACACGCCCACCGCCCCGAGGAGCCCCACCGCGCCGGGCGCCGGGACCACCTCGAAGGTGATCGTGTACGCCGAGGTGTCGGTCACGCGGGCCGCGTTGTTGTAGCTCAGCACGTAGGCGCCGGCGCCGAGCGGTGCGCCGGCGAACCGGGCGACCACATCGTCGTTGGTGGGCGTCGAGAGGCCGACCTCGGGGAAGGTCCGCCGCTGAATCTCGCTCAGAACGGTGTCGGTCGCCGGATCGACCACGAGGAACTCGCGGAGCCCGAGCGTGCCCTCCGACTCGAAGACGATCGAGGTCACCACCAGCTCGTTGGGCACGGTGAACAGGATCGCATCACCGAGGAACTCGAACGAGAAGCCGGACCGGATCGTGGTGACCTCGCCCGTGACGATGGAGAGGCCGCGGCGGAGTGTGCCGAGGTCCTGCCAGTCACCGGCATCGCCGGGGCGCGGGCCGCTGCCGGTGCTGACCATCCCGTCGGTGCCGCCCGAATCCTGCAGATCGGGCAGCACGCCGTTGACCTTTTCTTTCCAGAGGATGTGCGGCGGGATCGATTGCGCCGACGGGGCACCGCCGAGTGTTGCCACGAGCACGGCGCACGCGATCGCATGGTTGAGCATGGTTCTTCTCCTCGAACTCACAACCCAATGTTGACGTGACGTTTCCATCGGTCTCGAAATAGACCGCTGAGTATGGTATCCACGGGTCAGGACGCTCGCCCGATCCAGCACCGCCCGATCACCCACAGCGCCCGCACACCGTCCCGCCACCCGATTTTTTTGCCCTCGGCGTACGTGCGGCCCGCGTAGCTCACCGGGACCTCGTAGATCCGTGCCGGGCGGAGGGGAGCACGTTCATCCGAGCCGCGTGCGGGAGCACGCTCGCCCGAGTCCGAGGCGCCCGACGCTGCGGGCTGGGCGGAGGCGTCTTGGTCGGAGGGCATCTGGCGCGCGTGCTCACGCACGCGGCTCGGTGCTGGGGCACTCGGGGGTGTGGGCAGGCGGAGCTGCGCGGCGCGGATCACGATCTCGGGCTCGATCCCGAACCCATCCTCCCGGAGGTGCGGCACCAGGGCGGCACCGGCCTCGCGCGTGAACGCCTTCGTGCAGCACTCGATGTCCGTCAGGTTCAGGTTCGAGGCCATGTCGCAGGCGATCGTGATCGCCCGGTTCGCAGCGTAGTGCCAGAAGTACAGCACGCGGTGGGCCCCGCCCGCTGCCGGCGTGCCGAGGAACCGGCTCCCGATCACGACATCGGCGGTGCCCTGCAGAATCGGTCCGAGCACTGCGGCGTGGTCGGCGGGGTCGTACTCCATATCGCAGTCGTGGATCAGCAGCACCTCGCCGGTCGCGGCCTTCAACCCCGTGCGCACAGCGGCGCCCTTCCCGCGGTTCTGGGCCTTCGCGACCAGGCGCACCGGTTCGTGCGCCTTCGCAAGCCCATCGGCGATCTCGCGCGACCCATCGGTCGAGCCGTCGTCGACGATGACCACCTCGAGCGTCACCCCTTCGGGGTACGGCGCCGCTACCACACGCGCCACCGCATCATCGAGCGTCGCACGCTCGTTGAAGCACGGCATGATGATGGAGACGAGTGGCATGGGAGGCATCAGGCATCAGGCATCAGGCATCAGGCATCAGGCATCAGGCATCAGGCATCAGGCAGAGGGTATCCCGCTCGGCACGCTGCCCCGCCACGGCATGTTCTCACCCCTGATGCCTGATGCCTATTGCCTCTCCCTCACACCGGCACATCACCCGGATCCGCCGGCGACGGCCCACCCTGTTGCGCCTTCGGCTCCGTCAACGGCGCCGCGTACCCGCCGGACGACCCGCGCGCCCGGTTGGTGAACCGCGTCGTCCGGTTATCCCAGCTCAGCTCGACCACCCCTGTCGGCCCGTTCCGTTGCTTGGCGATGATCACCTCGGCGAGGCCGACCTTCTCCGGGTGGTTGTCCGCCCACGCCGGATCCTGCGAGTGGTAGTACTCCTCGCGGTGCAGCAACATGATCACATCTGCATCCTGCTCGATCGAGCCTGACTCGCGCAGGTCTGCCATCCGCGGCCGGTGGCCCTCGCGCTGCTCCGCGCCGCGGTTGAGCTGCGCAAGGCAGACGATGGGCACGTTCATGTCGCGGGCCAGCGCCTTGATCGACCGGCTGATCTCGCTCACCTCCTGCTGACGGCCATCGCGCGACGCGCCCGGTGCGCTCATGAGCTGCAGGTAGTCGATGAAGATGCACTTCACGTCGTGCTGCTGCACCATCCGGCGCACCTTGGCCCGCAGCATCATGGCGGTCAGGCCCGGTGTGTCATCGATGTGGATGGGCAGCCGCCCGAGTGAATCGGTCGCCCGCAGGAGCCGGTCGAAGTCTCCTTTGTTCAGCATGTTCCGCCGGAGCCGGTGCGAGTCCACACCGCTCAGGGCGCTGAGCATGCGCATCGCCACCGAGCCGCGGCTCATCTCCATGCTGAAGAATGCCACGGGCACGGGCTCGGTTGTGCCGCCCGCGGCGACCTGCTGCGCCAGGTTGAGCGCGAACGCGGTCTTGCCCATCGATGGCCGGCCCGCCACGATCGCGAGTTCGCCGTTCTGCAGACCGCTGGTCATCTCGTTGAGATCGAGAAACCCCGTGTCGAGCCCGGTGATCAGCCGGCCTTCGTTGGCTGCGAGGAAGTCGATCTGCTTCTCGAGCAGCGACCGCAGATCCTCCGCGTCGACCGACGCCACATCCTCCGCCACCTTGAAGATCTTCTGCTCGGCGGCATCCAGCACCCGCCGAACCTCGTCACCCTCCGCCCCGCTCGCGTGGTACGCCTCGAACAGGATCGACCCCGCTGCATCGATCAACCGGCGCAGCTGGTACTTTTCTCGCACGATCCGCGCGTAGTGCACCGCGTTCACCGCGGTCGGCACACTCTCGGCCATCTGTACGAGGTACTCGGGCCCGCCGACCTCCTCGATCCGCCCACGCGCCTCGATGTGCTCGACAAGCTGCACGAGGTCGACCGTGCCGTGCGCGTTGTACACGCTCAGCAGCGCGTCGTAGACCAATTGGTGCCGGTCCGACGAGAACATGTCACCGCTCGGGACCGCGCCGAGGGCCTCGGGCACCCGCGCCGGATCGAGCAGCAGCGAGCCGATCAGGCTCATCTCGCCCCGAACGCTCGAGGGCGGCTCCCGGTCCAGGAACCCGCGCACCTCGGCCTGCGTCGGGGCCGGCGTCGCACCACCGCGGCGGGAGCGACGCGACGAGCCGTTGCCTGAGGTGTCGGAGCGATCGTCGGCCATGACGAGTGGGTGGACCTTTCGTCGACGGGAATCGCGGAGTGTCCACAAATCCGTGCCGGTGTGTCGCAATCGACAGGGTGCGCACCAGGCCGTGTGGACAACTGTGCCGTCACCACTCCGAGCCATCGTGCGTATCGTGTGCCCATGTCATCGATCGAGGAGACGTATTCGACCGAGCGTTCCCTGCCCGACGAGCTGCCCGCCTCGCCGTGGGGTCTCTTCACGGAGTGGTGGGACGCGGCCCACGGCCGCGCCGAGCGCGATGGGCAGGGCCCGATTCAGCGGAATCCCAACGCGATGACCCTCGCCACCGCCGACGCCGACGGCACACCCTCCGCCCGTGTCGTGCTGTGCAAAGGCATGGATCTCGACCTCGGGCACATCGTCTTCTACACCAACCGCAACTCGCAAAAAGGCCGGGAGCTCGGTGGCAACCCTCGGGCTGCCCTTGTCTTCCACTGGGACAACCTCGACCTCCAGGCACGCATCGCCGGCCCGGTCACGCCCTCGCCCGACGCCGAGAGCGATGCGTACTTCGTCACGCGCCCCCTCGAGAGCCGCCTGGGCGCCTGGGGCAGCCGCCAGAGCGAACCACTCGATTCCCGTGACACCCTCATCGAGCAGGTCGCTGAGGCAGCGATCTCCCTGGGCGTGCAGCTCGACGATGAGTCCGCTGAGATCCCCCGCCCGCCGCACTGGGGCGGCTTCCGCGTGTGGGCCGAGCGCGTCGAGCTGTGGTGCGCGGGCATCGGCCGCGTCCACGACCGCGCCCGATGGACCCGCTCGCTCGAGCCGGCAACCGTCGACACGGTCGCTGGATACCAGAGCACAAGCGAGTGGTCCGCGACCCGTCTCAATCCATAGCGAGCCGAGCCGTACCGGCTCGGGACACCCACACCAAACCTTGACTGCTGACATCGGTACACCACCGCCGGGTGGCATGGAGACATCGCGACGCGATGTCTCCATGGGTGTGCCTCGTACTCCTGCAGAAAGCTGCACCACCTCCACGCCGTTCCAGACGATTCACCATCTTGTGTGGCGAGGCCTAGAGCAGACCAAGTCAACTCGTCTTGCCAGTCTCAGCGGTGGATCGACCGACTCCGGGACTTGGGTGCCACTGGCGGCTTGCCCGCCAGTGTTCAAGGGCTTTGGCGTTCGCACTGGTGGGCAAGCCACCAG
>JBCDJJ010000084.1:0-15517 GCA_038747915.1 Planctomycetota bacterium | reverse complement strand
GGAGCGTCTCGCTCCCACTGCCGGATAACGGACAGTAGTGGATGAATGTTCGTGGGAGCGAGACGCTCCCACCACCGGGTCATGGAACTCGATGATGCAGGATGCGATAACGGCCATCAGGGCCGACATCACGATGCGTGTTGCGCTCGTGGCATGTTCTCAAGGTGCGCTGTGGTTTTTACCCGCGGGTCGTCGATGATGGCCGGGTCGAGCCGCATGGTCAGGGTGTGGGCGACGCCGTCGGGTGGGAAGCCGAACTCGATGCCGCCGCGCAGCTCGCTCCTCGCGAACCCTTCGATCAGGTTCATGCCGAGCCCCGGGGTGGGTGGCGTGAGCGCGGGGCCGTGGTGCTCGCGCCACTGCAGCGTAACCAGCACCGGGTCATCTGGATCGATGGTCCAGTCCACATTGATTCGACCGTTGGTCGAGAGGGCTCCGTGCTCGCCGCTATTGGCGAACAGCTCACCGATGACGATGCCGAAGGCGGTCGCCTGCTCGGCCGGGACCTCGGCGCTCGGCCCGGTGATTGTGACGCGATCGCTCGTGCCGGGCGGTGTGAATCTCATCAGGAACTCTCGGAGGTCCACGGGCGACCAGTGCGACTCGGACAGCATGGTATGCACATCGAGCATCGCGCGGACGCGGGCCCGGAGCGACTCGGCCATGCCCTCCTTCGTTGACTCCACGTCGCGGCACAGATCGATCATGGTGAGCAGACCGCCGAGCGAGTTCTTCACGCGGTGATTGAGTTCTCGGAGCAGCATCTCCTGTTGACGGATGCGGCGTTTGTCGCGTTCCTCGGCTGCACGAATGGCGGTGATGTCGCGGCCGTAGCCCTGGCACTCGATCAACCGGCCGTCCGCGTCGAAGATGCCGACATCGATCCACTCCTGGATCGCGAGTGTGCCATCGGGCAGGATGACCTGGTGGTCCATGCGGATCTCGGGGCGTGCCGGTGAGAGTGCGTCGATGCGGTCGTGGATACTCTCGTGCACGTGCTCGGGCACGAGATCGAGGAACGTGGTGCCGATGAGTTCATCGGCGCTACGGCCGAATCGACGGGCGTAGCTCTGGTTCACGAAGGTCAGTGTGCAGTCGGGCAGGAACCGACAGACGAGCTCGGTGTGCTCCTCGATAATCTTGCGGTACTTGGCCTCGCTCGCTGCGAGCTCTTGGTGGGTGCGCTGAAGCCGGCGTTCGTTGGCGATCTGCTGATTGATAATCTCCGTGTACATGATGATGCCGCCGATCTGGCCATCGGGGTGACGCCACGGGGTGAGTTGCCACCGGATCCAGGTTTCGGTTCCATCTTCGCGGAGAAGGCAGTCGGCGGGTGAGGCGAGCTCGGCGCCGTTCAGCACACGCTTGTACAGGTCGTTCCATTGCTCGGTGATGGCGGGGAAGACCTCGTTGTGCGAGCGGCCGATGATCGAGTCCGTGCCGAGGCCGTACTGCTCGTACCAGCCCTTGCTCGCCCGCAGGTATCGCATGTCCCGGTCGAACATCGCGACCGCTGCGGGCGTCTGCTCGATGAACAATCGGAGCTCTTCTTCGAGCTGCGCTCGACGCATCTCGGCCTCTCGCTGCTCGGTGACATCCTGCAGCAGGCCGACGATCCGCGTGGGTGCCTGATCGACGAAGTGTGTGATCGCGTGCACCTCGATCCACCGGGTCTCGCCGGTGGGCA
This sequence comes from Planctomycetota bacterium, assembly GCA_038747915.1. Lineage (GTDB taxonomy): Bacteria > Planctomycetota > Phycisphaerae > Phycisphaerales > UBA1924 > JBCDAP01. The sequence continues at coordinate 13,830 of JBCDJJ010000084.1, read as the reverse complement.
GCACGAGCCGGTGCGCACCGTGACGGGGCCCTGGATCGACCGCTGCCCGCTCGAGGCGTTTCAGCACGCCCCATTGGTCGGCGGGGTGTACACGCTCGCGCATGATCGTATGCACATCGCGCTGCGTCGTGCCGGGGGGGTAGCCGAGGAGCGAAGCTGCATGGGGCGAGAGCGCCATGATCTCGGTCCTGAGGTCGACCTCGAAGGCGGCCACGCGCGCCGCCTGCTCGGCGAGTTCGAATCGCTCGTTGAGGTCGCGGAGCCGCTGCTCGTGCGCGCGCCGCTCGGTGATGTCGCGCTGGATCGCGACGACTCGGGCGGCGCGGCCGTGCTGATCGCGCACGGTGTGGAGCGTGCTGTCCGCCCAGTAGGGCTCGCCGGACTTGCGTGCGTTGCGGAGCTCGCACCGAAAGGACTCTCCGCGGCGGATCGCCTCGTCGAGCTCGTGGAGCACCGTCTCGTCGGCATCCGGACCGCGCATGAACCTCGGCGTGCGACCGACGACCTCGTCGCGCGTATAGCCGGTCATCCGCTCGAATGCGGCGTTGCAGTGCACAATGATCTGTGCGCCGGTGCTCGGGTCGGGCTCGGTGATCAGCACCGCGTCCTCGACGTACGCGATGGCGAGCTCGACGGTGTCGAGCTTCGACCGCATGCGCTCGTGATCGGTGATGTCCACGCAGCAGCCGATCAAGCCGGTGAAACGCCCGTCCGCGTCGAACTGCGGGACGCCACGGTCGATGAAGACGCGCTCTTCGCCGTTCTTGCGTTGAAGACCGACGGTAACTTCGAGCCGCTCGTGGTTCTCGTGGGAGACCGCACAGGCCAGCTTCATCCGTTCGAGGTCTCGCTCGACGACGAGGCCGAGCCATCGCTCCTTGAGGTTGGTGCGGTCGGTGAGATCGATGTACTCCTCCCACCCGCCGCTGAGGTAGACCAGTTCCCCCTCGGCGTCGGTGGCCCAGAGCAGCATCGGGGCGGTATCGGTCCACTGCTGGAGACGACGCTCGGACTCGATCACCCGTTCCTTCTCGCGCCGCGCCGACACTTCGGACCGGCGGCTCAGCACCGTGAGGCACACAAGGAACGCGGCGAAGAACGCGAACACGGCCTGGATCGCGAGCTGGACGATGGAGGTGGCATCAAAGCCCGCGATCCAGGCCAGGCATAACTCGATGCCGATCACCACGCACGCGATCGCCAGGAACGAGCCCAGCGCGAGGATGTCGCCTCGCGTCAGATGCGAGCGCCGCCTGCGGACGCTGGGCCGCGCGTCGGTATGTACCGGATCGGCCGGGCGATTCACCGGCTCAGGCATGGTTCTGCTGGAAGGCCTTCATGAACGCGGCGAGCTGGCGGCACCCGTCGATCGGCATGGCGTTGTAGATGCTCGCGCGCATGCCCTTGATCGAGCGGTGGCCCGAGATCGTCTTGAAGCCGGCCTCGCCCGCTTCCTTGATAAACGCCGCGTCGAGTTCTTCGGTCGGGCACCGGAAGGTCACATTCATGATCGAGCGGGACTCCGGCTTGGCGTGAGGGATGTAGAAGCCGTCGGAGTGGTCGATGGCATCGTAGACGAGGGCGGCCTTTTCCTCGTTGTACCGCTCGACTTCTTCGAGCGAGCCGAACTCGTCGAGAATCCACTTGAAGACACGCCCCATCATGTAGATCGCGAAGGTGTTGGGGGTGTTGCTCCGGCTCTCCTTGTTGAACTGCACGTTGTAGTCCCACATGATGGGGAGCGACTCGTCGAGCGGGGCCTTGGCGAGGAAGTCATCCCGCGCAATCACCAGCGCCTGGCCGGAGGGGCCGAGGTTCTTCTGAGCGCTCGCGTACACCATGCTGAGCGGGGCCCAGTCGACCGGTCGCGAGTACATGTCGCTCGAGGCATCGCGGACCACGGGCGCGCTGGTCGGCGGGACATGCTTGAACTCGGTGCCGTAGATCGTGTTGTTCGAGCAGAACCAGAGGTACGCAGCGTCCGCCGAGAAGTCGTAGTCGCTCGGGCCGGTCGGAAGGCGATCGAACTTGGTGTCCTCGGAGTCGAACGCGAGGTGGACGGTGCCGATCTTCTTGGCTTCCTTGATGGCCTCCTTGGCCCACTTGCCGGTCTTGAGGTAATCGGCGGTGGCGCCCTGCGGCAGGAAGCTCGTGGGGATCATCGAGGTCTGGGTGGTGGCGCCGCCCTGGAAGAAGATGATGCGGTAGTTCTCGGGCACCTTGCCCACCTCGCGGCAGAACTCGAACGCCTCCTGCAGGATGGTGTCGAACTCCTTGCCACGGTGCGAGAGCTCGCACACGCCCATGCCGCACCCGCGGAAGTCCCACAGGTCACGCTGCACCTCTTCGATCACCTTCTCGGGCAGGACCGCGGGCCCAGCAGAAAAGTTGAACACCCGGCCGCCGGGGGTGCGGGCGGGCGAGGCGGCGGACGGCGCGTCGGTGGGCATGGTCGTCATGGCGGGGCTCCTTACGGGTGATTGTCGCGGCGCAGTGCGGGTGGGGCAATCGGGACGAGGCAATCGTCAATCGGGAATCGGCAATCGATGCAGAGCCATCACCCTCGATCCTCCGCACCCATTGCCGATTCCCGATTGCCTACTCTACGACCCCCATGCTCACGGAGATCACGTGCTTCGAGGCATCGTTGATCGCCTCAATCACGCTCGATGCGGGTTCGGTGTCCAGTCGGATGGTCGCGCACGCCGCGGCGCCGCCGTCGAAGATCACGTTCCGCATCCGCTCGATGTTCACGCCCGCGGCGCCGATGGCCCCGATGATGTGGGCCAGCACGCCCGGCTGATTGTGATGCCGCACCACGAGCAGCCGCGTCGCGGTGCCGCGCTCGGCCATGTTCACCACGTTGGGCGCACTGCCGGTGCTCTTGAGCTCGCGCACGATCCGGACCGCCTCCATCGCGATCGCGTGCTGACTCTGATCGGTGCTCGCCCCGCAGTGGTGCGTCCCGACGAAGACGTGGTTCGCCGACGGGTCCGCTGCCTTGGCGAGCCCGATGTCGCTCGTGGAGTCGCTCGGTGTCGGCTGATCGCGGTACACATCCAGAGCTGCGCGGAGCCGCCCAGCGGTGACCTCGGCTTCGAGGGCCTGCTCGTCCACCACTTTGCCGCGCGCCGTGTTGACCAGAATCGCCCCATCCGACATCGCGGCGAGCAGATCCGTTGAGATCAGCTTCTCGGTGTCCGGTGTGGCGGCGACATGCACAGACACCACGTGCGCGCCCCGTGCGGCCTCGATTGGTGATTCACACCGCCGAACACCGAGCGCTTCGGCGCCCGCCTCGTCGAGCGAGCGACACCACGCCTGCACCGGCATGCCGAACGCGTGCGCACGGTGGATGACCTCGCGGCCGATGTTCCCGACGCCGATCACGCCGAGTGTCCGCCCGAACAGCCCGTGTGACTTGCCGTACAGCTTCTTGTTCCACACGCCGGCGCGCAGGTCGGCGGTCTGGTCCGCGATACGACGGTCTGCGCTGATGATCAGCCCCCACGCGAGTTCAGCGACCGCGATCGCGTTCTTCCCGGGGCAGTTCGCGACGGCGACGCCCCGCGCCGAGGCGGCGCCCACGTCGATGTTGTCGTAGCCCGCGCCCGCGCGGACGACGAGCTGAAGGGCGGCGCCATGCTCGAAGACCGGCCCATGCACCTTTGTCGACCGGACGACCAGGACCTCGGGGTTGCGTTCCCCCACGGCGCCGGCCAAGTCGTCCGCTGAAAGGTCTGGGTTCGACGTCACGACGCACCCCACCCCCTCGAGTTCGGCGATGCCGGCTTGCTCGAACTTGTCAGCGATCAGCACGCGCATGGGTGTGTTCTCCGTGGGCTCGCGATTCGGAAAGTCCGGTTCTTTTCCCAAGAATAATCGGAAATTTTGAGAAATCAACGCGGAATTCGTTGGATCACTCCCTGGCGGCCGAATCAGAGCCGATTCGCGACATCGCGTGATGTTGAACGCCGCCGCACCGATTTGCTGAGCATTGTTGAAAGAGGCGTTTTTGATCGCCTGCGCCGGCTTTCTGGTAGACACGGGAGAGTACTTAGAGAAACTCAGGCATTCCAAGAGCCTGCTCGTGTCGGGGCAGGCCGGTCGATCCGTCCGAGAGGGGTGATGTCATGGTCCTCGGGTCTTCACACCGGTGCGTACTCGTCTTCGGTGCGGCGCTGCTCGCCACCTCTGTCCATGCGGAGTGGCAGAAGGTCGGCATGCTGGTCAAAGAGCGCAGCGAGCACGCGAGTGCTGTGGTCGGCGGCAAGATCTACCTCATCACAGGCATCTTCAACGGCAAGGAGGGCCACGAGGATATGGAGGTGTTCGATCCGGCGAGCGGCACGTGGTCGATGCTCAACGGCGAACTCGGCAATCGGTGGCGCCACCACGTGACGGCCAACGCGTCGATCCGCGGCACCGAGGTGTGGATCGTCGGCGGCAAGGTCGGCAAGAACCCGCGCGATCAGGTGGACATCTACAACACCGCGACCGACACATGGCGCGCGGGCCCGAGTCTCCCGGTGAAGTTCTATGGCGGGCCATCTGTGATTGTGGGCGACACGCTGCACGCGTTCGCTGGGGCCAAGTCGAACACCGTGACCGACGACCACCACTTCACGCTCGACCTGACCGACCCCGAGGCCACGTGGGAGATCGGGCCGAGCGTGCCCGAGCCCCGCGTACACGCTGCGGGTGTGGCGATCGGTGAGACGATCTACTTCATCGGCGGCGAGTTCGAGCACCGGCACAATGGTGACACGCCCGAGTTGCAGATGTACGACACCTCGACCGAGACCTGGTCGACCGGCGCCCCCATGCCCATCGGCCGCTCGCACCACGAATGGGCGACGTTCGTGCACAACGGCGAGATCTGGGTCGGTGGCGGTGTGGACTCCTCGCAGAACCCCAGAGGTCAGAGCGAGATCCTGATCTACACGCCGAGCACCGACACCTGGCGCGAGTTCGAGTACGAGCTGCCGTTTCGCGCGGTCTCACCCGGTGTGCGCATGATCGACGGTGTGCTCTACTGCTTCGGCGGCGGCATCGACACGTGGTTCGGCGGCACTCAGCGGGACACCTACGCCCTCGCGCCCCGTGACGACCAGGACTGGGACCGCGATGTCGACCGGGACGACGCGGCGCTCTTTATCGACCGCCTCGAGCGACGTGTCTTCGGGACCGATCGAGACGAGAACGAGACCTTCGATGCCTTCGACCTCAGTGCCTACCTGGCGGGCATTGCAGGGGACTGAGCCGGCCTCGACTCAGCCGGTGCCCCCGGGCGCATCGTGTTCCGAGGCGGTTCGCCTCAGTCCAGCGTGTGCACCACGAGACCCGACCGCAGCTTCGGCTCGAACCATGTGCTCTTCGGCGGCATGATCTGCCCCGCATCCGCCACAGCCACGATCTGCTCCGCCTCGACGGGCCGCATCGCGAATGCGACGGCCATCTCGCCGGAGTCGACACGCCGTTTGAGTTCCGCTGTGCCGCGGATGCCGCCGACGAAGTCGATCCGCTCGTCCGACCGCACATCACCGATCCCGAGGATCGGCGTCAACACGCGATCCGTCAGCAGCACATAGTCCAGGCTCGCGATGGGATCGGCGAAGTCGATCGATCCCTCAGCGAGCTGGATGTTGTACCAGTGGTTCGGGCTCGCGTGAGCGCCGCTCACCCCGGGCAGGTACATGCAGAAACTCGCCCGGTGGCGCGGCGTGGGGTCGACCTCGGGTGTGACCTGCGCGATCGCGCCGATCTTGGCCAGAAGCTCGTCAGCGGTCAGGCCGTGCAGGTCTTTCACCACGCGGTTGTACGGCAGGATGCTCAGATCGCCCTGATCGAAGAGCACGCATAGGAACCAGTTGTACTCCTCGTCGCCCGTGTGGCTTGGGTTGGCCGATTCGAGCTCCTTGCCCGCCCGTGCTGCGGAGGCGGAGCGGTGGTGGCCATCGGCCACATACGCGGCACCGAGTGTGGCGAACGCTGCGATGTACGGCTCGTACTCCTCCACCTTCCAGAGTGTGTGCGTCACACCATCGGGCGCGGTGAACCGCTCGAGCGGCTCCGCGCTCGTGTGACCCTCCACGAGTGTGCGCACGGTCGGCTGCGGTGTGTGCATCAGGAACACCGGGCCGGCGTTCGCGCGAAGGGTCAGCACGTGACGCGTCCGATCGTCTTCCTTCTTTTGCCGCGTCTTCTCGTGCTTCTTGATGATGTCGGCCTCGTAGTCACCCGTGTGGCAGCACGCGACGACACCCGTTTGTGAGACCGTGGCTCCGAGCAGCTCGCACTCCTGGCGGTAGAGGTACACCGCTGGCTTGTCGTCCTGCACCAGCACACCCTCCGACCTGAAGCGGTCGAAGGCGGCTTTGGCGGTCTCGTAGACCACGTCGGCGTAGGGGTCGGTCTCGTCGGGGAGATCGATGTCGGGCCGGATGACGTGGAGGAACGAGTTGGGTTGTCCATCGGCGAGCGCGCGGGCCTCGGCGCGGTTGACCACGTCGTAGGGGACCGAGGCCACCGTCTCGGCGGTGCCCGACGCCGGCCGCCATCCGCGGAATGCGTTGATTCGAAGCGCCATGGTGTTCTCCGGTGGGGTGTGGCGCGGAGGATACCGGGCGGCGCTGTCAGGCCTGCGGCATCCCCAGGTGCTTCTCGAAGACCACGAGGTTGGTCATCAAGTGCGGGTGGAACCGGATCCCGATGATCTCGAAGCCGGAGCGTAAGCCGAGGTACAGCATGGGCTTCATGCGGTTCTCGGCCTCGAAGCGGTGGTACTCGTACCCCTCGGCCCGGGCCCAGTCATCGGCAGCGGCGAACAGCTGGGTCGCGATGCCGGCCTGGCGCATGTTCGGGACCACACCGCAGAGCCATGTGGTGTGGGTGTCGGGTTTGAGCTCCATGCCGAGGGAGAAGCCGACCGCGTCGTTCTCGATCCGGGCCACCTGCACCAGCACACCCCGGCGTCCGGTGAGCCGGCGCTCGATCCACGCCTTGTCCTGCTCGGGCCGGAAGATGGAGTTGTACAGGTGCGACACGGTGTCGACATCGGTGGGCGCCAGTCTGTCGATGGTGGCATCTGCCATGGTCGACCCCGTGTCTCGCGACGTTCCGGGTTCGCCCGGCACCGTCCGCCACTGCTTATCGGCCGACAGAAGGGCGATCTCAACCCTGTGCAACGCCGAGTCCGACAACTTTCTATACGCGTGAGATCGCCACCGGGTGCGGTGACGCCCGCGTCCGAACATGTCGTTGATTTTTGCGCAAGCCAATATCAATCAACGAGATGCAAACAAATCGAGAAGGTTATTCTTTCACGCGAGAGAGGTAGCTGCCGTCCTCGGTGGAGAGTTTCAGCATCTCGCCGACGTTGATGAAGTCGGGCACGCGCGTCTTGAGGCCGGTCTCCATCACCGCTTCCTTCTGGACATTGGTGACCGTGGCCCCCTTCACGCCCGGCTCGCATTCAGCAACCTCGAGCTCGACCGTGGGCGGCAGCTCCACCTGCACCGGGTTGCCATCATTGAAGAGCATGGTGCAGGTGCCGTTGGACTTGATGTACTTCATCGCCTCGCCGACGAGGTCGTCGCTGACATTGAACTGCTCGAAGTCCTCGGTGTCCATGAACACGTAGGTGTCGCCCTCGGGGTAGAGGTACTCGGCCTCGCGGCGGTCGAGCACGACCTGCTGGACGTTGTCGGAGGAGCCGAAGCGCCGCTGCACGTTGGCGCCCGTGAGCAGGTTCTTGAGCGTGGTCGCCATGTAGGCGGGGCCCTTGCCGGGTTTGGTGTGCTCGTACTTCACGACGACCCAGATCTGGCCGTCGATGGAGATGGCGGTGCCTTTTTTGAGGTCGGTGGCCTTCATCGCGGGGTTCCTTCGAAGCGGCTGGCGGGCATGGTAGTGCTTCGTGGCGTGACGTAGTTCGTAGTTCGGGATTCGTAGTTCGGAACCTTGGGACTCGGGACAGCTTCCGCCCGAATCCCGAATCCCGAATCCCGAATCCCGAATCCCGAATCCCGAATCCCGAATCCCGAATCCCGAATCCCGAATCCCGAATCCCGAATCCCGAATCCCGAGCTACGCCCGCGGGTGATACGTCCGATGCACCTTCTTCAGTCGCGGCTGATCGAGGTGCGTGTAGATCTCCGTCGTCGAGACATCGGTGTGCCCCAGCATCTCCTGGACGACGCGGAGATCGGCCCCGCCGGTGAGAAGATGGGTCGCGAACGAGTGGCGGAGCATGTGAGGGTAGGTCTTGTCGAGGCCGATGAACCGGGCGTGGGTCTTGACGATGCCCCAGACCGAGGCTCGGGAGAGCGGCCGGCCGGTGCGCGAGAGCAGCAGTCGCGGGCCGGGGTAGACCGCAGAGGTCGCGGAGGGCAGCGGTTTGGACTCCCGGGTGTCGGGACGGACGAGGAGGGGGCGGCAATCGTCGAGGTACGTCTCGACCGCGTCCTGGGCCGCGGCTCCGAAGGGGACGAGTCGCTGCTTGTTGCCCTTGCCGGTGACACGGAGCACGCCGAGGGTCGGCAGGTAGTCGTCGAGCTGCAGGTCGGCGGCCTCCGAGGCGCGCAGGCCGCACGAGTAGAGCAGTTCGAGCAGGGCGCGATCGCGGATATGCAGCGGGGGCGCGCCGCGCTTTGGCGGCTTGGCCTCGGCCAGGGCTGCGGGCGCGTTCATGAGCCGAGTTGCCTGGGTCTCGCTCATCACGTTGGGCAGTCGGCGCCACGCTGCTGGGCGGTCGAGCACCTCGGTGGGGTCGTGCGTCATCCGGCCCTCGGTCCGCATCCACCGGAAGAACACGCGGAGTGTGGACAGATGCCGGGTGAGCGAGGCGGCGTCGAGGCCGTGCTCGGCGGTGAGGGATCGAAGATGGGCCGCGAGGTCGTGGCCGGTGCAGGCGGTGAGGTCGATGTCCCGGAGCGGTGCGGCATCCTGAGCGCGGAACACGCACAGGTCGCGCAGGTCCCGCCGGTAGGCGAGCAGCGTATTGCGCGAGAGCCCGGCTTCGATGCGGAGAAAGGCCAGGAAGCGTTCGGCGTGCTCGGGGAGCCGCTCGGGCGGGATGTCGGTCGATCGGTGCGCACGCATACGCGAGAAGTATCGGCGTGTGCGCGGTCTGTGCGCCACCGACGCTGTTGGTCCCCCGTGCGCACGCGGGTGGCACGCCGATTGAGATCCTTTGCGCAACGCGTGGCACGGAGGCCGACGATGCGCGACCCGTGGATCGGGACATGCAAGACACCCATTGGACGGACGTCGAGGCTCGACGCAGCGGCTCGGCGGCTGATCGACCTCGCGCGGACCGCCGCCGAGATGCACGAAGCGATGGTGGGCGTGTCGGCGTCGCAGGGCGTCGGCGCCGACACGGCATAGCCCCATGCCGGGTCCGGGGGCGAGGTGACGGTCGCGGAGCGGCTAGCCCTGCTCGAGTCGTGATAAGGCGAAGCGGAGCGACGCGATGAACTACGGCTTCATGACCGCGGCGAGCGGCGCGCTGACACAGATGGCCCGTCTCGATGTGCTCTCGAACAACCTGGCCAATGCCGAGACGCCGGGTTTCAAGCCCCTTGGCCTCTCGATCCGGGCTCGGGATGCGGTGCGTCAGGAGGATGGGCTGGGGTATGTCGGCTCGGACCGGTTGCTCGAGAGGCTCGGCGCGGGCGTGATGCCGACGCCGACCGCGATCGGCACGGGGCAGGGCGGGATCACGGAGACCAACAACCCGCTCGACGTGGCGCTCGAGGGCGAGGGGTACCTGATGGTGCGGATCGATGATCCCGAGCAGTCGATCGGGCTCACGCGGGATGGGCGGCTCTTGACGGGCCCGAACGGCGTGCTGGTGCACGCGGCGAGCGGTCGCCCGGTGCTGTCGCCGGCGCAGGCGCCGATCGAGCTCGAGCCGGGGCTGCCGGTCAATGTCCGTGACGACGGCGTGATCGTTCAGGGCGGCGTGGCGGTCGCGCAGCTGGGCGTGATCACCATCCCCGAGCCGCACACGATGCGTGCGCACGGCCACGGTGCGCACCACCCGACGCCCGAGCAGATGGAGCAGGCGCTGCCATCGGCTGCACGGGTGCGTGGTCGGGCGATCGAGCAGTCGGCGGTGAACCCGATCTCGACGATGATGTCGATCACGCGGGCGGGCGGCTCGGCGCGGTCGAACCTGACCGTCGCGAGCATCATCGGCTCGGTGATGGATGTGGCGATCAGTCAACTGGGCCGAGTGTCGTGATCGGCGTGGCAAGGCGATTGCGACGAAACGAAGACGCGGCGGCGCCGACAGCGCCGATGCACGTGTGAACTGGAGACTCCCGCATGGCCGTCATGGCATTGCAATCCGCAGCGACCGGCCTCACGGCCCTCTCGACCAAGCTCGATGTCACGGCGAACAACCTCGCCAACGCTGCGACGGAGGGGTTCAAGGCGAGCCGGGCGAACTTCGAGGACCTCTTCTATCAAGAGAAGCGTCTTCCGGGCGTTGAGAACCGCAACGGTGATCGCCGGCCGACTGGCTTCTACGTAGGCCTTGGGGTGAAAGTGTCGGGCACGCAACTGGACTTCTCCCAGGGAGCACTCATTACGACCGAGCGGGAGCTCGATGTGGCGATCGTGGGCGATGGGTTCTTCCAGGTCGATGTCGAGGACGACCTCGCGCCGGGCGGCATCGCGTACACACGGGCTGGGAACTTCTCGGTGAACGGTGATGGCGAGCTGGTGCTCGCGTCGAGCGAGGGTCGGCGGCTGGTCCCCGGCATCAACATCCCGTTGGATGCAACCAGCGTGGACATCACCGCGGATGGTCGGGTGAACGTGGGCATCCCCGGGCAGGACGAGCCGCAGCAGGTTGGGCAGCTCGAGCTCGCGGGGTTCATTAATCCGCAGGGCCTGAGCCAACTCGGTGAGAACCTGTTCGGCGAGACGATCGCCTCGGGGCCGCCGGTGCTCGAGACGCCGGGTCAAGGCGGGCTCGGCGAGGTGCGGAGCGGGTTCCTCGAGGGCTCGAATGTGAACCCGACGTTCGAGCTGATCGATCTGATCCGCACGCAGCGGGCGTTCGAGATGAACAGCCAGACGATTCGGGCGGCGGACGAGACGCTCAGCGCCGTGGCCCAGCTCAGGCGGTGATCGGAGGGGTGATCGTGGTGAGGCGCGCAGCACGAACCATCGCCATCGTCGGGCTTGTCGGGGTGGCCTCGGCGGCGTTCGGCGGGGAGCTCCGGCTCCGTGCTGTGACCTCGCACGCGATCGACGAGCCGATCACGGTGGCCGAGATCGCTGAGCTCTCGGGTGGGGCGGAATCTCTTGGTGGTGTGGTGCTGGTGAGCGCGGGCGAACTTACCGATCCGGCGGACCGGTTTCTGCGGGTGACGATCGACGAGGTGCGCGCGGCGCTGCGCGATGCGGGGCACGCAACGGGGCGGCTCGCGATGAGCGGCGGTGTATGCACGGTGCGGCTCATGCCGCCCGAAACGGTTGAGGATCTCGTCGAGCGTGCGGTTCGCGAGCCGGTGTTGGTCGTTGATGATGGGCCGGCTGATGTGGTTGATGTGTCGGTGTCCACTCCGCCGAGCGTGCCGACGATTCGAGGCGCGATCGCGGAGATGCTCGAGCGCGAGCTCGGCGTGGGCCGTGAGGCGATGCGGCTCGGGTTCGACAACGAGCTGACCTCGTGGCTCGATGCGCCGACGTGGGGTCGGCGGCTCGCGGTGTCGCTCCGCGGGCGGCCGGGCGGTGGGCGCTCTACGGCGCGGGCGTTGGTGGCTGTCCGGGTGTACGCCGAGGGTGCGTTGGTCGACGATCGAACGATCAGCGTGACGCTGAGTGTGCAGCGGGCGGTATGCGAATTGACTCGCGATGTACGCCGCGGCGAGGTGATCGGCGCGAGTGATGTCCGCCTTGTTGACCGGTGGATCGCGCCGGGCGGCGATGACCCGGCCAGTGATGTGGCGCTGGTTGTCGGGTTCGAGGCGCGCAGGGCGATGGACGCGGGCGAGGCGATCAAGGTGTCCGACGTCGAAGCAGCAATCGCGGTGGAGCGGAACCAGTTGGTGACGGTGCTCGCGCTGTCGGGCGGGATCGAGGTGCAGACGCGGGCGCGTTCGCTCGAGTCGGCGTCGGTCGGCGAGATAGTTGAGTGCCGGATTGATCGTGACCGCCGGTCGTTCATGGCGGAGGTGATCGGGCCCGGCCGTGTGATTCTGCGTGCGCACACGACGACCGAGCGATCGAGCGAGGAGCACCGATGAGCACGAGGCATGATGTGGTGGCGACGATCGGTTCGGCGGGTCTGATCGCGGTTGCGGGTGCAGCGGTCTCGCAGACGCTCTACGAGCGTCCGCCCGAGCCCTCGCCGCCGACCGCGGAGACGGTGCGCGATCAGCCGGTGGCGAGCCAGGGCCCGCCGCAGCTCTCCGAGGTGAGTCTGTATTACGTCGAGCCGGTGCCGCCGCAGACGTTCGCTGCGGAGGATCTGGTGACGATCATCATCTCCGAGCGCACGGAGGTGGCGCGTGAGCAGACGGTCGAGACCGACAAGAGCTACTCGACCGAGGCCGCGGTCGAGGCGATCCCCGACCTGATCGAGCTGTACCAGTTGGTGCTCGCGCAGGGCGACAATCTGGTCGAGCTCGGGATCAACTCGGAGACGACCTTCGAGGGCGAGGGCGAGTACGAACGTGATGATCAGCTCACGGCGCGTGTGACGTCTCGCGTGGTCGAGGTGAAGCCGAACGGCGTGCTGCTGCTCGAGGCGCGGACGACGATCCGGACCGATGGCGAGCTGCAGACAATCATCTTGAGCGGGTACTGCCGGAGCGACGATGTGACGGTGCTGAACACGGTGCAGTCGAACCAGATGTACGACCTGAACCTGGACATTCAGCACGAGGGCGAGCTGAAAAAGACGACGACGAAGGGCGCGATCCCGCGGATCCTGGAGTTCTTGTTCAACTTCTGATGTGGGTTGTTGAGTGGCCGTGGTGGTGGCGCCTGGCGGGGTGTACCCTCCGTATTCGTTCTTGAGTGCTTTGATGGTTCGGTCCGCGGGCCCGCGCCCGCGGCTCGTTGCGTGGTGAGGAGTGCTTGGGGCGCGGGGGTCTGGCGCGCGTGCTTGCGCCCGCGGCTCGGGCTTTGGGGTGTGCGTTGATTGGGTGCGTGGTGCTATCTTCTCGTGGAGAAGGTTGTGCCATCTCCACGGCGCTCGGCACCCGATACTTGATTGTTTGGAGATTCTTCTGAGACGGCTTACACGAGTCCGAACAGGACCTGGGTGAGCTCGTCGACGACGCTGATGAACCTGGCCGCGCCGTTGTATTGCTGCTGATAGGTGATGAGCGCGATGGACTCTTCGTCGAGGCTCACGCCGCTGACGGCCTGGTCCTGGGCGTCGAGGTTTTGCCGGACGGCGGAGAGCGCGTCGAACCGCGAGGCAGCCCCGGCGGTGTCGACGGCGTTTCGCTCGACTTGCTGCTGCCACTGCTCTGAGAGCGACACGTCGCTCAGGGCAGAAATGGGCGTGTCTCGCAGTGCAGCGAGCCCGAGCGCGGTCTCGTTGGTGCCGACACCGGCGCCGACGGAGAGGAGCTGGGGTTCGGCCGCGACAGCGGCCGCCAGGTCGATGGTGGCCGCATCGGTGCCGTCGAGGAGGCTGTTCACGCCGAGGACCGCGAGGACGCCGGAGGTGTCGGCGATGAGCTGCTGCTCATCGGAGCCCGGGATGTCTTCGTAGTAGGCGAAGCTGACCTCGAAGCCCGGGTCGGCGTCGATCTGGAGCTGACCGGAGGCGTTGATGACCGCGGTGATATTGGGGCTGGCGGC
>JBCDJJ010000083.1:0-14009 GCA_038747915.1 Planctomycetota bacterium | reverse complement strand
CCGGATGTGGAGCTTCCCGTGCGACCCCTGCGCGAGTTTGCGCGTGATGCGGAGGAGGCGGTCGGTGAGCTGGCGGAGATGTCGGGTGAGCGTCGCGTGGTGGTGTGCTGCCAGAACACGGCGGAGGCTCACCGGCTCGGCGAGCTGATCGATGAGTTCGCAGCGGGCGCGCGCATCGAGCGTGTGGTGCGGTATCTGCACCGGGGGTTCGAATGGGACGAAGAGGTCGGTGGTGCGGAGGGCGGTCTGGCACTCGTGCCGCATCACGAGCTGCTGCACCGGTACCAGACGCGGCGTCGTGTCCGCCGGCTCGGGTCGGCGAAGGGGACCGAGGCGTTCATCGAGCTGTCGCCGGGCGATTACGTGGTACACGTGGACCATGGGATCGCGAAGTTCAACGGTTTGCGGACGATGCGGGCCAAGGAGCTGCGCGGCGGGAAGGCTGCGAAGGCCGATGCGAAGCTCCGCGATCTGGCGGGCGGGCTGGGCAGCGAAGACGCCGAGGCGCGGCGCGACACCGCGGGCCGGCCACCGGGCGAGGAGTACCTGACGCTCGAGTTCTCGAGCGGCGCCCGGCTCCACGTACCGGCGACCCAGGTGGACAAGGTGCAGAAGTACGTGGGCGGGAAGGGCACGCCCGCGCTGAGCACGCTCGGCGGGAAGAAATGGCAGACGCAGAAGGACCGCGTCAAGGAGAGTGTCAAAGACCTCGCTGCTGAGATGCTCCGCGTGCAGGCGGCGCGATCGGCGATGCCGGGTGTGCGTTTCCCGTATGACACGGCGTGGCAGATGGAGTTCGAGGCCGAGTTTCCGTACGAGGAGACGGATGATCAGCTCGCGGCGCTGAGCGAGATCAAGAAAGACATGGGCGGTCCGCAGCCGATGGACCGGCTGTTGTGCGGCGATGTGGGGTACGGCAAGACCGAGGTCGCGATCCGGGCGGCGTTCAAGGCGGCGGAGTTCGGCAAGCAGGTGGCGGTGCTGGTGCCGACAACGCTGCTGTGCGAGCAGCACGAGCGGACGTTCCGGAGCCGGTTCGCGGGGTACCCGTTCCGTGTGGAGGCGCTCTCGCGGTTCAAGACGACCAAGGAGTCGAACGAGATCTTGAAGGGGCTTCGGAAGGGCCAGGTCGATGTGGTGATCGGCACGCACCGGCTGCTGAGCAAGGATGTGCGGTTCAACGACCTCGGGCTGGTGGTCGTGGACGAGGAGCAACGGTTCGGTGTGGAGCACAAGCAGCGGCTGCTCGAGCTTCGCCTGACGGCCGATGTGCTGACGCTCAGCGCGACACCGATCCCGCGGACGCTCCACATGTCGATGCTGGGCCTGCGTGACATCAGCTCGCTCAGCACGCCGCCGCTGGACCGACGCGCGGTGGTGACCGAGGTGATCCCGTACAACGAGAAGCGGATCAAGGCCGCGATCGAGCGCGAGCTGGCGCGCGAGGGGCAGGTGTTCTTCGTGCATAACCGCGTGCACAACATCAAGACGGTGGCGGACGATGTGCGGCGACTGGCGCCGGATGCGCGCGTGGCGATCGGTCACGGCCAGATGCCCGAGCGCGAGCTCGAGGATGTGATGCGGCGGTTCACGGGCCGCGAGGTCGACATCCTGGTGGCGACGACGATCATCGAGAGCGGGATCGACATCCCGAGCGCGAACACGATGATCATCAACTCGGCCGATTTGTTCGGGCTCGCGGAGCTGCACCAGCTGCGCGGGCGTGTGGGGCGGTCGAAACACCGCGGGTACTGCTACCTGCTGCTGCCGAAGGATCGGACGGTGAACGAGGTGGCGGTGAAGCGCCTGCGGGCGATCGAGGAGTTCTCGATGCTCGGCGCGGGCTTCAAGATCGCGATGCGTGATCTGGAGATCCGCGGCGCGGGCAACCTGCTCGGGGCCGAGCAGTCGGGGCACATCGCGGCGGTGGGCTACGACATGTACTGCCAGCTGCTCGAGCAGGCGTCGCACGAGCTTCGGGATGGGCGCGATGCGACGCCGAGCGGGACGACGGTGGAACTCGGCGTCGCCGGGGCGATCCCGAAGACGTACATCCCGAGCGAGACGCGTCGACTCGAGGCGTACCGGCGGTTCGCGCAGGCTCGCTCGGCGGAGGAACTCGATCGCGTGGAACGCGACCTCGGTGCGGCGTACGGCGAGCCACCGGAAGTGGTGGGCACGCTGGCGGAACTCGCGCGGATTCGCGTGGGGGCGGCTTCGATCGGTGTGCGGTCGATCACGCTCGCGGCGCCGGATGTGGTGTTCCGGTGCGACGATGCATCAGCGGTCGAAGCGCACCTCGAGGGTGTGAAGGGTTCCGTGCGCGCGCTGAGCAAGCCAGACGATGCGGGGCTCCGTGTGGTGCACTGGCGTCCGCCGGGGAGCTACTTGGACGCGGAGACACTGCTCACCGTGCTCCGGCGCCGGCTTGCCGGTGAGACAACGTCGCAGGTGTGACTGTGCCATCGTGGGGTGTGGGTGCGCGACGGACCCACCCCTTTGCCTACGGCGCTGAGGCATGCGCGGTCGCGTGGCTTCGAATCATTCGCACATGCGTCGTGCAACGATGTCAAAAACGAAGAGAGCCGCCAGCGAACTGAATCGCCGGCGGCTCGGAGAGAGATGATGCCTTGATCTATTCGGATGAGCGAGCCTTGCGGTTCGGCGCTCATTCCGGCAAAGCGACGACGATAGGACGAGAATTCGCACAAACAAGCGCGAAGGGCCGAAAACCTTGAAAAAGCCTATCGCTTGGAGAACTGGAAGCGGCGACGAGCGCCGGGCTGACCGTACTTCTTGCGCTCGACCTGACGCGGGTCGCGTGTGAGGAACCCGCGCTCGCGGAGGACGCCCTCGAGGGTTGGGTCGTACCGCTTGAGCGCTCGCGCGATGCCGAGACGGAAGGCTTGGGCCTGGCCCATGGTGCCGCCGCCGTCGAGGCGGGCAACGACATCGAGCTTGCCGAAGGTGTGCGTTTCTTTGAGAGGCGCGTACACATCGTTTTGGTCGCGCAGCTGGGGGAAGTACTCCTCCACGCTCTTGTAGGCCTTCGACGAGACCTGCACCTTGACAGCACCGTCGCCCGGCTTGATGCGGACGCGGGCGACCGCGGCCTTACGACGACCGGTGCCGCGCCAGAACCCGGCCGCGTCCGGCGGCTCGGGCTCGGCGGTCTTGGCGACGGCCTGCGGATCGTCACCCGGTGCGGGGACGCCGATCGCGTCGCCGAGCGGGGCGCCGATCTCGTCAGCGAGCGAGGTGCCGAGCGCGCTGCCGGTGTCGGCGGGCGGCGCCGGGTCCGGCGACGCCGGCGGGCCGGACGAGATCGGGTCGTTGGGTGTGTTGTGATTCTGATCTTCGGTCATGGTTGGTTCGCTTTGTGCTACGCGTGGTGTTGCTGGGTCAGCGTGTGGCGATGGTCGACAGGGTTACGCAGAGGTTTCGAGGGCGACGGGCTGCTGAGCCTGGTGTGGGTGCTCGGCGCCGGAGTAGACCTTGAGCTTCTTGAGCATGTGGCGGCCGAGGCGTCCCTTGGGGAGCATGCGGCGGACCGCATCCTCGATGAGCACCTCGGGGCGGCGCTCGCGGACCGAGCCCCACGGCTCGAGCTTCTGGCCGCCGGTGTAGCCGGTGTACTGCTTGCGCATCTTCTGCTCGGCCTTGCGGCCGGTCAGCTTGATCTTGGAGGCGTTGGTCACCACCACGAAGTCGCCGCAGTCGATGTGGGGTGTGTAGTCGGGGCGGTGCTTGCCCTGGAGGACGACCGCGATGTCCGAGGCGAGTCGGCCGAGCACCTTGCCGTCGGCATCGACGTGCCGCCAGCCCTGCTCGAGTTCTTCTTTCTTGAGAAACGTCGTCTGACGCATGACGCCGCGACCTCCGGGCGGTGAACCGCCGATCAAACTCGCCGCACAACGACACGCACCCCGCTCGTGTTGGCCGGTGCGACGGCGGCCAACCGCGGGTGGGGGACGCCTGCCGGGGATGCGTCCCGGCCCGCGGCGCTGGGGCTCGCGGGCGATGAACTGGATGGAGGCCGACGTCGGCAACGCGCCGGACAACCCATGAGCGTACCGTTGCCGGACGCGAAGTCAATCGAGCCCGCACAGAGCCTGACCCGACCATGCACGACGCCGATCATTCTGAGACGCCTCCGCCGCCCCCTCCCCCGTCCGTGGATGCCGATGCAGGCTCGGTCCCCCATCCGCCGCTGTGGCGGCGGCCGGGGATCGTGGCGGCGGTGGCGCTCGGGGTGATGACGGTGGCTCTGACGGTGTCGGCGAACGTGGCCTGGCTCCGCTCGGGCGAGGTGGCCGGGCCACCTGGGCCGACGCCCGGTCCGCAGACGGTGCTGATGGCGGAGTACCTGATCGGCGTGCAGTCGATGCTCGGGCCGATGCTGAACAACGAGCTGCTCAACATCAGCGATCTGGTCGAGCAGACCGCGGCGACGACGCCGGCTCCGGTCGGCAATCTGCACGCCGCGATGCTGTCGGTGTGGTTCGAGGGGCCTGAGATGGCACGGGCGTATCTGAACGAAGCCGGCACTGAACTGGCTGTCGACCCCGGCGCCGCACTCGGCACTGGGCCGGAGGTGGCAAGCGATGGTGCCGCGGCCGATGGCGCGAACGGCGCATCGACGCCGAGTGCGCGCGACGAGTTCGGCGCAGACCACGCGACGCTCGTCGTGTTGATCGAGGATGGCGCGGACGCGATCGATCAGGCGGCGCGTGACCGGCTCGTCAATCGGTACGGCCTGCTCGGCGAGATGGCGCTCGCGTCCCGCACGGATGCCAGCGATCCGGCGCGCGTGGCAATCGAGGGGCGCGGATGGTCGACCGCGTTCGTGATGTTCGGCTTCGGTGGTGTGGTGTTCGGCGCGCTGGGCATCGGGTTCGTGCTGATGATCGTGGCCATCGTGCTGGCGGTTCAGGGGCGGATCCGGCCGACATACGACTGGTGGATCGTGCGGCACGCGGCCGATGCGCGCGGCGGGATGCCCGGTGGGGCGATTCACCCGGCGTATCTCGAGTCGGCGTGCGTGTTTCTCGCGCTGTTCGTGCTGTTCAAGATTGGACTTGGGCTGGTGCCGGCGCTTGGCGTGGTGTCGCCGTTGATCCAGTGGGGCCTGCTCGGGGCAGCGGCGTGGCCGCTGGTGCGGGGCGTGCCATGGGGCGAGCTTCGGATGGTTGTGGGGTGGCACCGCGGGCGGGGTGTGGCGGCGGAGGTGCTGGCGGGAATCGGCGGGTACCTCGCGCTGCTGCCCGGTGTGGCGGTGGCGTTCGCGGTGGTGCTCGCGTTGGTGTTCGTGGGAGGTCGGCTCGGGCTGCCGGCGCCGGGGCACCCCGCGACGGATCAGGCGGCGGGTACCTCGTGGGTGGATGCGCTGGTGCTGTACTCGCTCGTGGCGGTGTGGGCGCCGGTGGTGGAGGAGACGGTGTTCCGCGGGCTGCTGTACCACCCGGTGCGGCGGTGGGCGGGTGTGCTCGGCGGCGCGGCGGTGTCGGCGGTGATCTTCGCAGCGATCCATCCTCAGGGTGTGCTGATCGTGCCGGCGCTGGCGGCGCTGGGGTTCAACTTCGCGCTGCTGCGTGAGTGGCGCGGGTCGGCGATCGCCCCGATGGTGGCGCACGGGTTGCACAACACGGTGGTGTTGACGTTTGCGTTGCTGCTGTTTGGGTGAGGGGGGTGTCGCGGTGTCACGCCGACGGGTGCATCGCTCCAAGAGTCTTTCGCATCCCGAAACGGTGCATCCACGACGCGCGTCGAACCCGTTGGCCCCGTACGCGGCGGTCCACACCCACCTGTCGGTGCATCCAAGCCCGATTACCCGGCGCTCGATGCGGCCATCAGCGTCGTGGCGATGCCTTGACTCCTGTGCCACTCCTCGACGAACAGATCGGTGATCTGAAACCAGTCGGCAACGCCACGCCGGTGCGGGTAGGCGAGGCCACTGGCCGCGCCGAGGAACCGGCCGTCATCATCTTCGGCGACGAAGCCGAACCGCTCGTGCGGGATCGGCGGAGCGCCGAAGCGCTGCGCCAACTCGTCGAAGCCCGCTTTGACGTGTCCGAACTCGGCATCCGTCATCGTCACGGCGACTGTCCGAGAAGGTCTCAACCCGGATGCGACGCCCCCTGCGCCACCCCTTCGTTCAGCAGCTCCATCAGCTTCTTGGCGGCGCTCGTGATCACCGTGCCAGGGCCGAAGATCGCGGCGGCGCCGGACGCGTGCAGCTCGTCGTAGTCCTGCGGCGGGATGACGCCGCCCACCACGATGACGATGTCATCGCGGCCGAGCTTGGCGAGTTCTCCCTTGAGCGCCGGCACCAGCGTGAGGTGGCCCGCAGCGAGCGAGCTTACGCCGACGATGTGTACATCGTTCTCCACCGCTTGCTTGGCGGTCTCTTCGGGTGTTTGGAAGAGCGGGCCGATGTCGACATCGAAGCCGAGGTCGGCGTAGCCCGAGGCCACCACCTTCTGGCCGCGGTCGTGGCCGTCTTGGCCCATCTTGGCCAGCAGGATGCGCGGGCGGCGGCCCTCTTCTTGAGCAAAGGCCTCGACCATGGTGCGCACCTCGGCGACGGCATCGGCGGATTCACCGACTTCTTTGGTGTACACGCCGCGGACTCCTCTGATCTCGGCCTGGTGCCGGCCGACGACCTTCTCGATGGCACCCGACATCTCGCCAACGGTCGCGCCGGCGCGGGCGGCGTCGACACACGCGGCGAGCAGGTTGCCCTCTCCGGTGCCCGTCGCGTCGTTGAGACACGCCACGATGCCGCCGAGGGCCTCGTCAACCTTCGCCTGATCGCGGCTCGCGCGGAGGCGTTCGAGCTTGGTGATCTGCGCCTCGCGCACGGCCGTGTTGTCCACCTTGAGCACATCGACCTGCTCGGCCTTCTCGAGCGGGTACTTGTTGAGACCGACGACGGTCTGCTGACCGGAATCGATGCGGGCCTGGGTGCGGGCCGCGGCTTCTTCGATGCGGAGCTTGGGGATGCCCGCTTCGATGGCCTTGGCCATGCCGCCGAGTTCCTCGACCTCGCGGATGTGGGCCCACGCGCTGTGGGCGAGCTCGTGAGTGAGCCGCTCGACGTAGTAGCTCCCGCCCCAGGGGTCGACCACGCGGCAGGTGTCGGTCTCTTGCTGAAGGAAGAGCTGGGTGTTGCGGGCGATGCGGGCCGAGAAATCGGTCGGGAGGGCGAGCGCCTCGTCGAGCGCGTTGGTGTGGAGCGACTGGGTGTGACCCTGGGTCGCGGCCATGGCTTCGATGCACGTGCGCACGACGTTGTTAAAGACGTCCTGGGCGGTGAGCGACCACCCGGACGTCTGACTGTGCGTGCGGAGCGACATGCTTTTGGCGTTCTGGGGCTCGAACCCCTTGATGAGTGTGGCCCAGATGAGGCGCGCCGCGCGGAGCTTGGCGACCTCCATGAAGAAGTTCATGCCGATGGCCCAGAAAAAGCTGAGCCGTGGGGCGAAGGCATCGACGCTCATGCCGGCGTCGACGCCGGTGCGCACGTACTCGAGCCCATCGGCGAGGGTGTAGGCGAGCTCGAGGTCGGCGGTGGCGCCGGCTTCTTGCATGTGGTAACCGCTGATGGAGATGCTGTTGAAGCGCGGCATCTTCTCGGAGGTGTAGCCGAAGATGTCGCCGATGATGCGCATGGAGGGCGACGGCGGGTAGATGTAGGTGTTGCGGACCATGAACTCTTTGAGGATGTCGTTCTGGATCGTGCCGGAGAGTTTCTCGGGCGGCACGCCCTGCTCCTCTGCGGCGACGATGTAGAGCGCCATCACCGGCAGCACCGCGCCGTTCATGGTCATGCTCACGCTCATCTTGTCGAGTGGGATGCCGTCGAAGAGCGTGCGCATGTCCTCGATGGAGTCGATAGCCACGCCCGCCATGCCGACATCGCCCGCGACACGCGGATGATCCGAGTCGTACCCGCGGTGGGTCGCCAGGTCGAAGGCAATGGAGAGACCCTTCTGGCCCGCAGCGAGGTTGCGCTTGTAGAAAGCGTTCGATGCCTCGGCGGTGGAGAAGCCGGCGTACTGACGCACCGTCCACGGCCGCATCACGTACATCGTCGAGTATGGCCCGCGGAGGAACGGCGGCAGGCCGGGCATCGTCTGAAGGTGGTCGAGCCCGTCGAGATCCGCACCGGTGTAGAGCGGCTTGACGGTGATCTGCTCAGGGGTATGCCAGTCGAGCTTGTCGAGCGGCGTGCGCGCAAAGTCCCTCGCGAGCGACTGCCACGAGGCGAGATCCCCGTCCGCTTTGCGGTCGCCAAGCTCGACATCGGCGTAGTTCGGGATCGCGGTCACGACAGCACCCCTTCCTCGGCGAGCAGCTCGCGGAGCACCGCGAGCACATCGCACTTGATGTAGATGAACCGATCGACGCCGGCCCGCTCGTACTCGTCTTTCTTGGCGCCCGGGAAGCCCGCGAGCACGACCGAACGCGCGCCGGCGTTGTGCAGAGCCGGCGCAAGCTCGGGCACGGCCGTCTCGTACACCGGGTCGGACGAACAGATCACCGCGATACCCGCGGCGCTCTGTGCGAACGCATCGCTTGCACCATCGGCGGTCTCGTAGTCGCGCTCGCTGCCGAGCACCTCGAAACCGCCGGCCTCGAAGAAGTTGCGGCTGAACGTCGCGCGGGCGGTGTGCTCGGCGGCCGAGCCCACGGTCGCGAGGAACACGCGGGGCCGGACACCGGTGAGCGCGAGGTGGCGATCGCTCGCTTCGCGGAGCTCCTCGAAGGGCTCGGCGTAGGGGTGCGGGCTGATCGGCGCGTCGAGCTCCTCGGCGTGGCCGCGGCCGAGAGCCTCGGCGAGCGAGCCGATCGTGGCGCCGGCCTTGGCCGCGGCGATGGCGAGATCGACGCGTGCAACGGACTCGGCGGAACGAAGCGTCATCAACTCATCGGCGCAGGCGTGCGACGCGCGTGCTGCAGCGGCTTCCCGCAACACCTCGAGATTCGGCTTCTCCGGCTCGATGCGCTGCTCACCGAGGTGCGGGAACTCGCTCACGCCGGTGATCGCGTCCTTGCGGGTGGCGATGTTCTTCGCGCGCGGCGTGAAAGCCGAGTCGATCTGCTCGGCGACCCACCCGCGCGTGAGCGCCTCGGCCATGCCGCCCTGCCGCTCGATCTCTTGGAAGATGGTCCACGCCTTCTCGCACAGCTCGTCGGTGAGCGACTCGACGAACCAGCACCCGCCCGCGGGGTCGACCACGCGGTGAAGGTGCGACTCTTCCTGCAGGATGATCTGCGTGTTGCGGGCGATGCGGGCGGCCTGCTCGGACGGCGGACCGATCGCGGCGTCGTAGGGCACGGTGGTGATCGAGTCGGCCTGGGCCACGCCCGCTGCGAAGGCGCAGACAGTGTTACGGAGCATGTTGACCCACGGGTCGCGGGCCGTGATCACGCGCCGCGACGTGCGCACGTGCAGGCGCATCCGGTGGGCGTCGGCCTCGCCGCCCGCGGCCTCGATGATCCGCGACCAGAGCCGGCGCCCGGCGCGGAGCTTGGAGGCCGCGAGGAAGAAGTTGCACCCCACCGCGTAGGAAAAGAGCAGTTGATTGGACGCCGCGGGCAGCGAGAGTCCCGCACCGGTCAGCCGCCGCAGGTACTCGACCCCCGTCGCCATCGAGAACGCGAGATCCTGCGCCGCGTTCGCACCGGCGTGGTGCAGCGGCGCCGAGCCCACGCGGACCGATGTGCACCGCGGCAGGTACTCGTGCGCGTAGGTCGCGAGTTCGCTCATCTGCGCGAACGCGCGGTCGAGCGACATCGGCACGCGCCCATCACGGGCGAGCACCGCGAGCGGATCCGCGTTGAAAGCGCCCCATGCGCTGCTGAGCTCGACACCGCGCCGTTTCCAGAGCGCGATGAGCAGCGCAGACGCCGGCAGGAACGAGGCGCCGGCCTCCAGCGCGATGCCGATCATGTTCAGGTGTACACCGGCGAAGGCGCGGTGGAGCTCCTCGAGCGAGTACAGCATCGAGCCGTCGACACCGCACAGCGGGGCCGCGGCGCGATCGGTCGCGTCCATCCCTCGGCGGGCGGCGGCATCGAACCGCACGAGCGCACTGGTCACGCCGTGGTGCAGATCGTCGAGCAGCCGCTCGTTGAAGACCGCGGGGTCGGCCTCGGCGCGCTCCTGGCGGATGTCCCACCCGCAGGTGAAGTTGCCGAGCGGCAGGGCGGCGCGGGTGCGCGGAAAAAGGCCGGGCAGGCCCGCCGCGTCGGGACCTGCCGAGTCGTCCCCCGTGTACAGCGGGCGGATCTCGATCCCCTCATACGTGTGAGTAACGAGCTTCTTCTCGAACGGCGCGCCCTTGAGATCCCGGTCGACCAGGGCCCGCCACTCGTCATAAGGAACCGGGGGAAACTCTTCGGCGACAGCCAGCGTTTCGGACAACATGCGTGGGCCTCACTCGCTCGCGAATGCGCGGTTCTCGCGATCCCTTGCAGCGTACAGGACATCCCGAGCGGGAGATCATCGACCATCAAAATTCTGGATAATAGGATTAAATCTTGTAAAACAAGATTTCTGCCCCCTGCTTGGGGTGCGACGGCCGAGGTGCCGTCGAACCTTCCGTTCTACCGTACATTTTACGTACTTTTAAGTGTAACCGCTTCACATCTCGCCTGACAGCGGTAAGCGCGACCGTGGTGGAATTACAAAGTTTCCAGCGGATTTCACACTGGTCCCTTGCATCGGGCCGATAAGCGAAGTAAATGCTTACTACCTATCGGGGCGACGGGGTCCGCCTCCGTTTGTTCGGCGGCCATGGGCTGGTTTCTGGACCCGCCACGCGGAGAACGCTCGCCTCGTCCGCCCACCGCTGCACCGAAAGGAGCGTTGCCATGCGTCCGACCCACTCTCGCTCGACCGACCGCCTCGTTGCCGGCCTGCTCGTGTTCGCGGGCCTCGCGATCGCTGCCCCCGCGAACGGCGAGGGCCTCTTCCAGGCCTCCGATCCCGATCCGGGGATGGAGGTCCTCCAGACGCAGGACCAGGCGTCCGGCGCGTCGTACGCCAGTCTCTCGCTCGGTGTCGACTGGTACAGCGCGTACTACTTCCGCGGCATTATCCAGGAAGACGATGGGTTCATCGCGCAGCCGTACGTCGAGCTCGGGCTCACGCTCTTCGAGACCGAAGAGAGCGCCGTGTACTTCGCGGTGGGCATCTGGAACTCGATCCACTCGGAGATCGATACCGCCGGCGACGACGGCTTCGAGGAGTGGTACGAGCTCGATGTGTACGCCAGCGCGGGCATCACCTTCGGCGACTGGGATGTGAGCGTGACGTACACCAACTACTCGTCGCCCTCGGACGCGTTTCAGTCGATCGATGAGATCGGTGTGGGCATCGCCTACTCCGACTCGTTCCTGCCGGGCGACTTCTCGCTCAACCCGTACATCTACGTGGCCTCGGAGATCGGCGAGAACGGCGCACTCGGTGGACCGGGCATCTACATGGAGCTCGGCATCGAGCCCACGATCTACGAGCCCGAGTCGGGACCGCTCGAAGGGCTCAGCATGAGCTTCCCCGTGACGCTCGGCCTTGGTTTCGACGACTATTTCGCCTTCTCGGGTGACAACTCGGACAACGAAGACACGTTCGGCTTTGTTCAGTTCGGCGTTTCCGCGTCGTACCCGTTGCCGATCGACTGGGGGGACTGGGCGGTCTCGGCGGGCGTGTACGGGCTGTACCTGGGCGAGTCGCTCGAGGACTTGAACCAAGACGATGAAGACATCGAGGTGCTGGGCACGGTCGGGCTCAGCGTGTCGTTCTAAGTGCGCGTTCACTTAGGACAGCGTGCGCAAGACCATGCCCACCGGCGGGTTCTCGAACCTTCCGACTGGACAAGCCGCAATCTTCTCATAGATTGCCCCTGAGACGGATGAGCCGCCGCGGTCGGGCGTTCCGCCGCGGCGTTGGTGTGTCGATGACAAACGAGATGGGTCGGTGCGGTGCGGGGGCGCCGGTCGGCCCGGGTTGAGGTATCCCAATGATGAACTTTGGTGCGCTCGCCCGTTGGGCGAGTCGTTGCGTGATGGCGCGGCCCGCGACGGCGGTCTGTGCTGTGTTGCTGATGGCGGCGGCGACGGTGCCGATGGTGATGGCCCAGGATCCGGCACCGGCCGAGGTGGTCGAAGAGGTCGTGATCCCACCGGTGAGCGAGGCACGCCTCGCGCAGTTCACGGTCGACAACCTCTGGATCCTGATCGCGGCGATCCTCGTGTTCATCATGCACCTGGGGTTCGCCTCGCTCGAGAGCGGGCTGACCCGGGCGAAGAACACCACCAACATCCTCTTTAAGAACACCTGCATCATCAGTATCGGGCTGCTGACCTACTGGTTCTGCGGCTTCAACCTGATGTACCCGGGCGACTTTCAGTTCCTCGCCCCGACCGACGGAGATGGAAACGCGTACGGCATCCTCGGCGTCGCGGGCTTCTTCCTGCACCCGGGTGATGGCGGCATGACGGTCGACTACGCCGGCGGGTACACGTACTGGACCGACTTCGTATTTCAGGCGATGTTCGCCGCGACGGCCGCGACGATCGTCTCCGGCGCGGTCGCCGAGCGGATCAAGCTCGGCCCGTTCTTGCTCTTCTCGATCCTGTACGTCGGCATCATCTACCCGATCTACGGCTCCTGGAAGTGGGGCGGCGGGTTCCTCGATGCGAACGGCTTCTACGACTTTGCCGGCTCGACGATCGTGCACTCGGTCGGCGGATGGGGCGCGCTCGCGGGTGTGATCGTGCTCGGTCCGCGGCTCGGCAAGTATCTCAAGACAGACACCGGCGAGAGCCGCATCCATCCGATCACCGGGCACTCGATGCCGCTCGCGACTATCGGTGTGTTCTTGCTGTGGTTCGGGTGGTTCGGCTTCAACGGCGGTTCCGTGCTGAGCGCCGCCGCCGGGCACGAGGGCGGGTTCGGGTACGGCTCGACGTCGCTCGTGTTCACGACCACCGCGATGGCCGCGGCAGCGGGCATCGCCGGCGCCGTGCTGACCTCGTGGATCGTGCAGAGCAAGCCGGATCTCTCGATGGCGCTGAATGGGTGCCTGGCGGGTCTGGTCGGCATCACCGCTGGGGCGGACTGCATCTCGGTGAACGAGTCGGTGTTCGTTGGTCTTGCAGCCGGCGTGCTCGTTGTCCTCGCGGTCATTGGTCTCGACAAGCTCAAGCTCGACGACCCGGTGGGCGCGATCTCCGTCCACCTGGTGTGCGGCATCTTGGGCACACTCGCGGTCGGCATATTCGGCGACCAGGGCTACCTTGACGGCTCGGGCACCTTCGGGGCCCAACTCATGGGTGTGGTCGCTGCAGCAGCGCTGTGCTTCCCAGCGGCCCTCGCCCTGTTCTTTGCTCTGAAGTTCACCACCGGCCTCCGCGTGTCGCGCGAGGAGGAGCTGTACGGGCTCGACATCGGCGAGCACGGCATGGAGGCGTACCCCGGGTTCCAGGTGTACCCGAACCGGTGATCGTTCACGCCGCGAGGCTTCTTCACATTCGAACACAGACACTGATCCAACACAGGAGCACACGACGTGAAACTGGTGATCGCATACATCCGGCCGGAGCGCTTTGACGAGGTCAAGGCGGCGCTGGTTGAGAAGGAGATCCGTCGCTTCTCGGTGATCTCGGCCGAGGGGCGTGGCCTGGCCCCTGCGATGCAGGAGACGTATCGCGGGTCCGGGCTAACGCTTGATATGTCCAAACGGATCCGGATCGAGATCGGCGTGAACGATGAGTTCGTCGAGCGGGCGGTCGATGCGATCGTCTCCACCGCCAGCACGGGCGAGGTGGGCGACGGCGAGGTCTTCATCATCCCGATGGACGATTGTGTCCGGATCCGGACCGGCGAGCGTGGGACCACGGGGATCGGCTAACAACCCCTGAGGGAACCCGAACGTCGGCAAAGACGTCATTTCACAAAATCTCATCAGGAAAAACAGGCGGGCCGACTGCGGATGTACTGC
>JBCDJJ010000082.1:0-16447 GCA_038747915.1 Planctomycetota bacterium | reverse complement strand
GGGGCGGGGGGGTTTGGGGCCTCGCGGGCGCGCCGGGGGGGGGGGGGTGGGCGCGCGCGCCCGACCGCGAGGCGCAGGATGCCGCCGAGCCGACAGACGATGTCTCGATCGGCGAGCTCGAGAGCGGCGTAGGGCGCGTGCTTGAGCCTGGGCTCGGCACGGCGGTGATACCGGGCGATCTGCGCGATGATCTCGAGCTCGCGATGGGTGTAGCCGGCGACATCGCTGTGTACGATCAGGTGATAGCTGTGCTTGTGGTGCTTGGCGTAGTTGATGAAGTAGCCGACATCGTGGAGCAGGGCAGCGGCTTCGAGCAGCTCGCGGGCCGGGTGTGCGCACCAGGGGCCCGCGAAGTGCGGCTCGGTGGCGAGGGCGTCAAAGATGGTCAGCGCGAGCGCCGCGACGTGACCGGCGCTGACCGGGTCGAACCGGCAGCGCTCGCCGAACTCGCGGATGCCGCGGAGCCGATCGCGTGGGCGACCCGCTGCGGAGCCCGCTGGCGGGAAGGCCTCGGCGAGCATCTGGAGCAGCATGCCCTCACGGATGCCGCGGTCGTGAACACGGAGCGTGTTGACCGTGAGGTGCCGCATGAGCGTCTCGGCGAGGACGAGGCCGGCAACCGCGATCTCGGCGCGATCTCGGCTCACGCCGGGCAAGTCGGCGCGCTCGTCGACGGTCATGACGCGGAGGCGATCGAGGTGATGCCGGACCTCGGCCCGCTGGAGCTCGAAGCCGCGGATCTTGGGCCAGACATCGCCGCCGGCAACACCGCGGCGGTGGGCCTCCATGGCCGCGACCGACGTGAAGGTACCGCCGGTGCCGAACATGATGTGCGGCGAGAACGCCAGGTTGTCGAAGCCGGCGCGGATGGCGCGTCGGACCGCGGCGCGCAGGTTGTTGTACGCGCGGGCGTCGTCCTCGCACGGGCCGAATCGCTCGGTGAGACGGACCGCGCCGACGTCGAGTGAGCGGACCTGCTGCACAACGCCGCCCGCCGCGAGCACGACCTCGACGCTCCCGCCGCCGATGTCGACGACCGCGGCGTTGATGAGCTCGATGTCGAAGGCGGACGCCACGGAGACAAAGGCCAGCTTGGCCTCTTCCTCACCGGAGAGGACTTCGAGCTCGAGCCCGGCTCGGCGCCGAATCGCCTCGATGAAGTCGTCCCCGTTGACCGCGACACGCGCTGCCGACGTGCCGACGATGCGGATCTGCCTGGCACCGTAGCCCTCGGCGATCCGCTTCATGCGGTCGATGGCGCCGACGGAGGCTTCGATGGCACCAGGCTGAAGGCGACCGGTGGCGTTGAGGCCCTGGCCGAGGCGGGTGGTTTCCTTCTCGTCATCGATGATGCGGAGGCGTCCGTCGGGGGAGCCTTCGGCGACGACGAGGCGGATGCTGTTCGTACCGACGTCGATCGCGGCGAGAATGCACGAGTCAGCGGGGCGGACCTCGGTCACACCGCCGCCCCCTGCATGTCGGAGACAACATCGAGCACGCCGGCCCGAAGGTCGGCGAAGACCGACTCCACGGGGCGGTTGGCGTCGATGGTCTGGAAGTCGAAGCGGACCGCGAGTGAGTCGAAGACCTCGAGCATCGTGGTCTGGTAGCGGACAAAGGCGTGGTGGAGATCGCTCTCCTCGAGATGATCCATGCCTGACTCCCAGTAGTCGAAGCCGCCGCGGCTCAGCACGCGTGGGAGAAGGCTCTCAATCGTTGCCTTCAGATAGAACACAGCGTGCGGGCGTGGGGCGAACTGGTAGACATCTTCGATCCACTGCTCGGGACCGCCGCGGACGATGCACCGGGCGATCATCGAGTAGACGTAGCGATCGGTGAGCACGACGAAGCCGGCGCGGAGAGCTGGGAGGATCTGGCCCTCGAGCCGGCTTACAAAGTCCGTCGCGTAGAACAGGTCCATCGTCGCGCGGCCGAGGGTGTGGCCCTCCTTGGCGCGCCGGAGGCCATCCGCTGCGAGTGCGCTGCGCGCCTGGGCGGTGTGGACGACGCCGAAGCCGCGTTTCTCAAGATACTCGCGGAGCAGGGCAAGTTGGGTGGATCGGCCCACACCGTCGGTGCCTTCGATCACGATGAGGCGGCCGGGGAGATCGGCGATGTCGAGAGGGCCATCGCCGAGCGCGACGAGGGGGCCGGCCGAAGCGGTCGACACAAAGCCGTTGTCCTCTCGGACGTGGTGGTCGTGGGGCTGCGGAGATCGGGTTCGTGGGTCGTTCATTCGGTTGTGGAGGGGGGGTCGGGAGAACCCAGAGTGTAGACGCGTTCTCGGACGGTTTCTCCCGGCGGCGGTGCCGCAGGACCGGAAGGGCGACGTCGGTGGTGGCCGGTCTCCGCGAAGTCATACCGGATCCCGGTCCGATGTCACCGGTGCCTCCCGACTCTTCTTCGCCGGAGTGCCGCTGTGCCGTTCTTGCCCGAACATTGCAACCGCGACTCTCATCGCAAGACGACCGATCGCTGGTGCGATCTGTTCATTTTCGACGCCGAGGGCCGGATGGTCCGCGATGTCCTGAGAACGTCGTGGTGTGACCTCTCGCAAGGCGGGATGGGGATGTATGTGGATGACGCGGTGCCCGTGGGCGGTCTGGTCGGCGTACGGATCATCGATCGCGGGAATCGGCCGTCGTCGACCATTCTGTTCGGGACAATCCAGCACGCAACGCCATGCACCGATGACTCGCGTGTCTTGCTCGGTGTCGCGCTCGTTAAACGGCCCGGCTCGATTGATGAGCAATCGCTCGAAAAGGCTACCCGCATCGGCGTGCAACCCGAGGCGATCGATCGCCGCGGGTTGGACACCGAGACGGGTGAGCCCGAGCGGCACGCGGCGTAAGCACTCCCACCACGCGACGCCTGCGGTGTTCATACTGGCCGATCGGTCGGCTCGCTGACGCGGACTGGTGACGCGGACTGGTGATCCTGGGCACGTCCGTCATTCCCATAAGTGGTGCGTACGCGCAGGTGAGGTGGTTATGCGCCATCTCTGGTCACGGTCTCTCGGGCTGTTGCGTGTGTATGGGGCGTCTTCTCCCAGATTTGAGCGACGCCGTCATCAGGTACGGAGATACACACGATCAGTGAGTCGTGCAAGGGGAACCGAGTAGCGCTCGCACGCTACGAAGGAGGTGATCCAATGAGGGGTAAAGGAAAGTCACTCTCGGTCGCGGCTCGTCTTGGCTTGGGCTTCGGTGGGATGGTCGTCCTGGCAGCGGTCATGGGAGCGGTGTCGCTCATGCTCGTCGGGAGCATTCAGCGGACGCAGCAGAGCGCATTCGGCAACGCGGTGCCGGCGTCGCAGATCGCGCTGGACCTCAAGGGCGAGGTCCACCACGCCCTGTCGATGCACCGCGGGTACATGATCCTCGGGCTGCAGGCGCTCTCCGACGAACGGCTCGAGACGTGGGACCGGATCGACGGGCTGACCGTGGACCTCGGTCCGCACGTCGAGCGATGGGACGACCACGCCACGCGAGCGCTCTGGAGCGAGTTGCAAACCGTGATGGTGGACTTCCGCGCGGCCCAGGACCGGATCGCTGCGGTGAGCTTCACGGAGGACAACATCCCAGCGACAAGGCTGTACTACAACGAGGGTGAGCCGCAGGGCGACCAGATGCTCGTGCATCTGAACGCCATCCTCGAGATGGAGCGGGCGCAGACGCCGAGCCACGAGCGGCTTGATCTGGCGGTCCAGATCGGCGCCGCGAAGGCCCACCTGCTGCGCTCTCGTAACGCGATCTCTTCCTTCATGGTGAGCGGCACGGCCAAGGCGCGCGAGCTCATCGATCACGAGGTCGGTGCGTGTGCTGCGTCGGTCGCGAAGCTGCGCACGATGGGGCACCTGCTCACCGCAGATCAACACCGGGAGTTCGAGGCGTACCTCACAACCCGCGCGCGGTATCTCGAACTCGCCGAGGAGTCCGTGGCGCTCCGCGATCGCTCCGATTACTGCGTGAGCGAGGATATCTGCCTGAATACGGTGACACCCTTGGCGAACCGGGCGATCGACATCCTGGGCACGATCAGCGGCGAGGCGGAGCTCCGGGCCGACGCTGCAGAAGCAGAGATCACAAGCACGATCGCCGGCATGTGGTGGAAGATCATCGGCCTGACCGGCGGCCTGGTGGTGCTCGGCAGCGTGATGGGATGGCTGATCGCCCGCTCGATCATCACGCCGATCCGCGCGGTCTCGGATTCGATGCAGCAGATCGCGGACGGTGATGGCGACCTCTCGAGGCGTGTGGAGCACCACGCCAACGACGAACTCGGCGAGCTGGTACGGTCACTCAACGCGCTGATCGGGAAGGTACAGTCGATCGTGATCTCGGTGAGCGATGTGGCGAACGACGTCGCGGGATCGAGCATCGATCTCAAGACCAACTCCGATGAGATGTCGCGCGAACTCCACAACCAGTTGCAGCAAGTCAGGCAGATCTCGGCAGCCTCGGAGGAGATGTCGACCAGCGTGACGGAGGTGGCCGACAACTCGAAGACCACCGCGGAGCGCGCGACCAGCGCGGGTGATATGGCCGTCGATGGCGGCGAGATCGTCAACCAGAACATCGACGAGATGCGCGCGATCGCCAACTCGGTGGAGGAGACCGCGACGCGGATCGAATCGCTAAGCGAGCGGGGCGACCAGATCGGCCAGGTGATCGAGGTGATCAACGACATCGCGGACCAGACCAATCTGCTCGCGCTCAACGCCGCGATCGAGGCGGCGCGGGCGGGCGAGCACGGCCGAGGGTTCGCGGTGGTGGCCGATGAGGTGCGCAAGCTCGCCGACCGCACCACGGTGGCCACCGAGGAGATCGCCGAGCAGATCGGCGTGATCCGCAACGAGACCCGGGCCGCGAGCGAGCAGATGAGCCAGGGGCTCGATCGCGTGCGGGCCGGCGTCGGTCAGGCCGAACAGGCGGGGCAGAGCCTGTCGACTATCGTCACCGGCTCGCGCGAGGTCTCCGAACGAATCAACGCGATCGCCAACACCTGCGAGCAGCAGGCCGCAGCGAGCGAGGAGGTCAGTCAGTCGGTCGTGAGCATGACGGAGACGATCTCACGGTCGAGCGACACCGCCTCGGCGACAGCGGAGGCCGTCGCCCGCGTCGCGAGCAAGGCCGATGAGTTGAAGTCGCTCATGGCGAGGTTCAACTTCAGAAACGACAACGACTGAGGCCCACGTCCTTGCTTGAGGGATTCTCGGTGGTGTGCCAGCGGGGCGCCAACGTGCTCTGCTGGCGTTTTCAGCACCGTGGCAAAGCCAATGCAATGCACCGACGGACAGGCTAGTGACCCCACGGGGATTCGAACCCCGGTTTCTAGGATGAAAACCTAGCGTCCTGGACCAGGCTAGACGATGGGGCCATCGGCCGGGACTCCGCCCGACAGGCCGCGGATTGTATCGGTCGATCCGCGGAACGCCACCACGCGCGGGTGGAAGTAGTGTGGGGGGATGTCGGCGACGGAGTCTGGGCCCGCGGGGCTGCTGGTGCTGTGCCCGCTGGAGATCGAGGCGAGGGCGGTGCGGCGGGCGCTCAAGAGCGTGCCCGGGGCGCGGGTTCGGACGATCGGGCCGGGGCCGGAAGCCGCTCAACGAGCAGTGGAGTCGCTCGACGAGAGCGAACGCCGAATGGATGTGATTCTGGCAGGTCTCGCTGGCGGCCTGTTCCGCACCACCGGCCAACTGGTTCATGCCTCCCGGGTCATCGACGAACACGGGAACTCGTGGGTGCCCCCGATTGGACCACCCGATTTTTTCGGCAAGGATGGTGTCATAGTTGGCACAGACGAGCCCGCGACGACGCTCTCCGGCAAAGCTCGCCTCGGCCGTTCACTTGGCGCGCACGCTGTCGACTGCGAGAGCCATGCATTCGCTGCCGCGGCAGATCGATTGAAGCTGAGATGGGGGGTGCATCGAGCGATCGCAGATGGTCCCGGTGACAGACTCCCAAGTGAGGTTGGTGCGTGGGTGGATCAACGTGGCAGGACTCGCTTGACTCGGGTGCTCATCGATATAGCCCGCGGTCGAGCGAGTGTGCGGTGGATGCGACACCTCGCAAATTGCTCAAGGCACGCACTCGACGCGCTCAAGCTGTCCTTTGAGTGTTTGCCACTTGGCGATGCCACCGAGAGGCCCGACCCGACAGTCGATACTCGCCCGGATCTTCGAGATCTACACCGATGGGGAGCGGAGACGCTCGGGTTTCCTGAAGATACTGGTTCCGTTCTTCTCTTTGGCGGCAGCTTCGATCCGCCACACCGTGGGCACATCGAGCTGGCTATCGCCGCGCGGGACGCACTCGGGATTAATTGGCTGACGCTCATGCCCGTGTGTCGGTCGCCACATAAGGCACATCCAACGTTCGCAAGCTATGACCATCGCCTCAGGTTGACGCTCAGCCTAGTGCGTTCTGTTTCACGTGTTGGTGTGTCGGGCATCGAGTCTATCTTGGAGAGGGACGGCCCGAGCTACACCGTTCAGACGCTGGATGCCATACGGCATGGTGTTAACGGTGAACTTGAGCTTCGCCTGCTCATCGGCGCCGATCAGGCCGCGGCGTTCCATCGGTGGAAGGATCCGCGTGACATCATCGAACTCGCCGAGCCCGCTGTCATGCTTCGCGCCCCGGCCGACTCGCTCGATGATCTGATGGACGCCATGCGTCCCCACTGGTCGCCCGACGAACTCGAGGCGTGGCGGAGCCGCGTCGTCGAT
Source organism: Planctomycetota bacterium (assembly GCA_038747915.1). Taxonomy (GTDB): domain Bacteria; phylum Planctomycetota; class Phycisphaerae; order Phycisphaerales; family UBA1924; genus JBCDAP01. The sequence goes on along the minus strand of JBCDJJ010000082.1, from coordinate 9,717 downwards.
GTCCCCATGATCGAGGTCAGCTCCACGGAGATCCGCGATCTGTTGCTCAATGGAGGGATCGATTCGCCGCGGCTGCGCGAACTCGTGCCGGAGCCGGTGGTCGAATACATCCGCGAGCATGCGCTCTACGGGAGCGGGTGGCCGCGGCCTTAGCTCTGCATACCGAGCAACGGAGTTCGGTTCCGGCCCGGCTCGCGCATCGGCTGGGCTACCGGATCGGCGTGTGCCGCACGATCGATCCGCCGACGACGAAGATCACGTCTTCCGCTGCGTTCGCGCAGAGATCGCCGATCCGTTCGAGCGCGCGCACCAGGACAACCACGTCGAGGTACAGCTCGGCGTTGGGCGGGGCCTGCGCCAGTGCCTTGGTCGCCCACGCGTAGATCGCGCGGTTCTGCTCGTCGACCGCGGGGTCGCTCCGCCGGACATCGCGCGCGACCGCAGCGTCTTCGCCCTCGATCGCGAGTCGCACACGACGCATCATCGACCGCACCAGGCCGCCCATCTCGCGCGCGGGCTCGGGCAGCAGCACCGCGGGGGTGTTTTGATGCTTCAAGACGCGCTTGGCGATCGACCGAGCGAGGTCGGCCATGCGCTCGAGCTGCGTGGTCAGGCGGATGGCGCCGAGCACGTACCGGAGCTCCGGACCGCGCGGGTGGTGGTTTTCAAGGATTTCCTGGCACAGCTCTTCGACCTCGACATCGAGCCGATCCATCTCGTCGTCCGCGAACCGGAGTGAGTCGGCCAAGTCGTAATCGTTGCTGAGCCATGCGTCGATCGCTGCGTCAACCCGCGCTTCGGCCTTCTCGGCCATCGCGTTCAGGCTCCGCCGAAGCATGATGAGATCCGCTTCGAGACTGTCGACGAGCATGCCGCCCCTTCGCCTGATGTCACATGTCGCGTGCCGACCTCAAGCGGGCCGGTCCGGGCACGTATCCGATGCGAACCACCACCAGCGGCAGTGTAGCCGCGCTGCGGGCGCGTGCCTCGGGAGAAAACATGTCGTGAACAGCCTGTCGATAACTCGGGGATGGACGGCTGGCGCTGTCGGTTAGCTGCGTTCGAGATGACCAGGAACTCCCGAGTCGGTCTGATCGGTGTCCGCAGTCTCGAACGCGAACTCGCCGTCATCACCCGTGTTGGGTGAGAGTGGTGTCGCAGGAAGCACGAGCGTGAAGGTCGAGCCCTGCCCGAGTTCCGACTCGACGGCCACCGACCCGCCGTGCGCGATGGCGATGTGCTTGACGATCGCGAGACCAAGGCCGGTGCCCCCCGCCTCGCGGCTCCGCGCCTTATCGACCCGATAGAACCGCTCGAAGAGCCGGTCGAGGTGGTGGCGATCGATGCCCGGGCCGTGATCCGTGACGTGGATGGCAAACGCGGGAGCACCATCGGCAAGACTGGCGGGCTCGGCCCGGAGTGCGACCTCGGTGCCCGGTGGGCTGTAGCGGACCGCGTTGATCACCAGGTTGCTGATCGCTTGCTCGGCGAGGCGCTCGTTGACACGGAGCGACGCCTCTTCAGGGACGGAGGTGTCGAGGGTCATCACCTTGGACATCAGCTCGTTGCCGACCTGCGCGCGAACCGCGAGGACCAGCGAGTCGACCGTGATGTCGGCCGTGCTCAACGCGCTGCTGGTCTCGAGCCGCTCGACGTGGGTCAGGCTCATCATGTCTTCGATGATGGCAGCGAGGCGCTCGACGTTGTTGCCGATGATCTTCAGGAACTTGTCGTTCGTCTCGGCGTCGGGCGTTTCGAGTTCGAGGAGGGTCTCGACGTAACCCTTAATGTTGGTGATGGGTGTGCGGAGCTCGTGCGAGACGTTGGCCGCGAAGTCGGACCGCATCGACTCGAGACGTTTGATCTCCGTGATGTCGGTGATGAGGACGATGGCACCCGCGGGCCCACCATCCGGTGCGCCGAGCGGGCTGCCGGTGGCGCGGATGGTGATCGGCGGCTCGCCTGGGACCTCGAGCTGACGGGTCAACGAGCGGCGCTCGGCGAGGACATCGGCGATGAAACGGACGATCGCGGGCCGGCGCGCGACTTCTTCGATGGGTGTGCCGATCACGCCCGACCGCAGTTCGAGCAGCCGCTGGGCGGTGCGGTTGAGAGAGACGATGCGGCGGTGGTGATCGACCGCGATGAGCCCGCCCTGCATGGACTGGAGAACGGCTTCCTGCTGGCTCCGCTGCGCATCGAGCTGAGTCAGGCGTCGATCGAGCTGCTCGGCCATGTCGTTGAGCGCGTTCGTGAGCTCGATGAGTTCGCGGCCAGGGGGCGGGGTGATGCGGAGGGCGAGCTGCCCTTTCGCGAACTGGGCAGCGCCGCGGGCGAGCCGGTCGATGGTGCGGCTCACCAGCTTGAGCACAACGCCGGCGAGCATGCCGAGGAGCAGCAGTGTGGCCAGGGCCGCGGATGTGAGCTCCCACTTGAGCAGCTCGATCGCCGCACGGAGATTCGAGACCGGATGAAAGATCCACAGCGTGGGTCCGGTGTCCCCAACCAGCGGCCGGCCGACCGCGAGCCATCGCTCCCGGGCGGAGCGGTGCGCCGGCCACCCATCGATCTGCCTGGCGTCGGGGTCCAGCACGAGTTCATCGAGCGGGACGGGGAGCGGGCGCCCGCCGGAGGTGTCGAAAATCACCCGCTCGGCGTCCTGGTCGATCAGGACCATGCGCCCACCGAGGAGCGCCGCATCGGCACCGAGCATCTCCTCGAGCTCCTGATGCCCGCCGGCACGCCAGAGCGGGGCATAGACCGTCTGGCGTTTCAGGAGCTGCTCGTTGAGCACCCGCTGCTCCTGCGTGTCGGAGACCACGATCATGCGGTGGGCGCTGTACCACCCCAGACCGAGCAGCATGACCGCCTGCGCGGTGATCAGCACCACACCCACGCGCAGCCACACCGGCAGCGTGCGGGGTGAGAAAGCGCGAGCGGGCGGTGTGGTCATCAGGACTTCGCGGGGGCCGCCGACGGCGCTCGCTCCGCGATCCGATAGCCGACGCCGCGGACCGTTTCGATCACAGCGCCGAACTCGCCGAGTTTCTGGCGGAGGGCCGCAACGTGGACGTCGATGGCACGGCTCGACAGCACCGCGTCCTCCCCGCGGACCGCGCCGACGATCTGGTCGCGGGTGCGCACGAAGCCCGGGCGCGACGCGAGGAAGTGCAACAGACGGTACTGGGTGAGGGTAAGGTCGAGCTGCTCGCCACGGACAAAGGCGGCGTGACGCTCGGGATCGATGGAGATCTCGCCATCGCAAAGGAGGATCTGGCTGGTCGTCTCGGTGTCGTGGCGGCGGAGGACAGCCTTGGTGCGAGCGAGCAGCACGCGCGGGCTGAATGGCTTGGTGACGTAGTCCTCGGCGCCGAGCTCGAGGCCGACGACGATGTCGGACTCTTCGCCTCGGGCGCTGACCATGACGATCGGGATCTCGCGGGTCCCGGCGTCGCGTTTGAGCTTGCGGCAGACCTCGAGCCCATCGACATCGGGCAGCATGATGTCGAGGATGATCAGGCCCGGGGCCTGGGACTCCACGCAGGAGAGCGCTTCACTTCCCGAAGCGGCCAGCGTGGTCGTGAAGCCCTCACGCTCGAAATGGAATTGCATAAGGCCCGCGATATCGGGCTCGTCCTCGACGATCAGCACGGGGACCCGTCGCACAGCGTGTTGCCTCCAGAACCTCTCGCGTCGCCAGCATCCGCATAGACCGGCCACGACCCGACCGCGTCGGCTCGAGCCGGACCTACTCTACCCCCATCGGTGCGAAGAGCCGACAGAAAATCGCCGGTCATGGAAGGATGATTCGACCCGGGCACGCGGGCAGGAGCCTCCGCCTGGCGTCCGATCACGCAGCGACCGCTGAGGACAGCTCGGCGAGCTTCTGCAGGCCGCGGTATTTCCAGTTGGTGATCGTCGTGATCCGGACGCCCAGGGCCTCGCTGGCCTCGCGGAGCGAGAGCCCGCAGCAGACGGTGAGATGGATGGCCTGCTGCTCGTGCTCGCTCAACCGGGTCATGAGTTCTCGGAGCCGGTGGTCGCGTTCGACATCGTGCTCGCCGGCGAGCTTGGACTCGACTACGCTCGCAGCCCTCGCGCGCACCTGATCCCGGGCCCCCACCCGTTGGGCAAGCCGGCGGTGGCGTGCACGCACAAGGTTGTGTGCGATCTTGAGGAGGTAACTGACGGAGATATCGCGGTCTTCGAGACCTTGGAGCTTGCTGAGTCGCAGGAAGACCTCTTGTGTGACGTCTTCCGCAACGTCGGGCTCCGCGAGCTGACGCGCGAAACAAAGCACGCGGTCGTAGTAGCGATCCGCGAGTGTGGACACGATCGAGTGCCTGAGATCCAGGGAGCGCATCTCACCAGTTCCTTCCGCCGCGGGGGCGGTGCATGACACGTTGATGCATCAGGCGTGAAAGAGAGAACCCTTGATCGGGCACGCCTGGTGCGGGAACCCACTGGCCGAAAACGACCAGCCCACCGAACGACAAGATATCCAGATTCCATCCCCATCCCCATCCCGTAAAGTGGGCAAAGATAGAGAAAATAGCTGTTCGTTCCTCGCCAACCCGAGCCGGGTACTTTTCTTGCGCGATCTGGATGGTTCGTGAATGGGGAGGGCCGCTTGACACTTGTCCAGGTTGCGTCTTACGCCTTTGGGCGTCTTGCATAGGCCACACGCCCGGCTGGAGAGCCGGGCGGGTGGTTCGGTGTCCTCGGATCGTGGTGGATCCGACCATCTTGTCCGATCGGCGATGAACGGCCATCTGGCCGGGGTGGATCATCGTGCCTCGACGGCGCTCAAACATGTTCGGATCACGGACGGGTATTGCGGGCGCCTCGCGGGCTCGGGATGCCCGGGTCGCCCACGTGCGACTGCTCGGACACTGCGCCGCTCGGATCGGTGTCCGAGCGTCCGAACTGGACGCGTTGCTGCCGCACGGCCACGGGAATGAGCGGGCCTTGCTCGATCTCGCTCGAGATCTGCTGCGTGGGTGAGTCGGCCCGTACCCTCGGCGTGTGCCGCTGATTGTCTCTCCGTACGAATTTGCTCCTGGTGGACCAGCGGCGGTGGTGGCCTGCCTGCTGTGGTCACGTGTGGTGACGCTCGTGCCGCGCGCCGATGCGGACGGACTGTCGGGGCCGGAGCGCGATCGCCTGGGGGAGCTCCTCGAAGCATGGGCGTGGGCATGGCCGCTGCTCGGTGAGGGCATCGTGGGGTCGGACGACGCGCTGGCCGACGCGGCTCGAATCGAGAGCGAGCGGTTGATGCGGAGCGGCGCGCCGGTGCCCACCGAGGCGGGGCGGACACTGGTACGCGATGGCTCGGTGGACATTGAGGCCTTCGTGCGTGATGTGATCCGGGGCGGGGTACATCCCGGGATCTGCCTACCGATCGATGGGGCACTCTCGGCGTGCGCCGCGGCGTGGGGTGTGCCGATGGCGCGGTCTTCTGGCGGCGGGCTTGCTCAGCAGTCCGCTGAGGCGCGGGCGAAGCCGTTCAGCCGTGTGCTACTGCCGTCGCTCCGGTCTCCGGATGCAGAGGTGCTGATGGAGGCGCGAGGGTGGTTCACCGAGCCCGCGTCGCGGCTCGAAGCGGCGTTAGCGGCGCTCTCGACAGACGCCGAGGTGTGCGACGGTGCCGAGGTGAGCCGGATGCTGGCGCCGATCGCGACCGAGCTGCGCGATGTGGCAGCAGACCATCGGACGCTGCTCGACCCAGCGAGTGGGACACGGCTGGTGCTTGTGCGGGCTGATCTGTCGGTGTGCGACGCGGAGTCGCCGGTCGGTGTCGTGGAGCGGCTCGCGCGGCGGTCGACGGGCCGCCGCGGGCTCAAAGACGCCCCGGCAGCGACCGATCAGGCGTTAGACGTCGTCCGCCCCGTCCTAACGCTCACCGTGTCGCCGACCAGGATCGACCTGTGAGCATCGGCCGGTGCGAGAGGGTTCAGCCGAACTCGTGCTCGAGAAAAAGGGCGATGTAGTCGACGATGCTGCTCGCCTCGGGGATGTCAGGGTTGGAGGTCTGGCCCATCGGATCGAAGCGCATGCCGCGGAATCGGGCGGTGGCTTCGCGGAGTGGCAGGCCGTACTGCAGGCTCAGGCTGAAGGCGCGGCAGAAGGCCTGGCACATACCGCTGAGCGTGGAGCCTTCCTTTGACATTTTGAGGAAGATCTCACCAGGTGCACCATCCTCGTGAAGCCCAATGGTGAGGTAGCCCTCGTGCCCGCCGACAGCGAACTTGTGAGTGATGGACTCTCGCGTCGAGGGGAGCGCTCGGCGGAGGGTCGGGGCAGCGGGCATCGGGACGGTCATGGAGGGCGACTCCTTCGGGATGTGACGGCGCGGTGAGCGCCGAGGGGATCACTGTTATCGGGCAAGCCGCCCGGTGCAACTTGAACGGTCGTTGTCGCGGTGACGGATCACGGAGAAGGGGCGATCCACCGTGCCCACCAGGCGACGGTGAGCAGCGTCGCGGTGTTCGAGAGGATCACGAGCGCCACGCGGCGCGGGCCCCATCGGCCGCGGAATCCGAGGGTCAGCACGAGCCACTCCGCTGCTGCGCCGGTGATGGCCAGCCCGGCGACGAGGGCCGGGCCCTCCCAGGGCGCCAGTTTCTGTCTGGCGTACCACCGGTGGAACGGCTGATCGAGGACGACGCCGGGCAGGGCCGCCCACCCGGCTTCGATGGCGGGAAAGGCGAGCGCGATCGCCAGAACCGCACCGGCGTTTGCAGCGACCGAGGCCCCCCACCGGTGATGAGCCACGATCCCGCGGTAGGCGAGCGCATCGAGCGCCACCCCGGCGGCCAGCGGGACCACAAGACTCGCGAGTCCGGCGAGTGCCGACACAGTTGATCCATCGGGAAGGAACGCCACACCCGGGTTGTACCGCGGCGCGGGCGCGTAGACTCTCGGCCCGCACCGCAGGGCTCTCGGCATGTTCGACCGCCTTTCCGATGGGTTCAACAACGCGTTCCGCAAGCTGTCCGGGCGCGGCAAGATCTCGGAGGACAACGTCCGCGAGGCGATGGCCGATGTGCGCACGGCGCTGCTGGAAGCGGATGTCCACTACGAGATCGCGAGCGACTTCTGTGAGCAGGTGGTCGGCGATGCGGTGGGGCAGGAGGTCACCAAGAGCCTGAAGCCCGGTCAGCAGATGATCAAGATCGTCAACGACCGGTTGATCGATCTGATGTCCGCGGGTGAAGAATTCACGCCGGGCGTGCCGCGGGTGAGCCCGCCGCCCACGGTGATCATGATGTGCGGGCTGCAGGGGAGCGGAAAAACGACGACATGCGGCAAGCTCGCGGCCTACCTGCACAAGCGCGGGCGGTCGACCATGCTCGTGGCGGCCGACCTGCAGCGGCCTGCTGCGGTCGAGCAGCTCGAGATCGTCGCCGGGCGCGTGCGCGAGGAGGTACCCGGCGAGGCGGCGGTGCATTTCTACGCCGAGCCCGACAAGGTGGGTGCGTACGGCGAGCGGGTGGGCGTGGCGGTTGATGTGTGCCGCGCGGGGTACAAGAAAGCGCTCGCCGAGGGCGTCGACACGCTCATCCTGGACACGGCGGGGCGGCTTCACGTGAATGACGAGCTCATGCGCGAGCTCGAGGCGGTGAAGCGGACCGTGCAGCCGCATCAGGTGTTCCTCGTGGTCGATGCCATGACAGGGCAGGACGCGGTGAACTCGGCGAAGGCCTTCCATGAGCGGCTCGCGATCGACGGCGCGATCTTGAGCAAGTTCGATTCGGACACACGCGGCGGGGCAGCCCTGACGGTGCGTCGGGTGACGGGCGCACCGATCCGGTTCATCGGGACGGGCGAGGCGTTCGGCGATCTCGAGGAGTTCCACGCGGAACGGATCGCGGGCAGGATTCTTGGCATGGGGGACGTGGTCTCGCTAGTCGAGAAGGCCCAGGAACAGGTGAGCGAGGAGGAGGCGGAGGCCCTCGCTGAGAAGATGGCGAAGGGCGAGTTCACGATGGACGACTTCCTGAAGCAGATGCGGTCGCTCCGGAAGATGGGTCCGATGAAGCAGTTGCTCGGCCTCATGCCCGGCGTGGGGCAGATGCTGAAAGATGTGCAGATCGAGGAGAAGCAACTCGACCGGATCGAGGGCATCGTGCACTCGATGACGCCGGGTGAGCGGGCAGATGTCAAGACGCTCAACATGCCGCGGCGGAGGCGCGTGGCTGCGGGGAGCGGCCAGACCGTGGAGCAGGTCAGCGGCCTGGTGAAGCAGTTTCAGGCGGTCTCGAAGATGAGCCAGGCGATGGCTGGGATGGGGATGCGCGGAAAGATCGATGCAGCCCGACAGATGCAGGCTGCCGGCGCGATGGATGCGATGGGGATGCCCGGTCTGCCGGGGCTCGGCGGCAAGAAGTCGACGCGCTCGAGCAGCCCGAAGAAGCGGTACAAAAAGCGGAAGCGCTAGGTCAGGTAGGCGCGACCGCGCTCACGCTTCAGGAAATCGGTTCGCTGATCGCACCGAGCGCATCGGTCATGACCGTGCTGCTCGCGGCCTCGTCGTGGAGCGAGGCGGGGCGCACCGGGTGGCAGCACACGGTTGGTCGACGATCTTGCTTGTCACGGCGAGAGGACGCGGTGCTCTCGATCGTCTGGGTGAAGGCGGACGGGTCAACTCGAACACGCTGCTGGGCCATTTGAGTTTCTCGCATCGGAACTTGGTGAGCCACGTTCTGGAATCGGCACGATCTTGAAAACGCGCCATAGACAATCGCGGAAAACCCCAAGTCTTTCAACCATTCTCCCGCTAGGAAATACCAAGTCGAGAACGTGACATTGTTTGCGCAACTCATGATTCCCTATCGATAGATCGGGGATAACGAGTATTCCGCGTTTTCTTGGCACAGGGCATCACTCGTCGAACGAGCGATCGACCTCCTGCACCGCGGCGCAGAACTCGGCGATGAGGCCGACATCTTTGACACCGCGTGTGTGCTCGACACCACTCGACACATCCACCCCGTATGGGCGGATCACGGTGATCGCCTCGCCGACGTTCTCCGGCGTCAGGCCGCCAGCGATGATGATCGGGTGGTCACTCGCTTCGGCCACCTCAGCAAAGGCCTCCCAATCAAACGGCTCGCCCGCGCCACCCGCGGAGCCGTCGACGAGGATCGCGTCGAGTTCTTCGAAGCGGTTCCACCGATGGAGTTCCGCTTCGGTGTTCTCGTTGAAGCGGATGGCCTTGATGAGGTCCATGCCAAGATCACCGCAGGCCCGGACAGTCGGTTCTGCCTCATCGCCGTGGAGCTGGATCATGTCGAAGTACGGGTGCTCCTCGATGGTCTCGGCGATGCGTTTTTCCTTCACACCGGCGAAGAGGGCCACTGAGGTCACGAACGGCGGCAGCGAGAGGGCGATGTCGCCGGCGTCGTCGGGATCGATGAGCCTCGGAGATCCCGCTGCAAAGACGAAACCGAGGGCATCGGCGCCGGCTTCGACCGCAGCGAATGCTGTCTCTTCGTCTCGCAGACCACAGACTTTGATGCGTGTGCGGGGCATGGATCAAACTGTAGCGACGCGCGGCGCTGTGCTCTGGGCGGAGCGGAGGCCAGATGCGATCGTCGTGGCGTGACCCTCGGATGCCTGCGGCATCCTCCAGACCACGGCACCGACTCGCGCGATGCATGGATTCGAGCCTCTTGCATCATCGAGTTCCATGCCCTCGTAGTGGGAGCGTCTCGC
>JBCDJJ010000081.1:0-16552 GCA_038747915.1 Planctomycetota bacterium | reverse complement strand
GGGGGTTTATACACCCTCCTGGGGGTCGTCACCCGCCCCCGTTACCCGCGCCCCCTGGCCCCGTGCGCCTGTAGCCCCCCGCCACCGAGAGCTGGCCTACCGTTCGGCATGACCACCACCGACTCCACCACCGAGACCGTCATGTTCGGCGCCGGGTGCTTCTGGGGCGTTCAGCAACGCTTCGATGCCCTCCCCGGCGTGCGCAGCACCGAGGTCGGCTACGCCGACGGCACCACCGAGCACCCGACCTATCAGGAGGTCTGCACCGGGGCTACCGGGCACACCGAGGTGGTGAAGGTCGACTACGACCCGGCCACCGTCTCGATCGATGACCTACTGACCGCGTTCTTCGAGATGCACAACCCGACACTCAAAGACCGTCAAGGGCCCGATGTCGGTACGCAGTACCGCTCGGCGGTCTACTGGTCGACCGATGCGCAGCGGGAGGCGACCGCTTCGAAGATCGCAGCGATCGACGGCACCGGGCGATGGGGCCGCCCGATCGTCACCGAGGTGGCAGAGGCCGGCCCGTTCTGGCGAGCCGAGGAGTACCACCAGAAGTACAACGAAAAAAACGGCCGGGCGGCGTGCCCGACGGGGATCTGACCGGCCCGATCAATCCTCTCCCTGCGCCTTGGTGTACCCCGCCTCGCCGTCCACCACCGGCAGTTTCTCGATGTGCATCCACGTGTGCTTGGCCTGGACCTTCTGCACGAGCGACAGGATCATCTCGTCGTTCACAGCGAAGGGCTGATCGAAGTCACCCTCGCGCGCGACGAACCGGCAGCGCCAGTGGTCCACGCAATCGGTCGCGCCCCCCGCAACCACCGGGTACACCTTCGTGCCGCGGTTGGAGATCATCTTCAGCTTGAGCGGCGTGCCCTCGGCGAGCCCGACGAGCGAGTCACCGAGTTCCTTCGCGCCGAGCGGGCTCTCGATGAACAGGTCGCACCCGATGACGGTCCACTGGTCCGTGCGCACGAAATCGGGCCGCGGGTCGAGCTTCGGGAGTGTGATGGGCTTGTAGGCGCGCGGCTCGTACGTCCGCGAGGGCTCGCCGAGGTTGCCGATGATCGCATCGGTGTACTGCGTGGTGCTCGCGGGGCCCACACCGCCGGCCACATCGCCCGCGATATCGACGGTCAGCACGCGGCCCTGCTCGAGTGTGCAGTAGATCGCCCGCTCGATCTTCTCGGCCGCCTCGAACTCGCCGAAGTGCCGCAGCATCATGCACGAACTCAGAATAAGCGCGGTCGGGTTGGCGATGTCCTTGCCGGCGATGGTGGGAGCCGACCCGTGTACCGCCTCGAACATCACCACGTCGTTGCCGATGTTCGCCGATGGCGCGAGCCCGAGGCCACCGGTGAGGCCCGAGGTCAGGTCGCTCACGATGTCGCCGTTCATGTTCGTGGTGACGATCACGTCGAACGTCTCGGGCACGCGGACGAGCTGGTGCGCGAGGTTGTCGATGATGATGTGGTCGGCCTCGATGCCGTGAGACCGCTCGTACTCCGGCGCAATGTCCTCGAAGGTCCGCTTGAGCAGTCCCTCGGTCAGCTTCATGATGTTCGCCTTCGTGGCGCACGTCACCCGCTTGCGGCCCTCGGCGATCGCGATCTCGAAGGCCAGCCGCACGATCTTCTCGCACCCCTTCCGCGAGATGAGCTTGAGGCACTGCGCGACGCCCGGCGTCTGCATGTGCTCGATGCCGGCGTAGAGGTCTTCCACGTTCTCGCGGACGACGACCAGATCGATCTTGCGACCCGCGAACACCGCGGGGATGCCCGGTAGCTCGCGGCACGGCCGTGTGTTGCCGTACAGCTCGAACAGCTTGCGGAGCGTGACGTTGGCCGACTTCTCGCCGTAGCCGACCGGGGTCTCGAGCGGGCCCTTGAGCGCCACCTTGGTGTCAGCGACGGAGTCGATCGTCTCCTGCGGCACGCCCGAGGCGATGCCTTTCTTGAACACCTCGGCCCCGGCGACGGCCGGCTGCCAGTCGATGTTGACCCCCGCCGCCTCGATCACGCGGCGTGCAGCTCCGGCGACCTCTGGCCCGATGCCATCGCCCTCGATCAGTGTGACCCGATGCCCTGCCATGGTGCACGCTCCTCGACCGGTGTGGCTCATCGGCCCCGCGAGCGCACGATCGCTCTCGGGGCGGTGGATGAAGGGCGACGATCATATCGGCACACCGACGGGGCGCCGGGTCTCAGTCGCCGTCGCCCGCGGGGCCGGGTTCGCTCGATGGGCCGGAGGCCGCACCGACCGTCGGCGGGGCCGGCTTCGGCTCCGCGGCGTTCGACGCGCTGCCGAGCAGCCCCGCGGCGAGCTTGACCTCGATCGGCCCGGGAAGGTGCATGTCCTGCTGGGGGAATGGGATCGAGACGCCCTCGGCGTCGAAGCGTTCTTTTACAGCCCGTGTCACATCCCAGTACACATCCCAGTAGTCGCTCGTCTTCGACCACGGTCGGACGACGAAGTTCACCGAACTGTCGCCGAGCTCGTTGAGTTTGATGACCGGCGCCGGGTCGGCGAGCACCATGGGGTGCGCGTTCACGATCTCTTGGATGATCGCCTGGGCCTTGGCGATGTCGTCGGTGTAGCCGATGCCGAAGGTCATGTCGACGCGGCGGGTGTCGCGCCCGGTGACATTGGTGATCACGCCATTCCAGATCTGGTTATTGGGGACGAACATCTCTTGGTTGTCGAACGTGACGACTTTGGTGGAGACGAGATTCATGGCCTCGACCTTGCCGAACACGCCACCGCCGTCGATCACATCGCCGACGTCGTACGGCCGGTAGATCAGGATAAGGATGCCGGAGGCGAAGTTGCTGAGCGTGCCCTGCAGCGCGAGACCGATGACCAGACCGGCTGCAGCGATGGCGGCGACGAGCGGCGAGATGTCGATCCCCAGCATGCTGACCGCGACGACCAGACCGATGACCATCGTGAGTCGCGTGACGCCACCCACAATGAAGTTCTGGAGCAGCGACGAAGCTTTCGGGACCCGCTTCACCGCACTTCGAGCGGCACCACCGAGGATCCGGGAGAGCACCCAGAATGCCAGCAGCACACCCAGGGCCTTCAGGATCGCGAGGCCAATGGCAGGGCCACCCGCGGGATCCGTGAACCAGTTACGCGCTGTGGTCTGAAGCTGTGCGAGAAGCACCGTGGGGTTGCTCCAGTTCAACGTCTTATTCTGTGCTTGCCGGATGTACGCCTCTTGGGTGGACGTGTCTTCGCCGCGCGCTTTTAGGATCTCGATGATGGCGTTTGTTCGAGCGACGATGGCGTCAACGACCAACTGCTGCTGATCCGAGGCGTTGGAGAGTGCAGCGGCGTCCGCTGACGCCGTTTCGCTGTCGGCAGCGCTCGCGTTGTCCGTGGCGATATCCATCCGGATGCGCCGGCGGATCTCTTGCTGCAGCATCTCGAGCCACAGTTCCAGACGTTCCTGGATCTGCTCGGTCCGCAGCGGCTGGAGCTCGAGCTGGAGCTCGCGCACCGGCACGGTCCACGGTGCTTCGCGCTCATGCACTGGAGGCTGATCGCGGACGAAGGCGATCATCTCCTCGAGCCGCTCGTCAAGCGGCGTCGCTGCTGTGCTTGTTTGCGGCTCGTTCTGCTGAGCGGAGACCTGGACACCAAGCAGGGCCAAGGCGCCGACCACCGTCCACACGACAACCCGACTACACCAACGCTTCATCGCTCGATCCTCCACCAAAGACCAGGGCGGAGCATACCAGTCTGTCTTACTCACCCGGCCGGTCACGCGGCGAGCGCGCGCCGTCGGTGATGCACGTTGCACAGGCGATTCAGCACAGAACAGGCACCAAGGAATCTCGGTCACGCGGCTCCGTAGTGCCGATAAGCAGGGCCCATGTGGTGCTGAGCGTCTCGCACGAAGGAGGAATCCACAATCGCCCGGACGAGCATCGACGGCAAGATACGGTGGTTCTAAGACCATCCCCCTCGCGGGGGCGGGGGCCGAGCAGCGCCCGACCGGTGCAACCCGACCTCCGAGCGGCCTCCTCGGTCGGCAGTCCTTGCGCCCCCTCCGGGCCTCGGTCGATCCCACTGGTGGATGTTCCACCCGTTGGAGGACCGAGCATGTTCCATCGATCCACATCCCTGGGTGCGTCAGCGATCGCCCTGATCGCCTGGGCGTCGCCAGCGGCCGGATCGCTGCTCGCGCAGTGGTCCGTCTCAGGCCTCACCGGTGTCACGGGCATTTCTTCGCTCGATGCGTCGCTGCAGGCGACCCCGATCACCGCCGGCGCCGGACTCGCTGAGCTTGAGGGCGACGAGTGGGTCGCGGCGTCGCACTGGGCCGGCCCGTCGAATCTCTCCGGTGCCCTCTTCGCCCGTCACTCGTTCTCGTTCACGCTCGATGTGCAGGAGGGGTCCTCGATCCGGATCGACCAGATCGAGTTCGCGGTCTGGCGCGATGCCGAGGGCCCGGGTGGCGGGTACGGCTCCGAGCTGGCTGGGACGGGCGAGAAGTTCGCCCTCGCACTCACCGATGATGACAACGTCCGTAACGTCCTCTTCGCCGGTGTGAAGAAGGCGGGCACATCCACGCACCTTGCGAGCGGTCCCGACATGGAGCTCACCGGTCGCCTGCGGTTCGACGTCGCGGCGTGGGGGGCATTCTCGAACTTTGGCCGGTTCGCGCTCGTACCCATCGGGTCGAGCGATGTCGCGGTACGGATCTTTGGTGAGGTTGTTGGTGCCGAGGTGCCGACCCCAGGCACGACCGCGCTCGCGGTGCTCGCGCTCGGCTTCTGCACCCGTCGCGTCAGCCGCTCGCGGTGAGTTCGGAGATGAAGGCATCGGCCTCCGCGATCGAGGCCTCCATCTCAGCGATCAGCTGGGCAACGTCAGACTCCAGCACCGCCAGATTCCCTTCGAGTGATGCCACGGCCCGCGCGTTGAGATTGTGCTTCAAAAACAGCACCTGATCGTTCAGCGCCGCGAGCACCGGGTCCATCTTGGAGGCGGCGCGGCGCATTGCGCCGACCAGCTCGGTGTACCGCCCTCGTGTCTCGACGAGTTGTTGCTCACTCGCCGAGCGGAGCGAGACGTTCGTGTACTGGTCGAGTTCCCGTTCCCACTCGGTGAAGAGGGCGTTACCGACCCGCTCGACCGAATCGATGCGCTCACGCACGGCCTTCGCCCGGGACTCGCTGCGCCGGTGTTCGCGGTCGAGCCGCTCGTAGATCGACTCGAGATTCCCGCCCTCGTAGCCCGTGACAGCGGTGAAGGCTTCCAGAGCGGTCGCGAACTGTTCTTTGGCCTCTTCCTGCTCGTCGCGGGCCTCCTCGACCGAGTCGACGAGCTGCTCCCGCTTCTCGTACCCGAACCGCTCGGCGAGGGCGATCCGGGCCGAGGCGCACCCGAGTGGGACGCCGCCGAGCAGGAGCACGCCGAGCGCGATGATTGCCGTTTGGCGCAGTGATTGGATCATGGCGCGAGTGTATCGACGATGGTCGACTGAGCGCTCCGCTCGCGAAGACCCGATGTCTACGGAATGTCCACTCGCTCACCGGCCGAGACCGCCCGACGAACCGCCGAGGCCCTTGATCGGACGATTTTCTTCGTGGTTGGGTGTCAGAAGTCGGGCACGACGTGGCTCCAGCGGCTCCTCAACGCCCACCCGGAGGTGGTGTGTCGGGGCGAGCACCAGCTGTGCAACGTGCTGCTCCCGATGGGTGTCGCCCTGGTGCGGGAGTGGAGCGGGAAGATCAACGCGCCGGCTCCCACCAAGCTCGACAACGCCGATGCGCCCGATGTGGTTCGTCTGGTCTCGGGTCTTCTTTTTGCGAAGTGGGCCGGTGATGAGATGTCAACACTCCGTGCGATCGGTGAAAAAACCCCGCAGCACGCCTATGCCTTACCCGCGCTGAGCCAGCTCTTCCCAGGGTGCCGTGTCATCCACATCATCCGCGATGGTCGCGACTGCGTGGTCTCGGGCTGGTACCACAACAAGCGTGACAATCCGCTCGATCACGAGCGGCGATTCCCCTCGCGCGCGGTGTACGCGAAGTACTTCGCCGAGCATCACTGGGTGCCATACATCTCGAAAGCACGTGCATGGGGGCAGCCGCACGCCCAGCAGTATCGAGAAGTTCGGTACGAGACGATGCTCGAACACCCGGAGTCGACCGTCGAGAGCCTGCTGTCTTTCCTGGGTGTCGATAACTCGCGCGGGGCCGTCGAGACCTGCATCCAGGCCGCGTCGTTCGAGAAGCTGTCTCGCGGCCGCACGCGCGGCGAGGCCGACGATAACTCGTTCTTCCGCAAGGGCGTGGCCGGCGATTGGCACGATGAGCTGGACGCCGAGGCCGTCGCCGCGTTCGAGTCGATCGGTGCGCCGCTCATGCTCGAACTCGGGTACGAGCCCGTGAGCACCGTGGCGAAGGCCGGTTGATCAGCCGAAGCGGTTCTTCACCACCACCTCGCTCAGCGGCAACTGCCCGGGCTTCGGCCATGGGTCCTTCGTCTTCTTGCCGATCGCGATCATCGGGCCGACGCAATGGTCCTGCGGCAGGTTGATCAGCCCCGCCACCTTGTCGTGCTCGAAGCCGATCATCGGGCACGAGTCGTAGCCCATGCCCTTGGCAGCGAGCATGATCGTCTGCATCGCCATGCCGATCGACCGCATCGCCTCGTCACGCTGGAGCTCGGCCTTGCCCTCGTGGAACGGACCCATCCACCCGACGAGGAGCTCGGCCACATCCTTCGGCGCGTTCGCCCAGTACCGCCCCGGGCTCTTCTGCCAGGCCTGCACATCGGCGGTCATGACGATCAGCACCGAGGCGTCGGTGATCTGCGCCTGGTCGAAGCCGGCTGCACGGATCTGGGCGCGCAGCTCGGGGTCCTGCACCACGACGAACCGCCAGTGCTGAATGTTGAAGCTCGTCGGGCTCTGGATCGCAAGCGTGAGCAGGTCGGTGATCTCCTGCTCGCTCATGCGGTGCTCGGTGTCGTAGTGCTTGACGGCGCGGCGCTCGTTGATCGCCTCGAAGACGTGCATCGCGAATATCCTCGGTGTGGCTGTGGTCGACAACGTGGAACGAGCCGGGAGCCTAGCACCCCGCCGCGGTATCAGTCGCGACCGTCTTGATCGTGGTCGACCTGGATGAGTTCCGCGATATCGTCCGCGGTGTCGAACGTCCGATCCGGGCCGGCCGAGACGACAATGACGCTCTCTTCATCGATCACGGTCACCCGATAGGGCTGTCCCCATGGGTCGACCGCGGCACCCTCTCCGATGGCACCGAGTGGCTCGGACGCCGACTGAGTGTGCTGTACAAAGGCCTCGACCTCGCGTGTGAGCACATCGAGGTCGGCATCGAGCGCGGTCTGCTCTTCCATCGTGAGTTCGGGGATCTCGACGACTGCGGGCAACTCGGCGATGGGCTCGGCCTGAGGAGCCGACACCTCACGGATCTCGGAAAGCCGGTAGCCCGCGATGGCACCGTCCTCCGATCGGTAGTCGACATCGAAGGTGAGTTCGACGTGATCACCCGGTTGAAGCCCATCGAGCGAAACACCCTCGCCAAGCGGGAAGGGCATGGTCATCGCGGGCATACCGCCGGGTGGATCCTGGTTCAGTGTTTCGCGGAAATCCGGGATCAACTCGTGCCTGACCTGAAGGTCTCCCGAAGATGTTGGCAACTGCGCGACGACACCGCTTGTGTTGTACGAGACCGTGACCATCGGGTCGGGCTCGGAGGCATCCTCGGCGCACCCGCCGAGTCCTGCGAGCAGCGAGATCGTGGCGGCACCCGCGATGCTGCTCCTAGAGCGGCTCACGCCTGCTCCACCTGCAGATGGTCGGCCACCGCGCGAAACTCGGGGACCAGATGCGGGATGTAGGGCATCGTCCATGTCGCGCCCTGATTCGGAACGGCGTGCTTCGCGGGCGAGACGCGCTGAGCCCACGGGCGGCCGCCGCGTGTCTTGAACTTCATGGTCCGCTCGCGGTGCTGCTGCGCCTTGCGAAGCCGCTTGCGGATCGCGGGATCCTGCCGCATGAGCCGCGCGATGGTCTGCGCGACGTCCTGACGGTTCGGACGCTTGGTGATGGTGCAGCGGACGGACTGTCCCGGCGAAAGTTGGTCGTACATCGTTCTGAACTCCACCCAGCGGGGAAGGCCGCGCCGGGGACAACAGGCGGCGACAATGCCGCACCAAATGGATCTGCGCCCGCGATCAACCCACCGCGAACGAGCGAAGATGGTAGCTCCGCGGCCGCTGGCGTCCACCCGTACACTCCAAAGCCATCCGTCCCCCACCTCGATCGCACCGGAATCCCCTATGGACGACCCGTCGACCCCACCCCCGGCCGAGTTCGACCCCGCCTCGCCGCACCACACCCAGCCCAAGCTCCGCCCCGTCCAGGGCTTCAGGGCCGAGGCGAACGGCCAGCCGGTGCTCGGCATCCGCGATGTTCAGCAGATCTCCGAACGCGTCGTCTTCACGGGCGCGGTCGCGCAGTTCTTGCTGCCCTCGATGGACGGCGACCACACGGTGGATCAGATCGTCGAGGAGGCCGCGGGCCGCGCTCAGGACGCCGGCGCCCCCGAGCCCGCCCTCCAGGCCCTGACCGTCGACGCCACGCAGCAGCTCATCGCCCAGCTCGACGGCGCCGGACTCCTCGAAGGCCCACGCTTCGACGAGCTGCTCGCCAAACTCCGCGACGACTTCGACGCGTCCGATGTCCTGCCTCCCGGGCCGACCGCCGACTTCGCCGATGCGATCGTCACCCACGCCGCCAAGCAAGCCGGTGAGGATGAACCGGGTGAGGAGGTCAAGGCGGAACGCTCGCCCGCGGCGCTCCGCACGCAGCTTGAGGCGTGGTGCAACCAGGCCCTCGAACCGGTCACCGACCCGTCCTTCGATGCACTCCCACGTGCGATCATCGCGCCGCACTCCGACTATCAGCGTGGGTGGCTCAACTACGCCCACGCGTACGGACGCATGCGCGTGGCCGATCCGCCGGACCGCATCGTGATCCTCGGTGTGAACCATCACGGCCGCGGCACCGGTGTTGTGGGGTGCGACAAGGGATACCGCACACCGCTCGGCACCTGCGGCTTCGACACCGAGCTCGACACCGCCCTCCGCGAGGCCCTGGGCCCCGCGGACACCGAGCGGTACTACGCCGAACGATTCGATCACGAGCGCGAACCCTCCGTCGAGTTCCAGCTCCCGTGGCTCCAGCACGCGTTCGGTCCGCCAGAACTGCCCGAGAGCACCGACGCGTCGGCGTACCCCAAAGTCCTCGCCGCGCTCATGTACGACATGACCGCCAACGGGGCAGAGCCGACCACCGAGGCCGGGATGCCGCTCGAGACATTTGTGGCCGCCCTGCGCACCGCGATCGATCGCGTGGGTGGCCGCACCCTGATCGTCGCCGCCGCGGAGCTCTCACATGTCGGCCGCGGCTACGGCGACCAGCAGAGCTTCGCGGGCGATGACGATGCAGCCAAGGCCTTCCGCGACAAAGTCGTCACCCACGACCGTGAGATGCTGAAGGCTGTTGAAGAAGGCAAACCCGACGAGCTGCTCACCGCCTTCGCCTGGAACGGCAACTGGTCCAGGTGGACGGGCCTTGGCCCGCTCGTGGCCGCGATGAAGCTGGTGCCCGGTGAGCGCGTGAAGATGCTGAACTACGCCGCTGCGGCCGACAATCAGGGCGTTGCGATGATCAGCTCGATCGCCGGGGCGATCGGGTGATCCGGGTCAGGTGAGCGTCGCGGTTTTGTCCCGCGGTCCGAACACCCGCAGTTCGCCCGCTGCGAACCGGTCGAGCAGCCGGTGCACCTCGCCCGCGCCGCCCGCGTTCCGCACCGCTTCCTTGAGCGGCTTGCACGGCCCCATCGCCTTGCCGAACCAGGTGATCCGTCGGCGGATGTGCCCCATCGCGTACCGCTCGTCGCGGTACCGGCACATCAGCTCGAAGTAACGCCGGATGATCTCGACCTTGTCCTCGAGCGTCGGCTCGGAGCGCACCTCGTCGCCCCGCTCCGCGGCCCACCCCCGCTCGAACAACCACGGCCGTGAGAAGCTGCCCCGACCGATCATCACACCCGCGCACCCCGTGGTGCGCATCATCGTGACGACATCCTCAGGCTGCGTGACATCGCCGTTGCCGATCACCGGGATCCGCTCGACCGCGCCCACCACCTCGCGGATCCCCGCGAGGTCGACCTCGCCTTTGAACTTCTGCTCGGTCGTCCGTCCATGCACGGTGATCATCGCGATGCCGATGCCTTCGAGTCGGCGAGCCAGCGCCGGTGCCACAATCGCATCGCACGACCACCCGAGCCGCACCTTCGCCGTCACCGGCACCCGCCCCGCGCTCGCGTGGTCCACCGCTTCGACGATCCGCGTCGCGATGTCAACCGTCCGCGCCGGGTCGCACAGCAGCTTCGACCCGCCGTCCTTCTTCGTCACCTTGTCGACCGGGCACCCCATGTTGATGTCGATCACATCGGCCCCGTGCCGCACCGCCCACACAGCGCCCTCGGCGAGGATGTCCGCCTCGCCGCCGTAGAGCTGCATGCCGATGGGCGAGTCCGCCTCGTTGGTGGCCGCGAGGTCGAGCGACTGCGCGTTGCCGCGTAGCAGCCCGTGCGGGCTTAAGAGGTCCGTGCATGCCAGCCCGACCGCGGCCCCGGACACCTCCCGGCACGTCACCCGCCACGCCAGATCGCAGTACTTCGCGACCGGCGCCAGCAGCAGGTTCGATGTGAGCGCCACCGGTCCGATCGACAGCGGCACGCCGAGCTTCGCGTTCTCCGCATCGAGATGAGCCCAGCGCGAGCCGTCGATCACGCCGACATCGTAGACCGCGCTGCCCACGACCCGGGTGCCCTGGTACTCGCTGCAGGCGAGAACCAGGATGAACCGTCACGATCCGGCTTCTCGGTGCGCGAGTAGCTGGGCACCCGGGTTGTCATCCCTGGCTGCGCTGCCCCCTCTCACCCTGCTATTTTCTTCGCCGGAGGATCTTTCCCATGACACCCGACCAAGCCGATGCCATCGCTGCCCTGTGCGTCTTCGCGGCCTTCGCCGATGGTTCCAAGGGCGACGCCGAGCGCGAGCACATCAAGGCCGTTTTTGAAACTCTCGACGGCGCGAGCCACGCCGGCGTGTACCAACGCGTCATGCTCAAGAAGACGAGCGCCACAGCGGAGGCCGCCAAACTCGACACGTCCGAGCTCCGTTCGCTCGCCTACGAGATGGCTGTCGCCGTGTGCGATGCCGACGGTGTGCTCGCCCCGGCCGAGCGCGAGTTCCTCAAGCAGCTCGCCGCTGATCTCGGCATCGCCGGTGCCGAAGCCTCGACCGTCGAGGACGAGTACGAGCAGGTCGCCCGCGAGCTCGGCGCCGCGCCCGACGACTCGGTCGCGGTCGCGCCCATCCCGCTCGAAGCGGAGCCCGCACCCGCACCGCCGCCCGCTGCAACCCCTGCGCCGAACCCGGTCGACGCCGAGGTCGACCGCATGGTGCTGAAGTACGCCATCCTCAACGCGGCGCTCGAGCTGCTCCCCCAGAACCTCGCCACACTCGCGATCATCCCCATCCAGACCAAGATGGTCTACCGCGTCGGCAAACGCTACGGCGTGAACCTTGATGCTGGGCACATCAAAGAGTTCATCGGCGTGGTTGGTGTCGGCATGACCGGCCAAGTCGTCGAGAACTTCGCCCGCGATCTGTTCGGCAAGATCGGCAAGAAGGTCCTCGGCAAGACCATGGGCGGCATGGGCAAGAAGGTCATCAAGCAGACCACCAGCTCGCTTATGACCTTCGCCACGACCTACGCGCTGGGACGCGTCGCGAAGCAGTACTACGCCGGCGGGCGCACCCTCTCTGCCATCGATCTCAAGAGCCTGTTCACGAGCGAGGTCGCCCAGGGCAAGCAGGTCTTCGAGCACCACCGCCCGCAGATCGAGCAGACCAGCCAGACGATCAACCCCGCCGATGTGCTCAAGATGGTCCGAGGCGGCGGGCCGCTCTGAGTGCGCGAACCGGCCCGTGCCGGGCCGGAACAGGTCCTCAGCGCATGGTTGTCTCGATCAACCGAAACCCGTGGCGTTCGAGACGAACACGCCCTGTGCTCGCATCCACAACTCCATCCGTATCCAGCACCATCCCATCCGTCGGTCCGTCTTCCTCCACCCGCCCCGGCCACGCCCCGTAGCGCCACATCAACGTCCCGCCCGCCGTCCGCCAGTCCCCGGCGATCACGAGTTCATCCAACATCTCGGGTTCAGCGTCGATCCGTTCCACGAGTGCCGCCCACCCTTCGTGCATCGGCGGGTGAACTCGCACCGGCACCACGGCCACCACGATCCCCGCGGCAATCCCGCCCGCCAGCGCGACCGGCCCGAGCCACACCGTCGCGGCCCGCCCGCCACCGCGTCGCACCCACACCGGCGCTCCCTTCGTCATCCACAGCGCGGCGATGATCGCGAGTCCCGCGTACATGCTGATCGCGTACCGCGTCGCCTTGTCCGTGCTGATCGAGAGCGCCGCGAGCCAACCGATCGTCCACACGAGCGCAAGCGCGAGCGCCGCCCGATCGCCCAAGAACCGCTGCAGATGGGTGTCACTGGTGGCGTGTCCACCAGTGGGGTGCGTATCGGTGTCCGGCACTGGCGGGCGAGCCGCCAGTGGCACCCTGGCCACGCCAGACCTCGAGGCCAGCCGCCGCATGCCCCACACCATCCCGATCGCTGCGGGCACGAGCCACGGCCAGTACCACGTCACCAGCTCGGTGAGGTAGTAGTAGGGCGGTTGGCTGCCGTGCGCATCGGTCGTGATCCGATCAAGCGCCTGCCCCCCGATGTAGGTCGCGAGAAAGTCGTCGTACCGCAGCGCCATCGATACGTGCCAGGGCAGCGCGACCGCGAGCGCCACCACGAGCATCGCAATGGTCTCAAAGAGTCCGCGCCGCCACCCGCGCACCCACCCCACCCATACGCCGAGCAGAACCAACGGCACGAGCGCCAGCATCGGCTTCACCATCAGCCCGGCACCGAACGCCACCCCGCCGACCATGATCCACGCCCAGACATTGGGTGCCCGTTCACTCGCTTCGCGAGAGGCCGGATTGAGCATCCCTCGACCCGCACGCACCGCAGCCCACACACCCACCAGCACACACCCGCACACCCACATGTCCAGCGAGATGTTCTTCGTGAACCGGAAGAACTCGAGCGTCGTCGCCAGCACGATCCCCGCGGTCAGCGCCGCACGTGCCCCGCTCACCCGCCGCACCACATCCGTGAACACCACGAGCGCCACCACCGCCATTATGAGCGTCGGCACCCGAAGTACCCACATCGTCGGCTCGCCGTCAACAGCCCGCCACACCCACATCGCCAGCCCGTGCCCCCAAAATACGAGTGGCGGCTTGTTGAAGTAATCCTCTTCCGGCCCCGTCAAGAACCACCACTGCGCCAGATCGCCCGCGTACGCCCACCGGCTGAGCCCGGCGTACAGCCCGGTATCCACGCGCGGCCACCCTTGGTCCGCACCGACAAGCCACACGCCCACCAGCACACACACCGGTGTGAAGTACACCCGCCATTCCGCCCACGCTCGGCTCATCAACCGCCGCTTCACACCACGAGCCTAAACCGCTGCCCCGAACCTCGCGCACACAACGGGTGCCCGGCGACTCGCGCAGCGAGAAGCCGGCGAGCGGGTGGTGAACCCGGCACCCTCTCCATCCACCTGGTTCTCGCCTTCACCGAGTACGAGGGCACCCGCGCACCGGCCATCCGACTCCCCCTACGCTCCACCCATGCCGCGCGTGATCACGCCAGAGCTGATGGACGAACCCGATGTCCCGCGCGACGAGCTCGACCGCTCGCTCGGGTTCATCCGTTTCGTCAACCGTCGGCTGGGCGGATCCGCCGCCCTGGTCTCTCGCCTCGCCGGGTGGTCGGCCCGGTGGCCCGGTGGTAAACGCATTTCTTTGATCGATCTCGGCACCGGCTCCGCCGACATCCCCGTCGCGGCGCTGCGGTGGGCTGAGTCAGCGGGCCACGATCTCCGCATCACCGCGGTCGATGCGCACGCCACCACGCTCGACCTTGCCCGCGAGCATGTCACCGCCGAGCTCGGCTCCGCTGCGATCGACGACGCCCGCATCACTTTCGTCCAGGCCGACGCCTTGACCCTAGCGGACCGCTTCGGCGATCGGTCCTTCCACTATGCCCACGCGGGCATGTTCTTGCATCACCTCTCGGACATCCGGGTAATGACCGCGCTGCGGGTCATGGAGCGGCTGGTCAGCGCCGGCTTGGTGTGGAACGACCTGGTGCGCGCGCCGATCTCCCGGTTCGGCGTTCGTCTCCTGACCGCGCGCGCCCCGGAGATGGTCAAGCACGACGCCCGCGTGAGCGTCGAGGCGGGATTCACGAGTGCCGAGATCCGCGACATTCAGCATCGGCTCACACTCGGGTGGTGCGACCTGAGTGTGGTCCCGCTCGCCGGCCGGTTTGTACTCGCCGGCGAGAAGCACGGCGCGTGGGGCTGACTCACCTTGGTGCCGCCGGTGTGGTCAGGAACTCCTCGAACATCGCATGCTCGTGCGCACAATCTGTGTAGAGCCACACCATCCGATCGACAAACCAGACTTTCGCGAGCACCGACCCGTGCCATCCGAGGCACGCCGCCCAGAAGTCTTGCACGATCAGGCCATAGACCGCTGGCACCATGAACACGAACGAGGCGATCTGTGTGGCCCGCGCGACGTCGGCGTGGTGCGTCGGGATTGGCGTGTCCCGCCTCCGGAGCCAGATCATCTCGCCGAACACGCCACGCGTGGCCCAGCTCCGGTCATCGCGAACGCGAGAGAACACGCGCGGGTTGAGCCACACCCATACCCCGGCGACACCCACGAATACCAACGCCCACCACCCCACCCACACCCAGCTCCACAGCGCCAGGAACGACAACGGGGCGGTCACGAGCCGGGTGTACACGCTCCAGGGGTTGGCATGGCGGAGCCAGACGCGATCGTCCATCCCCATCAACCGCTCGGACATGACGGCACGCCGGCCCATGATCAGGCCGCCTGATCCGTGTGACGTGCCCGGTGCGCACGCTCGCGCTCAAGAACACCGGGCAGCGCCGGCGTGGCGCGTCGATCCACCACTGCCCGCCACACCCAGTCGACCAACCGCACCCCCCAGTACCCATCGACCACGAGCCGCGCCCACACATACCCCAGCACAGCGCCCGCGACCACATCACTCGGCCAGTGCGCACCGAAGAGCACCCGGCACACACCGACAAGCCCCGCCCACCCGAACACGAGCGGCCGGAGCTTCGGGTACATCGCGGTGAGGAACACGGCGGCGATGAACGCGTGGGTAGTGTGCGTGGAGGGAAAGGCAAAGCCACGTGAGTCGAACGACGCCTGCGCGCTGTCCCACGCGAAAAAGTGAAGGGCGGCGTTCATGAAGTCGGCCCCGTCCATCACCTCTAGCACTTCGCCGATCGGGCGAAGCCGACCTGTTGCCACCTTGATCCCGTTAAAAATCAAAAGTCCGACGCCCGCCGCACACACCCAGTCGAGCGTGCGCCGTACGCGGTCGCGGTCCAAAAACAGGATCAGCAGGATCGCAATCGCCATCGTGCCGACATCTCCAAACTGTTGGAGCGTCCGCAGAGTGAGCTGCACATCGCCGGGCAGAAATACGCGCAGGCGCAATGATGCCCCGGTGATCGGGCCATCGACGAACAGCAGGGGGGCGCACAGCGCACCAACAATTCCCAGCGCCCACAGCACGAGCCGCCACCCGTGTGCGATGTCGGTGCGCCGAAATTCCGAGATTGCGTCGCTGTTCGCCTGATCGCTCATCACGAGTACCTTCACCTATTGTGACCGACGCCGACCCATCGCGTGCGCACACCGGCCGACGATTCCGCCGGGCAGCCCGCTCACCGCTCGCGGGTGCGGCCCTGGTGATCATCTGCCTCGTGGCGTACCTACCGGGGCTGTTCACCATGCCACCGGTCGACCGCGACGAGTCGCGGTTCGCACAGGCCACGCGGCAGATGGTTGAAGGTGTCCGCGAGGCGGATTCGCCGGCCGAGGTCATCGAGGCGCTCGCGGTCCCGATGATCCAGGACCGCCCCCGGCTCAACAAGCCGCCGCTGGTGTACTGGGTGCAGGCCATCCCAGCGGGTGTGCTCGGGCTGGATCGGGCGGAGCGGGACATCGGACGGGCGTGGTTCGGCGCGGCGCTTCCCACGGGCAACATCGGTGCGTTCCGGGTGGCCAGCGTGTTCTGCTCGATCCTCGCGGTGGTGTTCACGTGGCGGCTCGGGCTGCGTCTGTTCGAGCCGCGGACCGCGTTCGTCGCGGCCGCGTTGCTGGGGACGTGCATCATGGTGCTGTGGGATGCGCGTCAGGCGCGCGCCGATCAGCTGCTCTTGGCCTGCACCGCTGCGAGCATGTGGGCCCTGGCGGCCACGTGGCGTCGCCCTCGCCCCACGAGCCGCTCGCTTGCGCTCGCGG
>JBCDJJ010000080.1:0-16555 GCA_038747915.1 Planctomycetota bacterium | reverse complement strand
GTGGCACCCAAGTCGCGGAGTCGGTCGATCCACCGCTGAGACTGGCGAGACGAGTTGACTTGGTCTGCTCTAGCCAGCGGCTCGCACCGGCTCACGAACCTCAGCGGACGCCGGGATCTCGCCGCGGTCCCAGGTCACGAGACCGGGGATCGCGGTGCCGACCACTCGGTCGTCTCGCGGCACGATCCGGACGGCGAAGCCGGCGTTGCCGGAGCGTGTTGGCGAGAAGCGACCCTCGAATGTGAAGCGTCCGTGCTGCTCGTCGCCCCCGGTGCAGGTCATCTCCTCGGTCCCGGTGTGGGCGAGGTCGCCGACCGCGTCGGTGGTGCCGTGGTAGATCTCCACGCGGAGCTCGTCCGGCCGGAGCGCGCCGAGTGTGACCTCGGCTCGGACATGGATGTCCCGCCCGATGGCGACGACGGCCTCGGTGTCGCTGTGTACGGCGTCGATCGACACGTTGCCCCAGTACTGCCGCAGGCGGTGGATCTGGATGGCGAGCTCTGTCGCCTCGTGGACGCCCTCGCCGCACAGCCGGCTCTGAAGATGGAAGGCCGGCATGTAGTACTTCTCGGCGTAGTCGGCCAGCATGCGGTTGGTGGAGAACTCGGGTGTGAGATGCGCGAGGTTCTCCTTGATGCGGTTGATCCAGCGCAGCGGGATGCCGGCCTCGTCGCGCGTGTAGAACTCGGGCACGATCTGCCGCTCGAAGAGGTCGTACAGCGCGTTGCCCTCGATCTCGTCGGCAACGTTGGGATCGTCGTACTCCTCGCCGTGGCCGATCGAGAAGCCGAGCAGCGGGGTGTACGCCTCGTCCCACCATCCATCGAGGATGGAGCAGTTGATCCCGCCGTTCATCGCGGCCTTCATGCCGCTCGTGCCCGAGGCCTCCATGCCGCGCCGCGGGTTGTTCAGCCAGATGTCGCAGCCCTGAATCAGGTGCCGCGCGATGTCCATGTCATAGTCCTCGAGGAAGAAGATGCGGTGCTGGTGCTTGGGGTCGAGCGCGAACTGGTCGAGTTCGCGGATGAGCCCCTTGCCCGGGCCGTCGGCGGGGTGGGCCTTGCCCGAGACGAGGAACTGCACCGGGCCCGCGGCGTGCTCGAAGATCGCCCGCAGACGATCGGCATCGCGGAGCAGCAGGTTGCCGCGCTTGTACGTGGCGAACCGGCGCGCAAAGCCGATCGTGAGCACCTCGGGGTCGAGTAGGCCCACGCGGCGCTCGATCTGCGCCGAGCCCAGCCCGCGAGCGACGAGCTGCTCGCGGATCTTCTGCCGGGCCCAGGTGACCAGCCGCTCCCGCTGACGGTTGCGGAAGGCCCAAAGTTCTTCGTCGGGGATGTGCCAGACGCGTTCCCAGAGTTCCCGCTCGCGCGGGTCGAGCTGCCAGTCGGGGCTCACGTACCGGTCGTGCATCGAGGCGAGCTCCTCAGCGATCCAGGATCGCGGGTGCACGCCGTTGGTCACGTGCCCGATCGGGACCTCGTGCTGCGGGAGGCCCGGCCAGATGCTGTTCCACATGCCGCGGCTCACGACGCCGTGCAGCTTGGAGACGCCGTTGGCGAACTGGCTGGTCCGCACGGCGAGCACCGCCATCGAGAAGAACTCTTCCGGGTCGAAGGGGTTGGTGCGTCCGAGGCCGAGCAGATCGTCGAACGAGGCGCCGAGCTGGGGCAGCCAGTCGGCGAAGTAGCTCTCCATGAGGGCGGGTGAGAAGCGGTCGATGCCCGCGGGTACGGGTGTGTGTGTCGTGAAGACGTTGCCAGCGGCGCACGCCTGCTGGGCTTCTTCGAACGAGACGCCATGCTCGGCTCGGATCCGGGTGATCCGCTCGAGCGAGAGAAAGGCCGCGTGCCCCTCGTTGGCGTGGTACACGTTGGGGCGCTCGCCGACCGCCTCGAGCGCGCGCACACCGCCGACGCCGAGCACAATCTCCTGCTTGATGCGGTGCTCGACATCTCCGCCATAGAGCGTGCGGGTGATATCACGGTCCTCGAGCGAGTTCTCGGGCATGTTCGTGTCGAGCAGGTAGAGCGGCACGCGGCCGACGTTGGCCCGCCAGATGCCGATCGAGACCATCCGCCCGGGCAGCTCGACATGCACCCGCTTTTGCTCGCCGGTCTCGTCGTCGCGGACCCGCTGAACGGGCAGATTGCCGGTGTCGAGCTCGGGGTAGTGCTCCTGCTGCCACCCTTCGGCGTTGAGATACTGGTGGAAGTAACCGCACCGGTAGAGCAGCCCCACCGCGCAGAGCGGGATGCCGAGTTCGGATGCCGACTTGAGGTGATCGCCCGCCAGGCACCCGAGGCCGCCGGAGTAGATCTGAAAGCACTCAGTGAGCCCGAACTCCGCGCAAAAGTAGGCGACCCGCATCGACTGCCCGTTCGGGCTGCCGTGCTCGCAGACTTCCTGATGCACCCGCTCGAACCACGAGCGGCGCTCGTTGTGGTACTGGAACCGGGCGTGGACCTCGTTGAGGGCCGAGAGGAAGGACCGGTCGTTGGCGAAGCGGTCGAGCGCCTCCTGTGAGAGCTGACCGAGCAGCGCGACCGGGTTGTGCCCGGTTGACTCCCAGAGTTCGCGATCGAGCCGCTTGAAGAGCTTGATGGCCTCGGGGTGCCAGCTCCACCAGAGGTTGTGGGCGAGCTCCTGCACGGGCTGAAGCGGCTCGGGGAGATCGGGGACGACGCGGAAGGTGTGGATGCGGGCCTGCGAGCTGTGCAGCATGTGGTCACGCCTTGGGGTAGGAGGCTGATCGGGTCTTGCATACCGTGAGACGACGCGTTCATCGGCCCAATCGCGGGCACGACCGTGCCAGGCTCATGCTACCGGCGGTCATGGTGAGGGCGAAGCCGATCGTCACGCAGGGCTTGCGCGTCGGCCCTTAGATCGATCGGCGGGCGGCCCACCCCAGTTCGGGTCGTCGTGCGACGAGCATGAGCACCACGTACGCCCCGCCCCCGGCCACCACCATCGCCACCAGGCGTGGCAACCACCCAAGATCGAGTGCGGCTCCGACGGCCCAGGCCGCACCGAGGCAGGCCAGTGCACCGGCGGCTGAGCACGCGATGGAGCGGTAGACCCCGGGGTCAAAGATGGTCTCGGTCGTCCGCGTGGTGAGCACTACGGCGAGCACACCCGTCTGGACCATCGCGCCGATAGCGGTGGCCAGGGCCAGCCCCTGCTCGGCCATCGGCCAGATGAGGACGAGGTTGAGCACCAGATTGAGCACCACCGCACCGACCCCGATGACCGCTGGCGTGCGGGTATCGCCCCGGGCGAAGAACGCCCGCGTGAGCAGGTGGTTCAGGGAGTAGGCCCACACCGCCATCGCGTACCACCGAAGCGTCCCCGCGACGCGATCGATCGCGGCGTCGGCCCCGTAGATCACACCCGCTGCAGGCTCGGCAACCGCCACCAGGCCTGCCGACGCGGGCATCGAGATGAACAAGGAGAGGCGGATACCGCGCCGGAGCGTCTCGGTGTACGACGCACCGTCGTCGGCCTGTGAGGCGAGGAGTGGGAAGACCGCGGTCGCCACCGCGATGCCGAATACGCCAAGCGGAAACTGATAAAGCCGTGAGGCGTAGTAGAGGACCGCAGCGGCCGACTCATCGAGCGGGTAGGCCACGCCCGCGATCGTCGGCCCGACGGTGACGGGCCACCCCGCGATGAGCCCGTCGATGAGCACACCGAGCTGAAGCGTGCCCATGCCCAGCATCGCGGGGAGGAACCGTCGGAACGTCTCGCGAGCCGCGGGCGCGATCCCATCGAGTGCCTCGGTCCACCGGACGAAGGGCCTGAGGGCCGCGGCGCACCACGCGAGCTGCAACGCCCCGGCGACGAGCACGCCGAGGGCCACCGCGATCGCGGCTTGGTCGAGCGCGAGGTCGAGCGCGAAGACCGCGATGGAGACCGCACCGATCATGCACGCGTTCAAGATGATCGGTGCCGCGGCATGCGGCGCGAACCGGCCGTGGGTTTGGAGCATGCCGCCCAGGATCGCGGTCGTGCACACGAGCGGCATGTAGGGCAGCATCACCATCAGACAGATGGCGGTGAGGCGGGCCGTGTCGCTCGGGTCGAGCACCGTGACAGCGACAAAGACCACGAGCTCGCCGATCAAAGCCAGGGCACCGAGGCCAACGAGCAGCAGTGCCACCGTGAACGACGCGAGCGCCGGCGCCAGCTCGGGGCGGTGCTTGATCAACTGCGCGTACGAGGGGATGAACGCGGCCGCGAGCGCCCCCTCGCCGAAGAGTCTTCGGAGGAGATTCGGCACGATGAACGCTGTGACGAACGCGGACCACACCGCGGAAGCGCCGAACACCCGGGCGCACACCGCATCGCGCAGGAGCCCTGAGACTCGGCTCAGCAGCGTGATGCCCGCGAAGGTGCGCGCATGCCCCGCGAAGCGGTTGTTCTCCGTCGCGCCCAGATCAAGTGGCGCTCCGGCGCTCGGGAAGAGCCATCGAGCCGCAACAAAGGCACCGACACCAACCCCGATGCCCGCAGCGTTGGCGGCAAAGTCATCGAATGCAGCGAAGCGGTTGAGTGCCGGGATCGCTTGGAGTGCCTCGTCGATCGCGGCGTAGAGCACACCAACGCCGAGCACCGCGAGTGGGTGCGCGATCGGGGTGCGCAGTCGTCCTCGCGCCAGCCACCCGCTGGCGCCGAGCAGGAACGCCCAGAGCCCGAAGGCAGCCGAGTGGATCCACAGGTCGGGCCGATCGATCGGCGCACGATCGATCCGCAGTGCCGGCCAGTGCGTGAGTGTAAAGAGGAGAATCGCGTAGGCGGCGAAGGCCCACCGCGCGAGCGCGCGGATCACGCCGTCGCTCGCCGATGCGGATCCGCCGCGGGCTTGGTTTCGAGCTCGACCTGCCCGGACGGCGAGTCGACATCGTTCTCCGGGGTGACCGGCACGGACATGGCGACGCACTCGGCGAGCGCGGCGTAGTCCTTGGCGCCGGCGCAGGACGGGTCGTACTCGAAGGCGGTCTGCCCGAAGCTCGGTGATTCGGCGAGCTTGATGTTGCGGCGAATGGTCGGCTGAAAGACCAGGGCGTCGCGCCACGGGACGGGCTGCTCCCGCTGACTGTCGAAGAAGGCCCGCATGTCTGCAACGACCTCTCGCGTGTGCCGTGCCTGCTCGTCGTGCATGCACAGCACCACGCCGGTCACGAGCAGGGATGGGTTCACCCGCTGGGCAACGGCGGCCACGGTCTCGAGTAGCTTGCCGACACCCTGCAGCGCCAGGAAGTGCGCCTGCATCGGGATGAGCACCTCTCCGGCAGCGGCGAGGCCATTGAGCGTGAGTAGCCCGAGCGAGGGCGGACAGTCGATGGTGATCATGTCGTAGCGATCTCGGACCGCTTCGAGTGCGCGCGCCAGCCGAAAGTGCCGCTCGTTCGCGGACGCGAGTTCGTGCTCGGCGGCTGCCAGATCGGTCGTCGCGGGCAGCACATCGAGATCGGGGCTCCGCTCGATGATGACCTCTTCGGCGCCGGCCTCGGCACCGAGCACGTCGAACACCGAGCGGTCGAGTGTCTCTGCGTCGATGCCGAGCGAGAGCGTCGCGTGGGCCTGCGGATCGAGGTCGATCAGGAGTGTCCGCTTGCGCTGGGCGGCCCAGGCCGCGGCGAGATGCACAGCGGTCGTGGTCTTGCCCACGCCACCCTTCTGGTTCATCAGTGCAATGGTTCTAGGTCGTTGGTGCATCCGCGTTCCGTGCGTTCTCGGGCTGATTGTATCGCCCGCGGCGGTCCGGGAAGGCCCCGCCCAACCGGTGCGAGCGTCGATAGTGGCACAGTGGCCACGAGTGACCGCCCCTGAGCCCCCTCTGGTG
Source organism: Planctomycetota bacterium (assembly GCA_038747915.1). Taxonomy (GTDB): domain Bacteria; phylum Planctomycetota; class Phycisphaerae; order Phycisphaerales; family UBA1924; genus JBCDAP01. The sequence continues at coordinate 10,710 of JBCDJJ010000080.1, read as the reverse complement.
GTGACATCGCTCACGCGGGGGTGAGCGCGATCCGACATCACAGGGGTCTGTACCACCACCCGAGGAGAGCCCGCTGTGAAGCCGAGATCCAAGCTGTCCGCTCGAGAGGTCGCGGACCTGCGCACCGCGCTTGCGCGGCGAATCGGCGATTCGTCCGTGCCCACCCTGCCGCAGATCGCGATGAAGGTCGTCGATCTCGTGAGCGACGATAACGCGACCATCGCTGACTTTTCTCGTGTCATCTCCGCCGACCAGTCCTTGTCGGGGCGGCTGCTCCGCATGGCGAACTCCGCGTATTACGCTCAGCGTCATCCGGTGACACGGATCGATCGCGCGATGGTGCTGCTCGGGCTCGACAAGCTCAAGGCGGTCGCGCTCGGGTTTCACCTCAGCAAAGCGCTGCTCGAGGCGGATGACGGTTTCAGCTTCCGTCGGCAGTGGACGCAGAGCCTGTTCCGCGCGTGGTTCTCGCTGCGTCTGACGACACTCTTCGACCAGAACGCCGCGGGCGAGGCGTTCTTGGTGGGCCTGCTTTCCGATGCGGGTGTCCCGCTCATGCCCTCGCTCATCGGTGACCGGTACTACGAGATCGTCAGCCCCACCCAGTCGCCGGCCGAGCGGTTCGACTCGGAGTGGAACGGGCTGTTGTTCACGCACGTCGATGTGTCCGCGGCGCTGTGCCAGATCTGGAAGCTGCCCGAGGTGCTCGCACTGCCCATCACCGAGCATCACTCCCGCCCGGCGTCGATCGTGGTCGGAGGCCCCTCGTCGCTCCTGCTCCGGGGCGTTGCCTACCTGGCGGGCACGATGGCGATCGACCCCGACCTGCCCGCGCAGTCCATCCGCCCCCAGCCGCAGGCGGCGCGAGACCTATTCGGGCTCGAAGCGAGCGATATGCGTGCGTTGCTCCGGGAGGTCGAGCAGGACTTCAGCGCCTCACGCGAGGTTTTCGACTCGATGGTCGATCCATCGGTCCTGATCGAGGACATCATCGATCGCGCCAGCGTCTTCCTAGGTGACGAAACCGCGCTCGAGGAGACCGATGAGCCCGTGGGCGAATCGATTGAGTTCGCGACCCCTGGCCTCCGGTTCCGCGTCGAGCCGGTCGGTAGCGGGCGCGTCCGCGTGACCATCAGCGATGACGCGGGCATCGAACTCGTGACGGAACAGATCGAGCCCGCCACGCGCACCGACGAGCAGATGCGCGAGGTGCTGATGCTCGACGATGCCGACCCGGACATCGCCGGCTCGATCCTCGACGGCGTCCGCAAGTCGGCCGCGTGATGCTCGACACGGCGCCGCCGGCCTACCCTCGGTCGTGGCCTATGTGACCGACGATGCAGTGGTCCTCCGCGCTTGGGACTTCTCGGAGACCTCGCAGACGGTCTCGCTCTTCGGGCGTGAGCTCGGTGTCGTCCGAGGGCTCGCCAAGGGCGCGAAACGAGAGCGATCGAGTTTCGCGGGTGGGTTCGAACCGCTCGCCCGTGGCGACATCACGCTCGTTCAGCGGCCGACATCGGAGCTGGCCACACTCACGGAATGGCAACTGCGATCGCTCTGTCACGCGGCGCGTCGCCGCCTCCGGGCACACCACATCGCGCTGTACCTCGTCGATCTGTGCGACCGCTCGCTCTCGCCGGCCGATCCGCACCCGATGGTGTTCGATGCGCTGGTGGTCGCGCTCGATCGGCTCGCTCGGCAGCCCGAGGCCGACGGTGCGACCACCGCGGGCTTTCAGCTCACGCTCCTTGGGGAGTGTGGGTACGCGCCACACCTCGACCCGCCACCGGGCCCGGCACCCGCCACCCTGGTCTTTGACGCCGAAGCGGGCACGGTGCGGACGGCGCCGGCGGCGCCGGGCGTCTGGGGGGTACGGTCCGAGACCCTCTCGGCCCTGCGGGCGCTCGAGGCCGACGAGCCCTCCCCGGAGCACGATCTGTGGCGTGGGGCGCGCCTGCTGCACGCGTACTGGACCTGGCAGTTTCGGCGCGAGTTGCTGAGCGCAGCCCTCGCGCTAGGCGGCGTGGCGGGCCCACCGCTCCCACGGTCAGAACGATCCAATCCCGCTCCTGCGGTTGACTCCGGCGTTGAGCGGTCTGACGATTCGCCGGTCGCCGAGCCCCTGCCCGGGGTGCCGTTCCGGTCGACCGGGGGTACGCCGTGCCGGTCCAGATGACGCTCTCCCGCATCCTGATCACCGAGCTTCAGGATCTGCAGATCATCGAGCTGTGCGAGGAGGACGGAGACCGTACGTTCCCGATCCTCATCGGCATCAACGAGGCCGAGGCGATCCGGCGCCGGTTCACGGGGATTCAGCTCAAACGGCCGCTCACCCACGAGCTCATGGAGAGCGTGATCCGCGAGCTGGGCGGTGAGCTCGAGTCGATCTCGATCACCGATCTCTCCGAGCACACGTTCTTCGCGACGCTCAATGTGCGGCTGGCGGGCGGCGATCTGGCGGAGATCGACGCACGGCCGAGCGATGCCATCGCGATGGTCGTTGGCCGCGACCTGCCGATCTACGTCGCCGAGCACGTGCTCGAAGAAGCGACCAGCGAGCCATGATGCCCCCCGCTGAGCAGGCCGCTGGCCACGCGTCGCCAGATGGCCGTGCGGCGCTCGAACCACTCGGGGATCCTGCCGCAGATCTCCCGTACATCACCCCCGAGTTTGAGGGGATCGGCGGCTTCATCAAGCACCGATACGCGGACTTTCTTGTCGAGGAAATCCCTAAGTACGACCCCGTGGGCACCGGCGAGCACTGCTACCTGCTGGTCGAGAAACGCGGGATGGCGACCAGCGACATGCTCCGCGTCGTGGCCGACCACTTCGGTGTCGACCGCGATGCGGTCGGCTACGCCGGCATGAAGGACAAGTACGCGGTGACCCGCCAGGTGGTTTCGGTGCATACACCGGGGCGAAACGTCGACTCGTTCGGCGCGCTCGAGCACCCCAACGTCAACGTGCTGTGGGCCGATATGCACGTCAACAAGCTCCGCGTGGGGCATCTTCGCGGTAACCGCTTCTCGGTGAAGATCCGGGGTGTGATGTCGGACCGGGTGATCCAGGCGGAGCGCACGCTCCGTGCGCTCGTCCGGCGCGGGCTGGCGAACTACTACGGCGAGCAGCGATTCGGGGCGCGGTTCAACAACCACGAGGTCGGGCGGGCCGACATCGTTGGCGACTTCCCACGCGCGATCGACCTGCTCCTGCTGCCCGACTCACGATTCGAGACGTTCAACCCCAAGCTCACCTCGGCGTACGCCGCGGGTGATCTCAGGGCGGCGCTGGGTGCCTGCGCCGATCATCAGCCCGCGGAGCGATCAATCCTGCGTGCTCTGGTGCGCGGCGACTCGCCCGAGCACGCGGTGCGCGCGATCGGTCGGCTTCAGCGACGGTTCTTCCTCTCGGCTTTCCAGTCGCACCTCTTCAACCGGGTGTGCGCCGCGCGGGTTCACGACGCCACGCACGACCGTTTGCTCGAGGGCGATCTCGCGTACAAGCACGCCAATGGTGCGGTCTTCTCCGTGGGTGAGGCCGAACTCGGTACTGGTGCAGCCCGGGCCGAGCTCGATGGTCGCCTCCGGGCGTTCGGGATCAGCCCGAGCGGGCCGATGTGGGGCGCCGAGATGACGCGTGCGACCGGTGAACCGGGCATGCTCGAGGAAGAAGTGCTCGGCGAGAGCGGTGTCTCGGTAGAGGCGCTCGCGGCTCATCAGCGGCGCATCGGCAGCAAGCTCGGCGGCACCCGACGCTCGCTCCGTGTGCAGGTCGTCGATGCGGAGATCGACGCGGGTGTAGACGAGGTCGGGCACTATGTGCGGTGCGCTTTCGAACTGCCCGCGGGCTCCTTTGCCACCGTCGTCATGCGCGAGATCATCAAGGGCGGTCCGCGCGAGCAGCCCGGCACGCTGTTCCGGGGTGCAGGCAAGTACGAGCCGGACACCCGCCACGAGCACGACGAGGAGACGGGATGACTGCCGAGCAGACCGTGGTGTGTTTCGATCTCGGTGGCGTCGTAGTGCGCATCTGCCGCGGGTTTGCGGAGGCAGCGGTGCGCGCGGGGGTTGATCTGCGGGAGACGCCCGAGATCGATCGGGTCGATCACGCCGAACTCATCCGTGCGCACCAGCGTGGCCGGATGGCCGAGCCCGAGTACTTCGAACGCATCGCTGCCGAGCGAGCCAACGTATACACACCCGCCGAGGTGGAGCGTGTGCATCGCGCGTGGCTCATCGAGGACTATCTGGGCGCCGAGGATCTCGTTCACGAGCTCAACGCGCGCGCCGACCTGACCACCGCCTGTCTCAGCAACACGAACCTCACCCACTGGCGGATGATGCTCTGTGAAGACGGCGTGTTCCATAGCCCGGCGCTGTGCGCCATCCAGCACCGTCTCGCCTCGCACGAACTCGGCGAGTTCAAGCCGGATCGCACTATCTACGACGCGGCTCACCGTGCACTCGGGTCGCCCTCCCGGGTCTACTTCTTCGATGACCTGCGCGACAATGTCGATGCTGCGCAGGAGTTCGGGTGGCGCGCGTTTCTGATCGATCCCGCGGGTGATCCGCCCTCGCAGGTGCGGGCGGCTCTGATGCGCGAGGGCGTGCTGAGTCAGCCGGGGCGCGTCCCATCGGTGACCGCCGACCGCTGATCCAGGTTCATGGGATTTCAATCGTGTGGTTGAGGCGCCCGTTGCCGTTGCGCTCGCGCACGCCTGCGCGGATGATCGAGCCGCTCAGCCGGTCGGCAGCGTCCTCGAGCACGTACTGGTGGGCGATCGATTGATTGGGCGCAAGCACGATGGCGGTCTGTTGGGCGGCGTAGCCTGGCGCGATCGCGAAGCTCTCGATCGGGATCTGCTCCGTCGACACATTCGTGATGAGCAGCGTGACGACCACATCGTTCAACTCACCGTCCTCGCCCGCGACCAGCCGGTCGCTCGTGCTCAGCTCGATTTCCTCGAGGCCTACCTTGGTGTGAATGGGCAGCTTGATGGGCGGGTACGGGCGGTCGGCGCTGAGACGCGCCTCCACCTCGATATCGAGCGGGCCCGCCTCGGTCGCGAGCCCCAGGATGATCGAGAGCGGGATGGTCGTGGTCTCTCCGGGCGGGATAGTGAAGTCGACGACCCCCGGGTAGATCTCCCACCCCTCTGGCTCGACGAACCGCAGCGCCCCGGTCAGTGCCCCCCGCCAGGGGTTCGCCACGGTGAGCTCGACGGGGTGCCGCTCGGCCCGCGCCGGCAGCATCGGCGGGTCGAGCATCAGCATTGTGCGGAACTTCAGCAACTCAACGTCCACCCCCTCGATGTACACCGGCATGTCCGCGAGCGGGATCTCAACCTCGTCGACCTCGTTCGGGATGATCTCCTCGACATTGCCGAACACATCGCGCACGGTGATCGGGCCACCGCCGAGGAAGCCGGTGAGCTGAGCGTGCTCGGGGCGCGACCGCTCGTTCCACGCGATCAAGATCGCATCGCCATCTCCTTCCGCGATCGCGCACCGTAGCCCCTCACCGATGCGGAGCTCTCCGAGCGGCGTGCGGCCCGCCAGCATGTGCGAGAACACCCGCCAGACGCCCGCGGCGGGCTTCGGCACCAGTTCGCCATCGGCGCCGGGCTGCCGCAGCCACGGCTGATCGATCGCGATCTCTTCGACCTCGGCCTCCCACGCAGCGACCGCTTTCAGCACAAGATCCACGATGCCCGCGCGCACGCCGTAGTACTCGGCGTCGAGTTCGTCGATCACAAAGCGGATCTCGCTCTCGTCGGGCCACTGCTCGACGTACTCGCCCAGTGCGTTCGCGTGTACCGACTCGGGCACACGGACCACGATCGATCGAGGGGAGCGCCACTGCGGCAGGATCGACTGGTGGATGTTCCAGGGCACCGCGATGATCGGCCGCGGGACCAGCTTGTAGAACGAGTCGGCGATGCGCTCCGCCTCTTCGTTCAGCTCGGGGCCCGAGAAGTACCCCGCGCCCAGGCTCTCGCCAACCTGCCAGCGCAGCACCCGCTCGCCGAAGCGCGTGAGTAGCTGGCTCAGCTCGTCGTACCACTCGCTCGGGTCGCGGGCGAGGAGTTCACGCACCGCGGTCGTATCGAGCCGTGCGGTGCGCGCGAGCTCGCGGGGCAGCCGCGCCAGGACGAAAGACACCTCGCGCTCGTCGGCGAGCAGCGTCTCGAGCGTGCGGGCGAGCTCGATGTCGCCCTCCCGACGGAGTTCGGCCGCGGCCTCGGGATCCTCGCGCGCCAGCTCGGGCGGAGGATCCCGGCTCGCCCAGGCCGGGATCGAGACCGCGCCGGCGCCGGAGCGCGCGATCAGCCCAGGCAGGTCCGTGAGTTCGTCGACGGGCACCGGTTCGAGCATCAGCCCGAACATCTGTGCGCGGCGCCGATCGCGGAGGGGGAGCTTGGGTGTCCAAACGAAGTCGACCGATCGCTGCCCGACGACACCCTGCGAATTCCCGACGCGGAGCGACGCCCGGTACCACCCGTAGCCAGGGAGCGCCGGCTCGTAGGTGGACAGGCGGCCATCGCTCGTGACGACATCCGACGCACGATCGACCTCCTGGCCTGCGATGTCGAACACGCGGAGTTCGGTGGTGAGTCCCTCGCCGGTCAGGTCGCGCATCCGCATTTGGAACTCCGGCTGGTCCGGAGCAACGACCATATTGCCGGGCGACTGCGTGGCGAGGCGGATCTGGGGCACCTGATAGAGCCGGAGATCATCGATGAACGCCGCGCCGCGCACATCGGGCGTGGCGGTTTCTTGTGGGAGTCGCCTCGCGTAGTCGAACTGATCCGGCTGCAGCAGCTCGGCGCTGAGCTGGATCCACGCCGCGTCCTGTGGCGCATCGGTCTCGACCGAGACGCGTCGCCACTCTCCCCCGGTCGAGGTGAGCCGTGTGGCCGATGCCGAGTCCTCGATCAGACCGAACTCGCGGTCGAGGAAGCGGATGCCGATCCGGGCGCGCGCCCGGTCCACATCCTGTGTCATCAGCATCGCGGTCGTGTGATACCGAGCGCCGGGGAGGGCCGCGACCACACCCGAGGCGAGTCGCACCCGCGTCGACCCGCCCTGCGTGGGCAGCATGAGAGAGAGCTCGCCCGAGTGGGCTGCAGAACGCGAAAACTCGGATTGGTTGAATGCCGGGAACGGCGAGAGTTCGCCATCGTCTGGTTCGCGGAACTCGCGGAACCAGTGGTCTGGCATGACCTTGAGTTCTGCGAGTTCGTCCTCGAAGTCCCACGCCTGGACGAGCCGCTCCGCCGTCGAGGGACGCGAGCCCTGCGCGATCGTCGGCACGGTGTGCGCGGCAAGGACCGCGCCTGCCACCACCGCCATCCATGCCTGCTCGGGGCTCGCCATCACAGTGGTGCATCGTGCAACCGGGGTGCCCCGCGTGAGCGATGGCGCGCCGCGGGCTCTAGACCGACCGGAACACCGCGAGCGAGGCGGTGTGCCCGTGCACGTGCGACTGCCCGCCGATCGGGCCGAACTCGCCTTGAGCGAAGAATCCAGCCACCGGGACCGTGGGGACCTCCGGGGTCGCAGCGGGGTCTTCCGGGCCCGGCAGCGCCTCGCCGAGGGCACGTTGAACCGCTTGTGCATCATGGTGGGGCCGGCCGAACAGCCGCCTGCCGCGCCCGTTGCACGTCACGAGCAGAGCGCCCGCTGCGGGCCGGCGGACACGCTGCCCGTCGAGGAGCAGCCCCAGGTCTTCCGAGGCGGTCTGGGCATCGCGCACGTGGAACTGCACGGTCTGGCCACGGCGGACAAGGTCGCCGAAGGCGAGGTGCCCCTGCTCCCGATCGATCCCGAGCACGGCACGCACAAGAAAATCCCCGCGTCCGAACCGGTCCTTGTACTCGTCGACCACGATGCCGACGAACAGCCCCATCTCGAGCTGGGCTCGTTCGGTGTGGTCAAGGCTGTCGATGGTCTCGCGGAGCGCTGTCGTCGCCGGCCGCCCGCTGAGCGATTTGACGATGTTCCGCTCGCAGTCGGTCACCACGAGCGTGGAACCGATCGGCCTGCACCCCTGGCTGACCACCGCGCCCACCTCGATCGCGCCGCTCAGGCACACGCCCACCGCGCCCGCGTTGAGCAACTGATCGTCGAGGATCAGCACGTTCTGCCCCGCTTGCCGCGCCGACGAGGCCATCCCGCCGATGATCGGCACCCGTGGGCTGTCTTCGAAGGCGTTGCCCACCGTCGACAGCACCGACAACGCCGGGCTCGCGGGGAACGAGAACGGGTCGCCGAGCAGGACCATGCCACGGGGCGGATCGTCGAGCTTGAGCGCCCTGGCGACCGCGGCCGGTGCATCCTCATCCTCGGCATCGAGACGGGGCAGGTCGCTATCACGGAATGTTCGCACTGTCACACCGGGCAGCTCACCGGCGAGCAGGGAGACTGCGGGTTTCTCCTCGATCTCCTCGGTACCTCCCACCACGCCATACGCCGACGCGCCGATCAGCAGGCTTGGGCGCACCGCAGCGCGGATGTGCTCGATGATGGCAGTGAGTTCACCCACGTGCTCGCCGCTCACGAAGAGCACCGCGAGGTCGGGATGGTCGCCGAGCGCCCCACCGACCTGTTCGGCGACGGATTCGGCGGCGAGGGTGGCATCCAGGTTCGCCGACACTCCCGCCGCCAAGCGAACCGCCGATGGCGTGGAACGCGTCGGCATGAGACGAGACCATACCGCAGCGTCTTCCGCGCGGCGTTGTGACGCCGGTCGATGCGGTGTAGAACGCCCTCGTCGCCGGTGACACCCAGACAGGAACGCGATGAGTCAACTGCTCCAAGCCGACGCTGTGCGCACCGCTGTTGAGATCGTCGACCCGTCGCTCGCCGACCGTGTGCGTGTGGCCGTCGATCGGGCGGCCACCGCGCTGTTCGCCAAGCAGGAGCCGGACGGGCACTTGTGCGCCGAGCTCGAGGGCGACTCGATCCTCTCGAGCGAGTTCCTGCTGATGCGGGTCGCCCTTGGCCAGGACGACGAGGACCCTGCGCTGCACCACAAGCTGTGCGCCCACCTCCGTGCGCTCCAGCGCTCCGACGGCACGTGGGGTCAGTATCCCGGCTCGCCGCCGGATCTATCAGCGACCGTCAAGGGCTACTTCGCGCTCAAGCTGTTCGGCAATGATCGCGACGAGCCGCACATGCGGGCCGCGCGTGAGGCGGTGCTCGGCCTCGGTGGGGCGGAGCAGTGCAACACGTTCAGCACGTTTTACCTCGCGTGCCTCGGTCAGGTGAGCTGGGACGCGTGCCCGACCATCCCGCCGGAGATGGTGCTGGTGCCCAAGTGGTTCCCGTTCCACCTCAACAAGTGCGCGAGCTGGACGCGCACGCTCATCGTGCCGCTCGCGATCTGCTCGGCGCTGCGACCGGTCCGTCGTCTGCCCAGCGTGCGCGGGATCGGTGAGCTCTTCCGCGACCACGCGGCGAAGGACGTGCTGTATCAGCGTCGCGCGGACCCCGAGCCGGGCTCGTGGGCGTGGGGGTTCCTCGAGATCGATCGGTTGCTCAAGCTGTACCACCGGGCCGGCGTCACACCCGGCCGCGACATGGCCCTGCGTGCGTGCGTGCGGTGGATCGACGAGCGTGCGGATGCCTCCGTGTGCGACGGTCTGGGCGCCATCTTCCCGCCGCTCGTCTACATCCAGATCGCCTACCAAGCCCTCGGGCTCGATCGCACCAACGCCACACGCGCGCAGTGCGAGCGCGAGATCGCCCGGTGGGTGGTCCAGACAGACGATCACGCCCGCATTCAGCCGTGCTTCAGCGCGGTGTGGGACACCGGCATCGCGCTGTACGCCGTGACCGAGACCGGGCGGACCGCAGCGAACGACGAGCCCGTGGCCCGCACGTGCGACTGGCTCCGCGCCCGCGAGGTCCGTGTGGTGGGCGACTGGCTCGACAACATGCGCCCGCGCGACCGCGATGTCACGCTCGGCCCGGGTGGCAACTGCGCCGCCTGGGCGTTCGAGTACCGCAACGAGTGGTCGCCCGATGTCGACGACACCGCGATGGTCGCCAAGGCCCTCTGGCGCGCGGGCGACCGGCCGGACGAGACCGCCAACCGCGATGCAGCACGCCGGGCGGTCGAGTGGATCCTGCGGATGCAGAACGACGACGGTGGGTGGGCGGCGTTCGACCGCACCCAGGATCGCCCGTGGATGGAGGCGATCCCCTTCGCGGACCACAACGCGATGCAGGACCCGAGCTGCGCCGACATCACGGGCCGCACGCTCGAGGCGCTCGTGACCTGCGGTGTGCCGCGAGATCACCCGAGCGTGCGCGCCGCGGTGGGCTACCTGCTCGATCAGCAGGAAGGCTTCGGGGCGTGGTACGGCCGGTGGGGCGTGAACTACCTCTACGGCACCTGGCAAGCGGTGGGGGGGCTGACCCACGCGGGCGTCGAGCCGCACTCGAACACGCTCCGCCGGGCCGCAGCGTGGCTCAGGTCGGTCCAAGCCGATTCCGGCGGATGGGGTGAGAGCGCCAACTCGTACCTCCCCGCCCGAGATCTTCCGAAGCACGAAGACCCGGAGCACGAAGACAAACGAGCCGCGGGCGCCAGCCCGCGGACCAGCGCGCCCCCCCCCCCCACCCCAGACGGGTCCCCGGGTTTAATCGCGGGCGCCGCGCCCCCGCGCCACACCGCCGGGGCGGGCCCCGCGCGCATGGCGATCGC
>JBCDJJ010000079.1:0-16585 GCA_038747915.1 Planctomycetota bacterium | reverse complement strand
CCCCCTAATAAAAGGCGCGCGGCCCGGACCGCGCGTCGGTGGGAGCGAGACGCCCCCACCACCGGTCAGGGGTGATCGAGGCCGGCATCTGGTTCCTCAAGGTTGATTTCCACAGCAGCGCGTGTGGCGAGGTCGATGCGGACGATCCGGTGCGCGTTGGTATCGGCAACAAAGGCGTACCCGCTCGCGAGCGAGAGTCCGCCGGGCTCGTCGAGGCGCCGGCCCGCGACCTCGCGGTCGAACCAACTCGTCACCGTGCCCGCGCCCAGGTCGAGCACCTTGAGCTTGTTGTTGTAGGTGTCGGCGACGAGCAAGCGGTCGGCTGTTGGCGGTGCCGGTGTGCCGTCCTCACTGGGTGGTTCGGGCGACCGCCATCCGTCGACCGCTTGCTGGGGTGAGATCGTGGCCACCCCGAGCGCGTGCTGAAGGCGGGCGCTCGCGATCGGCCCGTCGATGTCGCCGAAGTCGAAGAGCCCGGTGCCCACGATCGTGCGCACACGCTGCTCGCGGAGGTCGACCGCGCGGATCGCGCTGGTCTCCGAGTCAGCGAAGTAGAGCGTCTGGCCGTCGTTGGAGAGCGAGAACCCGGACGGCTGGGCCAGGGTGGCGGAGCGGACGGGCCCATCGTCGATGTTCTCGCGTCCCGAGCCGACCCACGCGCCGGTGCGACCATCGTGGAGTGTGGTCGCCCAGAGCTGGTGCCGCCCGGCCATCGCGATGTAGAGCGTGTTGCCGCCCCGCGAGAGCTGCAACGCCCAGGGCGACGAGATCGCCTGATCGGTGCCGATGCCGCCGCCGACACGGTCAAAGGTTTGCTCGCCCGTGCCCGCGATGGTGGTGACCATGCGCGAGCCAAGGTCGATCGCGCGCACCGCGTGGTTCTTCGTGTCGGCGATGTAGAGCGTCCCGCCGTCGTGCGACAGTGTGAAGCCCTGCGGGTCATGGAAGCGGGCCTCGGCGGCGGAGCCGTCGGTGAGCCCGCGCGAGCCGTTGCCGTAGATCGTCACAATCTCGGCGCGCCCCGCGTTGTCGGGCCACGTGGCATGGATCACGCGGTCGTGGGATGAATCGGCGATGAACAGCGCGCCCTGCTCGATCTGATCACCCGGTGCGACCGCCAGCACCTTGCCGGGGAAGCGGAGCTCGGTGGCCGATCCGGGACCGGCCGTCTCATCCTCGTCGGGGTGCCAGTCGAGCGGTATCTCGGCGAGGTCGCCTCGCTCGCGGCCCTGATCGAGCGCCATGGCGATCGCCTCGTCGAGCAGCTCCCGGTTGCCCTCGCCCGAAGCGTGGCCGATCACATTGCCGTCGCTCCCGATGAGCACGAAGGTCGGCCAAGCGCGCACGCCGTACCGGCGCCAGATCCGCATGTCATCGTCGACGACTACGGGGTGCTTGATGTCGTACTTCTCGACGGCCTGGTGCACGTTCTCGGGGCGCCCCTCGTCCTCGAACTTCGCCGAGTGCACCCCGATCACGACGAACGGCTCGTCCTTGTACTTCTGCTCGAGGTACTCGAGGTCGGGCAGCACGTGCAGGCAGTTGATGCAGCAGTACGTCCAGAAATCGAGCAGCACGACGTGGCCCGCCAGCTGATCGGCGAACAGCAGCGGCTCATCCGCCTGGATCCACCCGAGGTTCGGAGTCAGCTCGGGCGCCGGATCCGGCTCGAGCGGCAGACGCTGGGCTGCGCCGAGTGGGGCCCACGCGATGATGACTGTCAGTGCGAGCAAACCGACGATACGAGCTGGCATGATGGCAAGGCCTCCGCATTCCCGTCAGACCATAAACGCGTTGTGCGCACGGGGTATTCCACTGTTCCGTCCACAACCCGCCACATGGGTGCCCGGCAACTCGCGCAGCGAGATGCCGGATCGGAGGTTCCTCGACCCGAGACATCCTTCTCGTGGTTCTCACCTTCGGCGAGTACCACGCCACCCGGAGTGGCGCAGTCCGTGTGGTCGTTTCACCCGGTGCTCTGCATCGCCGCAGCCAGGCCATTGATCGAGAGGTAAATGACCTCGGCCAGACGCTCTTTCTCCGCCGAATCGCCCTCGGATTCGGCCCGCTCGAATCGCTTGATCAGCTCGAGCTGAAGCAGGTTGATCACATCGGTCAGCGGGTTGCGCTGATCGATCGACACCTGGATGACCTCGCGGTTGTCGAGCAGGCGGTTCTGGCCGGTTACGCCGAGCACGGCTCGTTCCGCGGCCCCGAACTCGCCCGCGATCCGGTCGTGCATCCCCCGTCCGCCGTCTCCGGCGCGCATCGCGTACCGCTCGGCCATCACGAGCCGTGCGCGCGCCATCTCCTGCTGCGCGTTGTCCACGAGCAGTCGGAACAGCTCCCATTCGCGGTACATCGCACCGAGGCGGTCGTGAGCGCCGGTGTCCTCACCGAGCACCGAGGAGAAGGCGGTCCCCAGGCCGTACCACCCCGGCACGGTGTAACGCATCTGTGTCCACGCGAAGACCCACGGAATGGCCCGGAGCCCGTCGAAGTCGACATCCTTGCCCTTCCGCGAGACCGGACGGCTCGCGATGGGCAGCTTCGAGATGTGCGGGATCGGGCTCACGCTCGCGTACCACGGCCAGAACGCGGGGTCCTCGATCAGGTCGCGGTACGTGCGCATGGACCGGGCACCGAGCTCGTGCAGCAGTTCGAGCCACGCCGGGTCGACCGCCGCCTCCGCTGTCGCACGTGCCGTGCCGAGCAGCATCGCGTGGGCGATCTGCTCGATGTGCCGCCTGGCGATCGCGGGCAGGGCGTACCGGAACGTGATCACCTCGCCCTGCTCGGTGAACCGAATACGCCCGGTGCGGCTCTCGGGCGGTGCAGCGAGGATCGCACGGTTCGCCCGCCCACCACCGCGCCCGACCGAGCCGCCACGACCGTGGAACATCCGCAGATCGACATCGTGCGACGCGCACGTCCGCGCGAGCACGCCCTGCGCGGTGTGCAGCTGCGTGTTACTGATCCAGTACCCACCGTCCTTATTCGAGTCGGAGTACCCGAGCATCACCTCCTGGAAGCGGCTCCGTGCATCGAGATGGGCGGCGTAGACGGGGTTGGTGAAGAGTTCTTCGAGGAGCGAGCCCGACCGCTCGAGGTCGTCAACCGTCTCGAAGAGCGGAGCGAGGTCGACCGGGCACGTGACGATGCCATCGGCCGCGCGCGACCAGAGCCCGACCTCCTTCATGAGCAGCATCGCCTCCAGGAGGTGCGAGACGTGGTGCGTCATCGAGATGATCACACTCCCGATCGAGGCCGGCTCGTCGTCGGTCGCCTCGGCGATCACGCGGAAGACCTCGAGTGTGCGCGCCGTATCCTCGGAGAGCTGGGCTCGCGGCCCGACGAGCGGGCGGGCGTTGGTGAGTTCGCGGGTCAGCAGCTCGATGCGTGCGCCCTCGTCGAGCGCGGAGTAGTCGTCCTCCACACCGGCCAGCCGGAGCAGCTCGACGCACGCCGCGTGATGCACCTTGGAGTGCTGCCGCACATCGAGCGCAGCGAGGTGCATGCCGAACGTGCGCGCGCGGACGAGCAGGTCGGCGAGACGACCCTCGCGGGCCACACCGTGCAGCCCGGATGCGTGCAGCGCATCGCGCACCAGCTCTAGATCCTCCAAGAACTCCGGGGCTCGGTACGCCCCGTGCGCGCCAGATAGCCGGGCTGCGATCGCTGCGATCTTCAAGCGGTAGGGCTCGTACCGGTAGAGCGCGGCTGTCTCGTCGTCGATCAGACCGAGTGATGCATCGTGCGAGATCGACTCGCGCAGCCGCTCCGGGGTCTCGATGCGGCGCTCGGAGATGCTGAGCTCGCTCGAGAGCTCTCGCAGCTCGGCGATGTACCGCTCGCGGACCGCGTCTCGTTGCCGCCCGAGCGTCTGCCGCGTGACATCGGGCGTGACGAACGGGTTGCCGTCGCGGTCACCGCCGATCCACGAGCGGTACCGAAGGAACACGGGCACCGGTGGGCCCTCGTCCGCCTCGGGGCCGAACTGGTTCCGCAGCGCATCGCCGAGATCACGGTAGAGGCGAGGGACGGTCTCCCAGATGGTGCCCGCGAGGAAGTACAGCCCGTTGGTGACCTCTTGGTCCACCCGCAGGCGCTCGGCCCGCACCTCGTCGGTCACGAGCATCAGACGGATCTCACGGCGTATCGCGGCGTTCGCGTGCGCCCGCTCGCTCGGCGTCGATTCGGCGTCGTGGTACTCGGTGATCGAGGCGGCGAGCCGCTGCTGCGCCATGAGCAGCGTGCGCCGCCGGGCTTCGGTCGGGTGCGCGGTGAGCGTGGGCTCGATGTCGAGCTTGTCGATCACACCGCGGACCTCCGCGAGCGAGAGCCCCTGCCGCTTGGCAGCGGCCACCGCGTCGGCGATCGATTCGGGCCGGGGCGATTCGACCGTTGCGCGGCGCTCGCGGTCGCGGTTGATCCGCGCGACCTCGAGCTGCTCGGCCTTGTTGCGCAGATGAAAACGCGTGGTCGCGATCTTGAGCAGCCCGCGGATCTGCATCGCGTCGAGGTAGGCCACCTCGGCGGCCACACCGTCGTGTTCACCGGCGGCGCACCGCGCCTCGAACGCGTGCCCCCGCTCGAGCGCCTCGCGGAGACCCGAGTCCGCTGCTGCTTCGTCCAGCAGACCGCCCAACAGCTTGATGTCGTGCGCAAGATCCTCGGTCATGAGCCTCAACCCCAGTCACCCGCGGGTATCGCGCGGGCGAGGAGCATAGCCGCGATCGGTGGACCGGCTCAGGCGGCGCCGGCGCAGTCCGCGCACCGCCCGGTGAGCGTGATCTCGTGGTCCTCGACCTCGAACCCCTCCGGCGCGAGCGACTCCACCCCGTGCGCACACCCGTGTACGTCGAACACGCGGTCGCAGCACGTGCACCGGAAGTGGTGATGGTGCTGATCCGCCGCCTCGCGACGCTCGTACCGCGGCGACTCGCCGGGGAGTTCGACCGGCGCGATCTCCCCCGCCTCGGTGAGCTTGGAGATCGTGCGGTACACGGTCGCCAGGCCGAGCTCGGGCACATCGCGCGCGGCGTGCTCGTGCAGCTCGGCGGGGCTGAGCGGGCGGCCGGCCTGCTCGAAGGCGTTGCGGATGGCACGGAGCTGACGGGTCTCGCGAAGCATGCCCAACTATACGCCCGAGGCGTGACCGGTCCGCCGGCGCTCGGCCTGCTCGCGGTGATACCGCCGCGAGGCGGGGTCGAGCCGGGCACGCTCGAGGGCCGCGAGGGCATCATCGATGCTCACAACGCCCCCCGCCGCGGTTCGCAGGCCGAGCCGGCCGAGCGTCTCGAGCGCATCGGCGCAGTCGAAGTTCACATCAACCCCCAGGCGATCGCGCAACCAGCGCTCGATCGTGCCGTCGAGCGTGGCATCGTCGCACCCACCCCACGCCAGGAACGCGTAGGCGAGCATCGCCTCTTTCTCCTCCTCTTCGGCGACAACACGGATCAGGGTATGCACCGCAGCGGCGTTGTTGGCCAGGCTCTGGAAGTAGAGGTTGTGCGTCCGCTGGGCATCGCGCTGCGACTTCGTCCGCCGGTATCCCATGAAGGCGCGGAACGCGAGGCCGAAGAGCGCCACGGTGAGTGTCCAGAAGAGCGCGAGCGACATCGCGGCCCCGGCGATCAGCTTCGAGGCCAGGCCGCCCAGCGCCCCCGCCCCGCCGGCGAACACCTTGATCCGGTCGAACCAGTTCATATGCACCGTGGCGTGGGGCAGCAGCGCCTCGAGATCGGCCGCTGGGATCTCGCGGAACAGTTTGAGCGAAACAGTCTGCTCGTCTTTCATCCGCACGAGCACCGCGAGCCGGCGGTACACCTCGACCTGCTGAGTGACATCTCTGAGCGGTGAACGCCACGTCCGGACCTGCCGCTCGATGAACGCGTGGCCGCGGACAAAGAGCTCGAGCCGCTCCACGCGATCGGGGTCCACGCGGATTCGCATGCCGTGCGTGTTCGCGGCGTTGATCGCCGCTTCGATCTGCACGTCGCTCAACTGCTCGTAGTTCGCCTTATCGAGCAGGTAGGAGAGGAAGGCGAAGAGTCGGCGCTCCGCCTCGGGTGTGCGGCCCGGGCCGGCCTCGGCGCGTGGGTCGGTGTCGCGGTGAGGGTTGAACTGGGCGAAAAGCGCATCAAGTTCGCGGGCGAAGCCGGCGGATTCCTGCTCGATCGCGAGCGAGAACGCCTCCGCGATCGCCCGCGTCTCACACGCGGTCGGGGCAAAGGCCGGGTCGGTGACGATCTCGGCCGCCAGCGCCGCGGCCCGCACCGGGATGAACCGATCGTCGGGCCGGTGCGCATCCTCGGGCAGACGCACCGCGCGGGGCGAGACCGCGAGCATCTCGCGGGCGCCATCGATCGAGATATCGGCGCCGAACACCCGCACGCCCCCGCCTACGTGTTCGCGTACCCGCTCGGGTGGGCCGAGTGCCACGCCCAGGCCGATGCGATGATCTCGTCGAGGTTGGTGTACTTCGCTTCCCACCCAAGCTCGTTCCGAATCTTGGCCGGCGCGTTGTACAGCTCCGGCGGATCGCCCGGCCGTCGCTCGCCTTCGGTGGCCTCGATGGGCCTGCCGGTCACCCGTCGGCACGCCTCGATGATCTCGCGGACCGAGTACCCGCGGCCGATGCCGACGTTGTAGTACCGCGCCTCGC
Organism: Planctomycetota bacterium; assembly: GCA_038747915.1. Classification (GTDB taxonomy): domain Bacteria; phylum Planctomycetota; class Phycisphaerae; order Phycisphaerales; family UBA1924; genus JBCDAP01. The sequence goes on along the minus strand of JBCDJJ010000079.1, from coordinate 9,918 downwards.
CCGGCTGAAGGGCCTTCATCACCGCGAGGTGGGCGTCGATCAGATCGATCACATGCACGTAGTCACGCACGCAGGTGCCATCGGGTGTCGGGTAGTCGGTACCGAAGATCGTCACGGCGTCCCGCTGACCGAGCGCCACCTGCAGCACAATGGGGATGAGGTGCGTCTCGGGGTCGTGCGCCTCACCGATGACACCGTCCGGATCGGCGCCCGCGACGTTGAAGTATCGAAGGCACGCGTACGAGAAGGGCTTGCCGGCCAGGCGGGCAGCGTGCGCATGGTCGGCGAGGATGTGCTCGACCATGAGCTTGCTGCGGCCGTACGGGTTGATCGGGTGCTGCGGCGTGTCTTCGGCAATCGGGATGCGGTCCGGCGGGGGCTCACCGAAGCTCGCGCACGTGGAGGAGAAGATGAACCTCTCGACGCCCGCCGAGTCGCAGGCGCGGAGCAACGCGAGGGCAGCGGACGTATTCGCCCGGTAGTACCGCAGCGGGTCGGTGACCGACTCGCCCACATAGGCCAGCGCCGCGAAGTGCAGCACGGTCTTGACCTGGTACGCCGAGAGCAGGGCACCCACGACGCCGGCCTCGCCCACATCGCACTGCTGAAAGGCAAGCCGGTTCTCGCCGACGCCCGGGAGCGCGCGCACCCGCTCGATCGCCTCGGCGTGCCCGCGCTCGAGGTTGTCGACCACGAGCACGTCCACCCCGGCATCGAGCAGCACCTTGACCGCGTGCGAGCCGATGTAGCCCGCGCCGCCCGTGACCATCACCCGCATCGCGACACCTCCCGAAAAGGTCGGGCGAGCATCGTAGCGGGCGTGCGCACTACTCCGCACGCGCGGAGAGTCTGCGCTCGGTCAGGGGGTGATCGGCTGGCAGAGCACGTCGTACTCAGTACCAAAGGCCACGAGCAGTTCGATGAAGTCGCCCGAGTCGACCGTGCCGCTCCCGTCGAGGTCCGCACCGGGGTTCTGGAGCGGCTCGGTGTCTCCGAAGCCCACGAGCATGGCGACGAAGTCGGTCGCATCGGCGTCGTAGTCACCATCGGTGTCGCCCAAACACCGCTCGGGCAGATTCTCGCACTCCGCCGCTGCCGACGGGTTCTGGCAGTCGTCGATGATGCCATCGAGGTTGCAGTCCAGCAGCGGGTCCGATGCGATATCGCAAGAATCAGGCTCCCCGTTGTTGTTGCAGTCGTTCGGCGGCGAGATCCGCACCGCCGAGAACGCGGCGGGCGGGTTTGACGAGTAGTGCGTCCGCACGCCGGCCACGCCGAGTGTCTCCTCGATGCCACCGGTCATCACCACGCCGGGGACATCGATCTCGCCGTAGTGGAGCTCGATCTGGCCGTTTGGGAACGTGCGGATCTGGAAGTTCGCTCGGGCGCCGGGCACGATGCCGATCGGCACATCGGTGAACTGCACCACACGAGACAACCGGCCGTCCGGCACGACCGTGAGGTCGGTGCGGACGACACCGCCGGCCGATGGATCGAGATCGGTCCACAGCCCGGCGATGAGGTTGTTCGGCTCGCTGGGGCTCGGGATAAACCGGCCGGCGCAGCAGCCGTCATCAGGCGGGAACCCGGCGCCGAGCGAGAGAAACCCGTTCGAGGCGATCCGGAAGTTGAAGCGGGGTTGGCCGTAGAAGGGGAACTGGTCGGGGAAGCCGAACGGGATCGCGGCACCCTGGCTGAACCCATCATCGGGCAGGCTGACAATCTGGCCGGTCGTCAGGTTAAAGCCGTCATACACCGGCCCCCCGGGCTCATCGGAGCGCGTCACGATGTACTCCTGATCGATGCAGGCATCGATCAGGCCGTCACCGTCGCAGTCGGACGATGGATCGGCCGCGATCTGACAGGTGTCGAGCACATCGTTTCGATCACAGTCGAGCGCCGGGCTGATGCTGATCTGGCATCGGTCGAGGATGCCGTTGCCATCGCAATCGGCACCGGGCGTGGCATCGATCTCGCAGGTGTCGAGCACGCCGTTGTTGTCGCAGTCGAGCGAGAAGTTGTCGAAAATCTGACACGTGTCGAAGACGCCGTCGCCATCACAATCAAGGGACGGGTCCGAGGCCAGCTGACAATCGTCGGGTGTCCCGTCCTCGTCGCAGTCTTGCTCTTCGAGGGTGAACACGCCGCACTCGTCGATCACGCCGTTGCTGTTGCAGTCGGTTCCGCCCACGCCTGTGGTGCACGGACTGGTGAGCGCGCCGAGCAGGTTGATGCGGCCGGAGCCGTAGATGCGATCCTCGCCCGGCGCACCGAGATCGTCGGCGCCTTCACGGATGGCAGCGGCCACCTCGCGCGATGTGAGCGACGGGTTCACCGACAGCACCATGGCCGCGACGCCCGCGGTGAGCGGCGCAGCGAAGCTCGTGCCGTTGACAGTCTGAACGCCACCACCGTTTTTCGTGGTCCACACGCTGCGACCCGGCGCCGCGACATCCACACCCCGGCCCTCGGCGGTGAAGGAGGTCGGGATGTCGTTCCGATCGGTGGCCGCGGCGATGATCACATCGGGGTAATCGAAGAAGTCGTGCTGCTCGTTCTCGTTGCCCGCCCCGTAGACCAGCACCGCGCCGCGGGCCGCGAGGTACTCGCCCGTGTCCTGAGAGCCGGGGTTCTCGACACCGCTGTACGAGATATTGACGACCCGCGCGCCGTTATCGGCGGCCCACCGCGCGCCGCTGTACAGGGCGGTCGAGATGGCCGTCCCATCACTCGAGTTCGTCGCCCGGATGGGCATGAGCTTGAAGCCCCATCCAACGCCCACCACACTAAGCCCGTTGTTGCCGATCGCGGTCATGCACCCAGCGACCGCCGTGCCGTGCCCACTCGTCGCGATGTCGTCGACGAGGCCGCCGAACTGCTGCGGGGTGCCGGTCGCCGAGTTGTACCCATCGACCAGCAGCGGCGCCAGGTCGGGGTGATCAAGGTCGATGCCCGAGTCGACCACCGCGACGATCAGGTTGGGGTCGCCGGTCGTGATGTCCCACGCCGCCTCCGACTCCATGAGGTCGTGGTGGTACATCAGAGAGAAGAAGACGTCATTGGGAGTCAGCAGCGGCCGGCACACCATGTCCGGCACGACGTACTCGTACTCACCCGTCTCGAGCAGCTCGCACGCGTACTCGTACAGGCTCATGCCCTGCGGCGCGGTGACCACGTACTGGTCCACCTCGGGGAAGTAGTCCTTCGTGCGCGCCGCCAGGCGAGTCCGGGCCCGGTCCGGCAGCCGCTTCGCCACGCCGTTGGCGAGCACGGCCCCGAAGCCCTCGGGCGTCTTCGGGCGGACGATCAGCTGCGTGGCGTCTTGCCCCTCCGGCATGCCCATGAGCCGGTCCAGATCATCGAGCGTGAATCGCTCGGCCGCGGCGCCGGGTGCGACAAGCGCCGCGAGCGCGGCCGCGATGGCACCGAGAAGAGCGAAACGATGAGGGGTGCGCGGCATCTGGTTCTCCTGCCGACCGTGCCTAACCGAGGATCAGCATTAGGGTAAATATGTATTCCCGACGGGCGAGAGGTCTTCGAGCTTATCATATGATGGCACGCCACCCCGCCGATGGCCAGCAATTCGGACACGAAGTCCAGCGTTTCCCGACCTTGGGCACCATACTCAGACCGTTGAATCAGACCCCCGACCAGGATCGACCGAGGGAGGTCCGTACATGCTGTCGGACGGATCGTCCTGGTCGATCGGACCCGGCACACCGGCGATCACCAGCGTGCAGTCGTCCGCCTGCTCGTCGCTCTGCTCGTCCCCACGCAGTTCGGTGAGCCGACGCTCGAGTTCATCACGGAGAGTGGCCGCCGTGCGATGGCCCGACTCCCGCACCCGCTGAAGCAGATCGCCGAAGCCCTGTAGCCCGAGCATCCGCCGGTTACCGATGTTCAGCTCGGTCACACCGTCCGAGCACATCGCGAGCATCGAGGCGGGGCCGAACGCGTGCTGCTCGGTCTCGAAATCCTGGTGCGCAATCCCAAGCGGGAAGTTCTGCCCGCTCCGCATCGTGATCAGGGTCCCGTCGCTCCTGGTGATCACCGGTGGCGGGTGCCCGGCGTTTACCGTCGTGACAGTACCCGCTGCCGGATCGAGCACACACCCCGCAGCGGTCACGAACATGCCGTCCTGAAGGTGGGCACACAGGTGATCGTTCAGCAACTCGAAGACCTGCGTCACTGGTGCGCCGGCCTGCGCCGCGGTCCGGGTGATCGCGTGGAGCGTCGATGCCACTAGGGCGGCAGCCAATCCTTTGCCGCACACATCCGCGACGATGATCAGCACCTGACCGCCGGGCACCAGCACCGCGTCGACGTAGTCACCCGCGACCCACCGACTCGCGCGGAACAGCACCGCGATCTCAACCGCGCCGATCGACCCGTCAGGGGGGACGAGCCGGTGCTGAATCGTGCGGGCTTGGACCAGTTCCTGCTCGATCCGCGCCCGGGCTTCGGCCTGCTGACCGGCGACCAGCGCGTTCTCGGTCTGCTGAAACTGGTGCGCGCAGAGCGAGGCCAGGGCGAGCGTCGACGCCTGCCCCTGCGCCTCGGAGGTCGTGATGTACAGCACATCGAGGGGACCCTCGCCGGGGTCGAGCGGGCAGGCGAGCGCCGCCTCCGCTTCGCGATGATCGGTCTGCGTCAGATCGAGCACGTCCGAGCGATCTTGCTCGGTCGACGCGATCGCCGCAGCACGCGTCCGCGCGACCGCGCGGAGCAGTGTCTCCGACGGACGCGCATCGACCGAGACACCGGGCAGCGTGTGCGGGCCGCTCACCACCTCGACCACGCCGGTGTGCGTTCCGTCGGCGGGCATACGGAGGATCGCCGCCGATCGTGCATGGATCGGCGCACGCAGCATCCGCTCGCACACCAGCGCACGGCGATCGTGGAGCGATGTAACCCCGCGCAGCTCAGCCGCGAGGCCCGACAGGAGCTCGAGATCGGCCATCCGAAGACGGCCATCGTCCGACTCGCCGATCAGCGTCACCCGGTGCGGACCGGTCCGCGAGACCGCGATGGTGTGCCCGGCATCGCTCGTCCACTGAGGAGCACGGTCGACCTCGGGCTCGACGAGCGCAATGGCGTGATTGCCGATGCCGACGAAGTCGCCCCGCGCGACGGGCGCCTCTTCGATCCGCCGGCCATTGACCCGAACGCCGTTGCGGCTCGCCAGGTCGCGCACGGTCCACCCATGCCTCGCGTGCCACACCAGCTCGGCGTGCTTGCGAGAGACCGCCTCGTCGGGAATCACGATGTCGCACAGCCGCTCGGAGCGGCCGACGACCACAGTGTCGGACGTGGTGTTGGTGGTCCACCGGGTGCCATCGGGCGCGATGACCGTGACCACCGCGGCGCGCGGGAGCGGCGTGAGCAGGGTGTTGCTCAACACGCCCTTCGACCGGGGGTCGTCGGCACCTTCGGATGACACGGATGCGGGCTGGACCACGCCGTCCTCCAGGAGATCGACCGACAGAAAACCGGCCGAGCGATCTGACGACAGCGTCCGACGATATCCGGCGGCATTGGCGCGAGCCACCACGCGGTATGGTCGGGAGGTGGCCGAGCGTGCGGATGCAATCCACGAGGTGGCTCGGGCGGTCGACGCGGCGCGGTCCGTCGCGGTCGTGACCGGCGCCGGCGTTTCCGCGGAAAGCGACATCCCGACCTTCCGCGAGTCGATGAGCGGGCTATGGGCCGAGTTCGACCCGCAACAGCTCGCCACGCCCGAGGCATTCGCTGCGGATCCCGAGCGCGTGACGCGGTGGTACGACCATCGCCGGCTGGGGTGCCTCGCCGCGGAGCCCAACCCTGGCCACCTGGCCCTCGCCGAGATCGAGCGCCGCGTGACCGCTCGGGGCGGATCGTTCATGCTGCTCACGCAGAACGTCGACGGTCTGCATCAGCGGGGGGGAAGCGAGCGTGTGGTCGAGGTACACGGATCACTCATGCGCTGGCGGTGCATGGCGACCGGTCAGGAGTGCGAGCCGCCGCCGGAGCCGTTCGAGCGGTTCCCCCCGCCTTCGCCGTTCGACGCGGGGAACGTGCTGCGCCCCGGCGTGGTCTGGTTCGGCGAGATGCTGCCCGGCGCCGCCCTCGACGCCGCGGACCGGGCGATCGCGACCGCCGACATCTTCTTCTCCGTAGGGACGAGCACGGTGGTTTACCCCGCAGCGGGGTTCGTGCAGGCCGCAGGGTCCCGCGGGGCGAGCACCGTGGAGGTGAACCCCGAGCCCACACCCATCTCGGACGAGGTCACCTGGTCCCTCCGCGGCCCATCGGGCGAGATCCTGCCCAAGATCGTGGCGGCGATGGACGACTAGAGCAGACCAAGTCAACTCGTCTCGCCAGTCTCAGCGGTGGATCGACCGACTCCGGGACTTGGGTGCCACTGGCGGCTTGCCCGCCAGTGTTCAAGGGCTTTGGCGTTCGCACTGGTGGGCAAGCCGCCAGTGGCACCCGCGACGAATTGACTTGGAACGCACTAGGCACCGTGCATCGCGTCTCGGATGCCGTGGTCTGGAGGATGCCGGAGGCGTCCGAAGGCCACGCGGCGCCACGCTCTGCACGCGAAATCGTGGCCTTCGCTTCGTCCCGACCGCGGCACCGAGATGGGAAGCGACTCCCGAGCGTGCCCCGGGGCGGGTACCGGCCTTGCCGATGGGCCATCCGCGGGCCTATCCTCTTTGTCCTTGTTCTCGCCCGAGCCGACCCAGGATCCTCGCCATGAAGTCCGACATCCATCCGACCTACTACCCCCAGGCCAAGGTGTACTACAACGGCGAGGTCGTCATGACCGTCGGCGCGACCCAGCCCGAGCTGCACGTCGATGTGTGGTCGGGCAGCCACCCGTTCTTCACCGGCAAGTCGGCCTTTGTCGACTCGGCGGGACGGGTTGAGAAGTTCCAGCGGAAGTTCAGCGGGAACTACTTCAAGGGCAAGAAGAAGAAGTGACCGAGCCGAGCGAGTCACCCTCTTCTGAATCCGCGTCGACCGGGCCCGCTGAGGTTCAACAAGCTGCCCCGATTCTATTGGTGAGCGATATGCCTCGCTCGATCGCCTACTACCGCGATCAGTTGGGCTTCAACGATCACGTCTCCGAATGGGGCGAGCCGACGGCCTTTGCCATCCTCTGGCGCCGGCCGGTGGCGATCATGCTCGCCGACACCGCGCCCGGGACGACGATCACGCCCAACTGGAAGCTCCGAGAGAAGACCAGCACCGTGTACATCTGGGTGCCCGATGCCAAGGCGATCTACGACGAGTTCCTCGCGCGCGGCGTCGAGATGGACTACGACCTCTACGAGGCGCCGCACGGGTGCCTCGAGTTCGGCGTGAGCGACCCCGACGGTCACGACATCAGCTTCGGGCAAGACCTCGGGTAGCCGCGGGCCGCAGCATCCCGCTGAGGCGTCGTACATTGCATTCTCCGATGGACGTGACCGACCAGATCAAGGCGACGCTCGCCGGGCTCGCCCGCGAGCGCGACGCGATCGAGCACCAGTTGCTCGACCCACAGGTGCTGAGCGACCACCACAAGGTTCGCGAGCTCTCGGTCCGTAAAGCGGCCCTGGATCCGGTGGTCGAGGGGTTCCGGGCGTGGCAGGGTGAACTCGAGGAAGCAGAGGAACTTCGCGCAGCGATCGAGGCCAACGAGGACACCGAGCTCGTCGAACTCGCCACCGCGGAGCTGCCCGAGCTCGAGGCGCGTGCTGCGTCGCGGATCGAGACGGTGCTGGCCGACCTGGTGACGAGCGAGGATCGCGCGGTGGCGAGCATCATGGTGGAGCTGCGGGCCGGCGTTGGCGGCGACGAGGCGGGGCTCTGGGCCGGCGACCTGGTGCGGATGTACGAGAAGTTCGCGGAGTCGCGTGGGTGGTCGCTCGAGACGCTGTCGGCCGAGGTAGACGAGGGGCTCGGCGGGGTACGGTCCGCGGTGCTGAACGTGAGGGGCGAGGGCGTGTTCGCCGAGCTCGCACACGAGGCAGGCACGCACTGTGTCAAGCGTGTGCCGGCGACCGAGACGCAGGGCCGGATCCACACGAGTACCGCAACGGTCGCGGTGCTGCCCGAGCCGCGCGAGGTCGAGGTGACGATCGATCCCGCGGACGTCGACGAGCACATCACCACCGCGCAGGGCCCGGGCGGGCAGAACGTGAACAAGGTGGCCACCGCGGTGCATCTGATCCACCGCCCGAGCGGCGTGGAGGTGCGGATGCAGGAGACCAAGAGCCAGGCGCAGAACCGCGAGAAGGCGTGGCGGCTGCTCCGGGCGCGGGTGTACGAGATCGAGCGCGAGAAGGCAGCGGCCGAGGCCGCGGCGGAGCGTAGGGGACAGATCGGGACGGGCGGCCGGGCGGAGCGAATCCGCACGTACCGGTTCAAGGATTCGATCGCGGTGGACCACCGTCTTGGGGTGTCTTTCCCCCTTTCGGACGTGCTGTCGGGCGGGCTTGGGCCGATCGTGCGCTCGCTGATCGAAATGGAAACGGCGAGACGACTTGCCCAACTTTGAGATCGTGTTTCGTTTGCCGAAGAGTCATGTGATTTGGAGCGTGTAGGACGCCTCCGAATGAAGATTCGGCGGCGCGATTCACAGGCGGCCTTCGTTCATTGCCCGGGGAGAAATAGGCCAGATTGACACGAAGGATTTACGTGATTTTGACCGAAGAAGACGCGTCTTTCTCCGATATAGGCCGTATAGTTAAACAGTCACAGCAACGAGGTGCAGAATGATCGAAAACACCACCCAAAGCACTCGCCCAACCATGTTCGGACTTCGGACGGCATCTTTCGCCCTGCTTGGCGTCGCCGCGATGAGCCTGGTCGCCCCTGCGATTCAGGGCCTCTTCTCGGTGCCGATGTCCTCGCTTGTCCCGATCGCCACCTGGAGCGTCTTCGGCGCGATGCAGGCCGTGCTGGTGCTCGTCGCAGCCGCTGGCGTGCTTGGCTGGGCCCGGAGCCGTTCGACGGTCATCCAGACCGTCGCCGCCCGTGAGCTGACTGAGACCGAGCAGCTGCAGGTCGAGCTCCAAACTTCGGCCCCGATCGATTCCTCCGAAATCGTCGAAACTCAGACCGCCTGAGCGGCGTACAAGCTTTCGCGAGCGGTCACCGCTGCTCGTGATTTACCAAGCCCCCAACCCCAAAGGGCACGGCCAGCCCCCGACCCCCACGGCCGTGCTCTTTTTTCGTTTTGGCATCGCACCGCCGCTGCCTTCCCACCGAGCAAGTGGGTCGAGGGCGATGGTCTGTCCGGGATCTCCGGGATCTTGAATTGCGGTGGTGGGCGCGTCACGCTCCCGCGCATATCGGCCCGCACACGTTGGGAGTCGGCCGCGGGAGTGGGACGCCCCCGCCACCAATGCTCGCCGTTCAGTGATGCTCCAAGTCCAAGGCGCCCCCTCAATCTCAACCGCTCGCGTAGGGTGCGCGGATGTCGTCGCTCGTATGCGTGCCCATCATGGTGGAGACGGTCGAAGCCGCGCTGGCCGATGCTCACCAGGCCCGGGTGCTCGGTGCCGATCTCGTCGAGTTCCGCATCGACGGCTTCTTCGCCGGCGACGGGGACGACGAGGGGCGACTCGGCGTGCTCCAGCTTGCAGCCGAGTCGCCGGTACCCTGCATCGTGACCTGCCGCGCCGCGGACGAGGGCGGCGAGTACGAGGGCGATGAATCGGCCCGCATCTCGCTCTACGAGGCCCTCGGCGCGAGCGATCACCCACCCGCGTACCTCGATCTCGAGCACGCGTCGTTCACGCGATCCGCCAACCTCCGGCAGAAGGCCTTGCTGAGCGTTGCGCACGCGGCTCAGCCGCGGGATCTCTCGACCGGGCTCATCCTCTCGATGCACGACTTCGAGGCGCGCCCGACCGACCTGTTCACGCGGCTCGCCGCGATGCGCGAGGT
>JBCDJJ010000078.1:0-16596 GCA_038747915.1 Planctomycetota bacterium | reverse complement strand
GGCGGGCAAGCCGCCAGTGGCACCCAAGTCCCGGAGTCGGTCGATCCACCGCGAAGACTGGCGAGACGAGTTGACTTGGTCTGCTCTAGAAGGCAGGACGGGCCCTTCGCTTCGCTCGGGGTCGGCGCCCGTGTTGTCTCGCCATGGTCGGTGGTGGGAGCGTCTCGCTCCCACGGATGCGCGGCCGACACCACTCGGCTCGACTTTCGTTCGCGGGCGTTCGCGGGAGCGGGACGCTCCCGCCACCGGCTACGACAGGCCCGCGAGCTCGCGGATGATCGTGTCGAGCTTGGGGGGTACGGGCATCACCGAGAGCCGGGGCAGCTTCACGAGCTCGAAGTCTGCGAAGCGTGTGTCGGCCTTGAACTCCGCGAGCGTCACCGGCGTCTTGGCCGTCTTGCGGTACTTGAGATCGAAGACGGGGAACTTGATGTCGCCCGCTTTGGTCGTCGCCTCGTCGCGCTCGGGGTCGTGGTACGCCCCGCCGGTGGCGACCGCGAGCCCGGTGACCGCCTTTTCACCGCCGGTGTGGTAGATCAGGATCTCGTCGCCCTTGACGATCCCGCGGATGTGGATGCACGCGGTGGGGTTGGTGACGCCGTCCCAGATGGTGGAGCCATCGCGCTTGAGGTCGTCGATGGAGTAATCGTCAGGCTCGGATTTGCAGAGGTAGGTGGGCATGCGGAAAGGGTATGGCATCAGGCATAGAGCTACTGAATTGAGTGCCTGGTGCCTGGTGCCTTGCCTCTCACTCGATCCTCGGATCCACCACGCGGTACAGCACATCCACCAACAGATTCAGCGTCACGATCAGGGCGCTGAACACCAGCGTCACGCCCATGATCACGAACAGGTCCTTGCCGAGCACCGCGTCCACAAAGTGCTGGCCGACGCCCGGCACGTTAAAGACCTTCTCGACCACGAAGCTGCCCGTCATCGCGAAGGCGCACGCGGGGCCGAGGTAGCTCAGCACGGGGAGAAAGGCGTTCTTCAGCGCGTGCTTCATGACAACGCGCCAGGCGGAGCATCCTTTGGCACGTGCCGTGCGCACGTGGTCGGCCCGGAGGGCGTCGATCATGCCCAGGCGCGTCAGCCGCGCCACGTACGCCGCGTACGGCAGGCTCAGTGTGAACGCGGGCAGCCACAGGTCGGCGAACGTCCCCCACCCCCCCACCGTCCCAAGGCCGAGCCACACCGGGAACACCATCAGCAGCGCGGTGCCGTTGACGAAGCTCGGCAGGCTCACCCCGACCAGGGCGACCACGAGCGTGATCGCGTCGATCGCCGAGCCCGGGCGCAGCGCGCCGATGACACCGGCGGTCAGGCCGATCACCAGCGCGATGCCCACCGCGAGCAACCCGAGCGTGATCGACACACCGAGCGAGCTCGCCAGGATCTCGTTGACCGTCCAGTCCGCGTGCGTGAAGCTCGGGCCGAGATCGAACACCGGGCCGGGAGCATCCTCGCCCGCGAGAGACCGCCGCGCCCACCGCAGCCCGGTCGCGCCGTCCAGATACTCCACGTAGAACCGCGCCGGGTCGTCGAGCGCGTACCGCGCCTTGATCGAGGCGAGCACCGCGGGGTCGATCAGCTTGTCCTCATCGCCCGCGACCGCGTCGCCCGGGATCGCCCACGCGAGCACGAACGTCGCGGTGTAGATCGCGAGCAGCACGAGCGGCAGCTGAATCAACCGGCTCACGATCATCCCGGTCATCGGGCCGCCTCCGCACCCGCGGCGCCGAGCTCGAAGAAGTACTGGATCGTCCGCGGGCGGGTGGTCAGCCCGGTCACCCCGGCGCGGCCCGCCGCCTCGTCGCCCGGGTCGAACAGGTAGTACACGTTGTAGTTCCAGAGCGGGATGAGCGGCACCTGCTCGCGCATCGTGATGGCCTCGGCCCGTTCGAGCAGGTCCATGCGCGATGCGGGGTCGAGCTCGCGGGCGGCCTGCTCGAGCAGCGTGTCGTAGGGCTCATGAGAGAACCCGCGGATGTTGTTGCCATCGCCCGTGCGATTGAGGTCCAGGAACGTGGTCGGGTCGCCGTAGTCGCCGAACCACCCGCCGCGGGCCAGCATGAACTCACCCTGACGCAGGTCGTCGCGGTAGAGCTTGCTCTCCTTGCCGAGCAGTGTGCTCTGCACGCCGAGCGCCTCCCGCCACATGTCGGCCATCGCCAGCGCGATGTCGTCGTGGTACGAGCCCGTGGAATACAGGAGCTCGACGGTGGGGAACGGCTCGCCCGCGCTGTTCTCGGGCACACCGTCGCCGTCTCGATCGATCCACCCGGCCTGCGCGAGCTGATCGCGTGCCCCACCGGGGTCGAACGCCAGCCCGCCGGGCGAGTCGTACCCACCGATCGAACCCGGCGGAACGAACACATCGGTGGTCCGCTCGCCCGTGCGACGCACGCGGTCGACCAGCCGTTGCTTGTCGACCGCCATCGCGAACGCCCGGCGCACGCCTGCCTCCGCGAAGGGATTCGGCCGCCCGTCGGCGAGCGTCGAGCGGCAGTTGAAGCTCCAAAAATAGGTCCCGAACGCCGCGATCGCGTGGATGTGCTGCATCGCCTCGTCGCCGGCCGCCTTGCGCTCGAGCATGTCGGGCAGGTAGCTCACGGTGACGCCCATGTGCCAGTCGCCGCGGCCGGTGAGGTGGGCCAGCACGGAGGTGTTCGGATCCTCGATGGGCACGTACTCGATCGTCTCGCTCACGACCGCCTCGGCGTTCCACCACATCGGGCTCGCCTCGAGCCGCATCCCGCCCTTGAACGCCCACCGCGTCGGCACGTAGGCGCCGTTCACCACGATGGTGCCGGGCTTGGTCCATCCCGCGTCGATCTCGACGATGCCGGTCTCGTCGCTGAGCCGCTCGTGCGCCCGGATCGTCGGTGGGTGTACGGGCGAGAGCACGCCGAACGAGCACAGATCGAGGAAGTAAGCCACCGGCGTGTCGAGCTCGACCACCAGCGTGTGATCGTCGAGGGCGCGCACGCCCACCGTCTGCTCGAATCGCTCGAACGCCTCGTCGAGCAGGGCCGCTGCGCGCTCGGCCGACCGTTCGCCGTCGCCCTCGCGGTAGGCGGTGAGCTGCTCGTTGCGCCACCCGAAGAACGCGCGGGCACCGCGGACGTGGAAGAGAAAACTGATGTACCGGCTCGCGGTATCGGGCATCAGCACACGCCGCCACGCGAAGACGAAGTCGTGCGCGGTCACCGGATCGCCGTTCGACCATCGCGCGTTCTCGCGGAGCCGGAAGGTGTACGTCAGGCCATCGCTCGAGATCGACCACGACTCGGCCGCACCCGGCACCGGCGCGAAGTCGCCGTGGTTGTCGAGCCGAACAAGCTGCTCGTAGATCGCGTAGCTCAGCCGCAGGTCGTGGCTGAACGTCATCGTCGCCGGGTCCAGCGTGAAAAAGTCGTTGGTGCCGATGATGGTGAACTCGGCGGGCCTGCCGGGGCGGGCCGCGAACCCGATCGCCAGGGCGAGTGTGAGCACAGCGGCGGCGACGATCAGCGCGGACCGCATAGCGCCCACTCAGTCGAAGCGGTCGACAGGAAAGTCAAAGGGCGGGCGGGTCAGCACGCCGCGTGTCCAGTCGAGGGAGAGCTTGGTCTGGAATGGGCCGCCGCCACCATCCTCGATCGCCTCGTCGAACGCTGCCAGCAGCGGGCGGTCGCCGGCCGGTGGGTCGTTGGTGAGTGCGCGGTGCGCGAGACCGAGCGTCGGCTCGGCCACCTCCACCAGTGTGCGGAGCGCATCGTGCTCCGCGTCGTCGAGCGGCAGGCTCTTCAGGCGGTCACGCACGAAGGCAAGCCCGTCCGCTGCGGCGCCGGCGATCAGGACGGATTGGTCGCGGTCGATCTCGCTCGCCATCTGCGGGTTGAGCATCGGCTGCTGAAGCCGTGCGATGGCGCGGGTGAGCGTGCGGGCCCACTCGGCCGCATCGTCCTCGCTCGCGCGGCGCGGCACTCCCCGCTGGCGGATCGTCTCGATGCCACCGGCGACCAGCACCAACGTCCGTGGGTAGACCAGGTCGAACTCGCGTTCACCCTCGAGCAGCGCATCCAGGAGCGCCGAGGCGACCAGCGGGTGCTGCTCGGTCGTCAGCGCGGGGCCGATGGCGCGTTCGGCCGCCACCGCGGCGTCCTGCCGGCGCTCGGGGACGGGATCGGTCGCGAGCTGGGCGATCATCCGCTGATAGGCCTGCGCCGCGGCGAACCGGATCGCCGGGGGGCGCTGCTCGTCAAGAGCCGGCCGCATCACCACCTCGGCACTCTGCGGCACGCCGCACGCACCGGCGACCATCAACGCCGCCACCGCCTGATGCACATCATCGGCCGCAGCAAGGCTCGCCAGTCGCGACTCGGCGAGTTCAGCGAACGCACGGCGGAACGACTCGGACACATCCGGGCAATTGAGCGGCTCGAGGAGGGCCGCTCGCGCCTCGTCGACCCGTGCCGGCACATTCGTTGACCCCACGTCTTCGAGCCGCGACGCGATGAACGTGGCCAGCCTCGACCGTGACGCGGCGTCAATGGTGCCGCTCGCTGACGCGCAATTGAGCCGCTCCTGGGCGGCGAGCGGGCCGGCCGCGGCCAGGCTGAGCAGGGCGGCGGTCAGCAGCAACGATGGGGTCGAGGGCATGAAACGGTCCGCGTGCGAGGCCTGGGCATGGCAAACTAGCCTCGCGTGCGCAGCGGGGTCAAACCCGCGTCGGCCCGCCCGCTGATATAACGGTGTTCGATGCTGCACCGAAGGGACTCGCTGCCGCGACCGGCTGTGCTCCTCCGCCGCTCGGCGCTCGTGCTGGCCGCCTCTGGTTGGGCGGGCGCTCTGCTCGTGCTGGGGTTCTCGCTGTTGCTCGCCCCGCTTTTGGGCGGCGAGTGGCGCTGGGGGTGGCTGCAGGTGGCGTTCGGGGTGGCCGCGGTGGCAGCGGGTCAGTTCGTCTTCCTGGCCGATGTCGCCGACCGGCTGTTCCCCACGCTGCGCGACACCGTCGGCGTCCGCATCGAGTTGGTGTGCGCCATGCTCTTCGCACTCGCGATCGTCTCGTGCCTCGTGATGCTGGCCACCGGAGCCGGCACGTGAGCACCACCTCTCCCCGACGCCTCTCTATCGCGCTCGCACTGGCGCTGCTGGCCGGCGGCGCCATGCCGCAGCAGGCGCCGGCGCCGACCGAGCCCCGCGCACCGGAGGCCGATCCGCTCCAGCGCGAGCAGATCGTCGAAGACCACATCCTCTTCCCGCTCGACATCCGATCGCTGGTCGCGTCGACGCTCACACGCGTCGCACTACTCCGCACCCGCGTCGTACCCTCGCCCACGCTCGATGACTTCGAGTCGACCGCGTGGGCGATCCACATCGCCCAGCGGCTCATGCCCGACGATGTTCAACTGGTTCGTCTGGAGCGTGAGGCACGCGCTGCCGCTGCACAGTACGACCGCGTCACAGAGCTCCAGGCCCGCGTGCTGCAGCTCGATCCCGCCGACACCGTCGCGCAGCTCGCCCTGCTCAACTCCAACATCGCCAAGCAGCAGACCGCCGATGCCCGCCTGGCGCTCTACGAGCGGATTCTCGGCCCAGCGGGCGACCAGCTCGACGCCGCGGTCCGCTCCCGGCTCGCGCTCGACGCCGCCCTGCTCGCGCGCGAGCAGGGCGACGAGTCGCGCGCCGCCGATCTGCTCCTGCTCGCGACCGAGCTCGACGCGACGAACAAGCAGGCCGCGACACTGTTCGCGGCATACTTCCTCCCGCTCGCAAGCCGCCCGCTCGACCGCGTCGAGCTGCTGGCAAACGTCTGGCTCGCCGATCCGCTCGACCCAGGCGCCGCCGAGAACCTCATGGGCGAGCTGGTGCGCACCGGTGCGTTCCAGGCGGCGGACCGCGTCTTCGCGATGCACGAGCGGCTCATCGTGCTCAGGGGTGAGAACCTCTTCGATATCGACCGTTTCATGCAGCGGACCACGATCCTGTGGAACGCATTCGGCCCGGCGACGGCGATCGAGTACCTCTCTAACGTCGAAGACAAGGCCCGCGAGTTCGACGAACGCAAGCGGGCCAGACAGATCGAGGACGGGTTCGAGCCCGGGCCGCGGCCCGCGGGCTACCTCGTGCCTTCGCTCGAGGCGCTCCGGCTTGCCGTCCACGTCGCGCGGCAAGACCGAGCCCGCAGCACCCAGGCGATCGAAGCAATGGCCGAGGCCACCGAGCGCGTGATCGATGTCGTGCTCGAGGAGGGCGATCTCGAGATCTCGGATCTCGACCTCGAGCGCGTGCGGATCGAGAACGGACTCACGCTCTTGTGGAGCCGGCTGCTGTCGGGCGAGCAGATCCCCTCCGCGCGCCGCCAGTACGCGGATCTGCGCGAGCGCGCCGCGGCGATCGAGCAGCCGCTCACCCCCGATGCGATCCGGCGCTTCGATGGCTGGTTCCTGGTCTACGACGGTGAACTCGACCGGGCGCGCGAGCAGCTCGAACCTCTGGCCGATGCCGGCGACCTGCAGGCCGGGTGGGCGCTCGGCACCGCCGCTCAGCTGGAGGGCGACTCGACCGAAGCCGCTCGACGATTCGCCGCGCTCGCGCTGCGGGCGCCGGCGACCGCGATCGGCTCGGCAGCACGGGAGCGCGTCGAACTCCTCCTCGGCCAGGACATCGCGCCCCCGCCCGAGGTTCAAGAGGTCGAGGACTACATCGCCGAACTCGCCCCATGGCTCGAGTCGTTCATTGTCGATCCGTCGTCCTATCTCGACCTGCGGCTCGACTTCAACACGAGCGCCATCGAACTGATCGGGCCGATGCGGGCCACGCTCACGCTCCGCAACCGCTTGAACTTCCCGATCGCGCTCGGTGTCGGTGCGCCCGTGCGCGATCAGGTCATGGCGCTGTCACGTCTTGAGGTCGCGGGGCAGGATCTCGACCAACTGGTCCGCCCGAGCATCATCAGCACCGCGACGCGCCTTCGCCTCGCGCCGCGCGAGCAGTTCGAGGTCGAGGTCGACCTGCGCCGCGACAACCTCGGGGAGATCTCGGACCGATTCGCAGAAGGCCGTGGCACCGCGCGGTGCCGCGTGCTCCACCACTTCGTCCTCGGACCAACCGGGCAGCCCGTCGATGGGCCCTTCTCGCTCTCCGCGCAGTCACCCGAAATCCTCGTACGCCTCGGCGTCGAGGCGGGGCTCACCGACGAGCAGATCGCCGCCGAACTCGCCGCGGGCAACACCCGCCGCACGCTCGACCTCGCCATCGCCGCCGCGAGCCGCATCGGCGCCGTCATCAACGCCCAAGCCGCACGCGATTTCGGCGCTCGCAATCTCCTCGTCGACATCGAACCGCCATCGCCAGAGGAGATCCGTCAGGAAGCAGACACGCTCGACACACTCCGCCGCGCGATCATCGCCCGCACGCCCCGTCTCGGCCCCCTCGAGCAGACCCATGTGATCATCCGCATGTCGCAAGCGAGCGACCTTGGCACGCTCATAGGTGATGACCTCGCTCGCTCCGGCCTCGACCTCGAGTCGCCCTACGTGCTCGCTGCACTCATGCTCTCCGGCGAAGCGCAGGCGATCGAACTCGGGCTCGGCTCGGCCGACGCGGATGTCCGTGAGCTCGCGGAGTCGCTGCAACGGGCGAGTGTCGCGGCGCCCGATGAACCATGACCGCGTCCTCTCGGGCGGTCCTCCGCACCGCGGGTTTTCTGCTCGGTGCGGTGCTGCTCGCGCTCGCCGCCTTGTTCGCAGTCCGCCACATTGATCTCGGAACGCTTGCCTCGGCGGTGCGCACGCCGGGAGGCATCGGGAAGCTCGGCACGCTCGCAGCACTGACCGCGCTCGGACCCGTGCTCGCCGCAGCGACGTTTCACTACCTGCTGCGCGCGCACGCCGGCGTGCCATTCGGGGAGATGGTCGCCCTGATCACCTCGTCGTGGCTCGCCAACTTTGCCCCGCTGTGGCCCGGGCTTGCGGGGCGCGTGGCCTATCACCGGTTGGTGCATGGGCTGGCGGTGAAGCGATCGATGATGGCCCTGGTGTGGGCACGCGTGCTGACCGCCACTGTGGCCGCGATCGGGCTGTCGACATGGGTGCTCGGCCCGTGGGCCGGCGCATGCGCGGCACCGGTCGCGCTCGGCATCGCGCTCGGTGCGCGTCTCACGGGCGATCGCGCCGCCGATCTCCTCGCAGCGGGTGCCTGCCGGGCGCTCGAGCTCATGGTGTGGGCCGCGCGCTACGCGATCGCGTTGGAGCTGCTCTCGCTCGCATCGTCGATCGAGCTGGTGCTGTCCCTGGCCGCGGTGTCCATGCTCGTGCAGGCGGTGCCGCTCGCCCCGAACGGTCTCGGGATGCGTGAGTGGGCGAGTGGATGGGTCGGGGCTCGTTCGGGCCTTGCGTTGGCTGACGGGCTGTCAGCCGATCTCGTCAACCGAGCGGTCGATGTCGTCGTTGCCGTGCCACTCGGACTTGTGGCGTTCACGATGCTCGCACGGCGGCGGCTCACGAACCCACAAGAGCCAGCACCGGGATCCGCTCGCGACGACTGACCACCACCCCGCCGGGCGGCTCGACCGTGACCGCAAACGCAGCCGCCTGACCGACAGGCAGTTTCGGATCGATCGGTATCTCGATGCGATCCACGCCAGCCGGGATCGAGAACACGCCGCCGTCGATCGGCCGCTGGCTCAGCAGGTCATCACCGAACTGGGGCAGGTCACCCGCCGGCCGCGTCGCGTCGAAGATCCAGAGCTGGTAGACCGACTCCTCGGGGTTGTTGGGTGCAAGACCCTCGAAGACCATGACCCCACGCGACGCCTGCTGATCCCACACCACCACGCCGCCCACACCGGCCCCGAGGTTCTCGGGGTCAGGGCCCGCGGTCCACGGCAACTCGATCGCGCCGCTCTGGATCAACGCCGAAGCGGTGAGCGGTGCGGGCTCCGCCGGGCGGAGCACCAGCCCGCCGATGACCAATCCGATCAACGCCGCAGCAAGCGGCAGCACCCACCCACGGCCCGTAGAAACCGATGGCTGCGCGGGGAACGGGATGGGCTCGGTCGATGCACGGTCGGCCGCTTCGCCTGCGGCCCAGGCACGGCCCATCGTCGTGAGTCGCTCATTGAGCGATACGGGCAGGTCGGCACCCTCGGCGTCGACCTCGTGCATCGCGACCGCGAGAGACGCCGCGGTCACCTCGAACGAATCCACGTCCGCTGCGAACGACGCGTCCGAGATCTCGCGCGCTGACTCACGCTCGGCGCACGACACCTCGTCGAGCGCCACACCGGCAGCGAGTTCGAGTTGGGTCGGAACATCTCCGGACATCGCGGAACAGCACTCCTGTCGCCCACCCTCATGCCGACGAGGTGGGCGTCGATCGTTGCTCAATCAACTCGCGGAGCTTGATCAGTCCCCGACGAGCGTGCGTCTTCACTGTGCCGAGCGGCATCTTGGTCGCTCGTGCGATCTTTTCGTGCGACAGCCCCTCGTAGATGGAGAGCCGCAGCACCTTTTGCTGGTTTTCACTCAGAAGCTTGAACGCCTCGGCAGCAGCACGGGATGCCTCGCCTGTGACGGGCGGTAACGCGACCTCGTCGTCGTCGCTGCGGTTCAACGCGAGCTGTTCCGGTTCAACGGCATACTCGGGGCGACGCGAGCGTCGCCGCTGCCGATCGATGAGCCGTCGACGGGCGATCATCGCCACGAACGTGGGCTCGGACGCCACCTGCTCGTCGAACCGCGCCGCGCTCTGCCAGAGCGAGAGGTAGATGTCTTGGACCGCATCCTCCGCTTCGGCATCGGTCGGGCTCAGTTTTCGGGCCAACGACCACACTAAGCCCCCGTACCGCTTGACGAGGAGATCCGACGCCTTCGCATCGCCTGCTGCCATACGGGGAAGAAGCGGTGGCTCCTGCGCAGAACCCGAGCTTTGTTTGGATTTTGTGGGGACACCGTCATCGGTGCGTTCTGTCGAGCTGGAGAGTGGCGTCGGTGCGCTCATGGGCCAAATCTCGGACGCGAACCATCGCTCACGCCATGAAAAGAGGGTACAGCGTCGGCGAGCGCGGTGTCGAGGCGGGCTGGGCACGATCGTATTCTGTTCGGTCAACGCGGCGTACGCAGACGCCGATATCCCTCACCCAGGGCCGTCATGACACCCCTAAGTCACCTTGCTGTTTTCATCCGGATAATCTCGCAGTGAACTGGGAAAAATAATTAGTTTGCCGAGAAAGCAGTACGGAAAGTCGAGTAGACTAGACACGGGCGACGCGGCTCGGCGCCCAGGATGATCCTATGAGCGACACGGACCTGTCCATCACGCGGCGCGCGCATGCGCGAACGGCTACGCGATCGGTGTCCACGCGCGAACTCACGCGGGGAATCCCCTTTGAGTCGACCGACCCCGACTACGAGCTCAACTTCCTTGCGAGCACGCTCGATGCCTTGTCCGCCCACGTCGCGATCATCAACTCCGAGGGCACCATCCTCGCGGCCAACGGCGCTTGGCGACGATTCGCTGAGATCAACGGCGGCGACGCCAGCGGCTTTTACGTTGGCGACAACTACCTCTCCGTGTGCTCCGACGCGACCGAGGACTGCGGCACCGACGGGCTGGACATGAACACCGGCATCCGCGAGGTCATCCAAGGCGAGCGCGAGCGGTTCTACATGCAGTACGAGTGCCACACGCCGGAGGGCAAGGGGTGGTATCAGGTCCGCGTGACGCCCTTCGACGGGCGGAGCGACCGCTTCGTGATCGCCCACGAGAACATCACCGAGGCCAAGCTCATCGAGGAAGAGCTGCGGGCGTCGCAGTCGCAGCTGGCCCACCTGGTCAGGCTGGGCACGATGGGCGAGCTCGCCGCTGGCATCGCGCACGAGCTGAATCAGCCGCTCTCGGCGATCGCCAACTACGCGTCGGGCTCGACGCGCCGGATCGATGCCGAGCCGGGCTCAGCGACGCCGGAGATCGCCTCGGCTTTGGTGGAGGTCGCGTCGCAAGCCGAGCGCGCGGGACAGATCATCCGGCGGCTGCGGAACTTTGTCCGTCGCACCGAACCGCATGCAGCGGAGATCCATCTCCCCGATGCGGTCAAGGAAGCGGTCGGCCTGCTTGAATCGGATGCCCGCGTCCGCGGCGTCAGCATCGAGATGAGCGTCGACGGGGATCACCTCTACGTGTCCGGCGACGCGATTCAACTCCAGCAGGTGCTGCTGAATCTGGTCCGCAACGCGGTCGAGGCGATCGACACCGATGATCAGCGCACGCACGGCCACGTGGCGGTGCATCTGAGTCAGCACGAGTTTCATCATGTTCTCATCGAGGTGCTCGACGACGGCCCTGGGTTGCCCGAGGGCTTCGTCGAGCGCGTCTTCGAACCGTTCTTCACCACGAAGTCGAGTGGTCTGGGTCTGGGCTTGTCGCTCTCAACCTCGATCATCGACGCCCACGGCGGATCACTTCGTTGCCGCAACCGCGCCGAAGGCGGCGCGGCCTTCCAAATCCGCCTGCCTCGCTCCGCCCCACCGCTCGAGGACGCGAACCGCGTCCGGGAGGCTTCCCCATGATCGATGAAAATCCCAGTGTGACCCCCACCGTCTTCGTCATCGACGATGACCCCGCCATGCGGAAGAGTCTCACCTGGCTCATCGAGTCGGTGAACCTCAACGTCGAGGCGTACGAGTCGGCCTCGGCCTACGTCGAGAAGCACGATCCGGAGCAGCCGGGGTGCATCCTGCTCGACGTGCGCATGCCCGGCATGTCCGGTCTCGACCTGCAGGCTCACCTGCGCGAGATCCGCTCGCTCACCCCGGTCATCGTGATGACCGGGCACGCCGATGTGCCCATGGCGGTGCGAGCGCTCAAGAACGGCGCGTTCGACTTCATCGAGAAGCCCTTCAACGACCAGGTGCTGCTCGAGTCGGTGCAGAAGGCGATCGAGCAAGACCGCCGCATCCGTCGCGAGTCGACCGAGATCTCGGACATCGAGGACCGCATCGACAACCTCACCAAGCGTGAGACCGAGGTGATGGACTACGTGGTGGACGGCAACCCCAACCGCCGCATCGCCGAGATCCTCGGGCTGAGCGAGAAGACCATCGAGGTGCATCGCGCCCACGTGATGGACAAGATGCGGGCCAAGAACGCTGCAGATCTCATCCGGATGGTGCTCACCGCTCGGAACTTCCGGGCCGCGACCGCGCCGATGCCCCGGTGAACCGCGGCGTCACGGTGCTGATGCGTTGATGGTGTTCCGCGCCCACTCGCGGGCGCGTTCGGCGAGCCACACCGGGTCGTCCAGGTTGAAGTCATGCCCCGCCCAGGGGTGCCGCTCGATCGGCATGCCGAGTCGTTCGGCGAGCCGCTCCGAGCACCGCGGCGACGCGAGCTTGTCGCCCTCCGCGACAACCACGAGACACGGCGTGGTGATGGCACCGGGCGTCGGCCCCGGATAGCGGGCCGCAGCCAAGAGCTGACGCACGAACGGGAGTGGCGCAATGGGGTTGGCCTTGGCGATCGCCTCGCGGTCGTCCAGGTACTTCTCCGCCGCCGCGTCCGGCTTGCCGCTTGTGAGGTCGAGCACACGGCGCTCGCGTGTGCGCACGGAGCCGGCCACCACCGACTTCGCGCCCGCGAGCAGCGCCGTCGGCGTCATCCGCTCGAAGGGGTGCGACGAGGCCCCGATCGACGTGTTGACCACGACGCCGCACGCGAACTCGCCGGGGAACCGCTCGAGCCAATCGAGCGCCACCATGCCGCCGAGTGAGAGACCGAGCACCCCCCACGGTTCGCCCGTGGTCCCGGCCTGCTCACACCGCTCGAGCCACCGGGCACGAAGATCGTCGGTGGTGCGCGGCACGCACACCGGTGTGGCGCGGTTGCTCGCCTCGCCGAAGCCGGGAAGGTTCAGGCAGATCGCTTCGCTCGCGCCGCCCTGCTCCCGCATGATCTGTGGGAAGTCGTGCCAGTGCGCACACAGCCTACCGAGCCCGCGGATGAGCAGCCAGCGCACGCCTACTCCGCCTTCTCCGTGTGGCGTGGCTCCGCGGGTGAGAGCACGGTCGAGCGGGTGAACATGGTGCGGATCGAGTCCTCGCGCATGGGAAGACGAATGTACTCGCCACGCTGCCACACCGGCCACTGGTCGGCGTAGACCGTGCTGCCGAGCCACCCGTCCTGCCCGCCGAGCAGCACGAAGTCGTTGGCGTCCGGGTCGCTCATGTCGGAGAGGTGCCGCGCGTTGGCGCCGAAGCTGACGGTGTGCGGGCGATTGGTCACCGTGTGCGCGCGCTTCATGATGGTCGAGGTGCTGCCTGGCACCGGGAACTCACCCAGGCGGAACACCCGGCCGAGCACGGGCACCAACCCGAGCGGGTGCTCGAGCCGAAGGCGGTGCAGATCGCCCCACCGACCGAAGCGGGCGAAGTCGGGCGCCGCGAGCTCGATCGCGCGCTGCACGGTCTCCGCGTCGACCGCGCCGGATGCGACGTCCTCCGCCACGAATGCGTGGGCACCGGGCGAGGATCGGAAGAACCCCGCGACCGTCTCGCCCTGCCCGGCGAGATAGTGCGTCTCGATGAGATGATGAAGCGTGAGCTGATACGCCGCGGCGCCGACAGAGCCGCGCGTGTAGGTGCCATCCCAGGTTCGAAGCGCATCGAGCACCGGCGAGTTCTCCGCGCCGGCCACCCGGCTCGCGATCGCCCGCGCCGACTGCAGACTCGCGGGCGAGTGCACGTCTTGCTGAAGGGCGCTCAACTCGTCGAGGTCCACGCGTCCATCGCCGGCGACCGCCTCATCGAGCAGCGTGTCCATGCGCTGGAACCGGTCATCGGCAGCACCGGTGACCGTGAGCGGCGGATCCGTCCGGATCGGCGTGTTGTTGCACGAGATGAGCCACCCCTTCGGCGGATCGACCGATGTGGGTAGCTCGGTCGGTGAGAAACCCTCCCCCCACCGATACGCCTCGTCGCGCGGATCGACCACCGGCCCGTCCTCGGCCATCGCGGCCCGGCCCGCTGCGGGCACGAACTCCATCGCGAGGACCTGGCCGATGCGGCCCTCGACATCGGCATACAGGAAGTTCTGCGCGCCGACGGCATAGGTTTGGAAGGCATCGAGGAACTCGTCCCATGTGCCCGCTTCATGCACGCGGAGAAATGTGGTCGCCTCGTCGCTCGGCTCGTGCCCGCGCCATTTGAGGGCTGCGGGGCCGACATCGAGCGACTCGAAGAAGGGGGCGCGGGAGAGATCGGGTCCAAAGGGCGTCTCGCGGATGACCACCTCCGCATCGGTCCAGAACCGGCGGCGGATGGTCTCCCGGCGCGGCGTAAAGGCCTCGCGCCTGAGGTCGCTCACGTCGTAGAGCACCGAACTCACGCCCTGCATGTTGGTGCCGCCCCACGCGATGCGCTCGTTGCGCCCCTCGAGCACGAACGGGAGTCCGGGGATCGTGAGACCAACGAGCTTGAGACCGGGCGAGCGGATGCCCACGAGGCACCAGAAGTTCGGGAGCCGGATGCCCAGGTGCGGATCGGAGGCGATCAGGGCGGCGCCCGCACTGGTGTGCTGCCCGCCCACCACCACGGAGTTGCTGCCCGTGCGACCGACGTCCGTGATCGGGTCGAGCGGTGTGGGAACGCCGGGTCCGAAACTGGCCTTGCCGTTTTTCTGTGCCGCTCGCACGCGCGGCGCGAAGGCCAGCCACTCCTGGTTGCTCCGGCGCGAGAGTTCGGTGATCCAACGAGCCCAGTTGAGATCGGCGCTGGCGAGGCGGCCGATCGTGAGCACATCGGCGATGGTCCACGGATCGGCGTCCACATCGAGGCCGAGCACGCGGTGCTCGTAGGGCGGCCGGCGGAGCTGGGCCCGGTAGTTGTTGACACCATCGACGTACTGCTGGAGCCACCGCCTTGTGTCATCGGGGAGCGCGGCTTCCATTTCGGGCACGGCTCGACCGAGGTCGAGGGTGCGGAGCAGGTGATCGATGTCGGTCGTGAGCGGTCCGACCATCTCGCTGAGCCGCCCCTGGGCGAGACGGCGGATGATTGCCATCTGCCCGAGCCGTAGATGGGCGTGCACGATGCCGAGGGCGTAGGGCACATCCTCGTCCCGCTCGGCGATGAGGTAGGGCACCGCGTGGTCGTTCCACCGAATCTCAACGGGCGCGCCGAGGCCGGCGTACCGCTCAGGGAACTCCGCGAGTCGCTCGTCGAGCGTCACCGAGTTCGCTCGCGGTGGGAGCGGCACACAGCTGACCGCGACCGTCGCGAGACCGGCGAGCGAAACGAGCGACAGCGTCAGGGCGCGTCGCCGGTGTGAACGAGCGCGAGGCGACGATCGGCGGGGGGGTCGGCGTGGCATCGCGGACTGTTCGTCGGCCTTTCCCTCGGGTTTCGTTGATCGAGGCCGATCCGACCAGATCGAACGGTCGAGATCGGCGCGCGGTGCGCAGTATGGTGCCGCGTCGCACCGCGTGAGTCGCGAGGGTCGATGGGTCATCTGATCGTGCCGTGCCAGCCGCTGCCCGGGCACTTCGAGGCCGACCTCGGGTTGCCGGATGCCACCGTGGCGATGCCCGCTGAACCAGTCCGGGATCTTGACGCCCAGCTCGACCGGATCCGGGGCGCGAGCGCCGTGGTGACGTGGACGAGTGAACCGGTGAACGATCGCTTCCTCGACGCCGCGGGCGACTCGCTCCGCGTCGTCGCCCAGTGTGCAGTCGGCTACGACAACATCGATGTACCGGCGTGTCGGGGCCGGGGCGTTGTGGTCACACACACGCCGGACATGGTGACCGACGGCACCGCTGATATCGCCTGGGCGCTGCTGCTCGGCGCCGCCCGCCGCGTCGGCGAGGGCGACCGGTTCGCCAGGTCCGGGGCGTGGGCCGAGCACGGCACGCTCATGCCGGCGGAGTTCATCGGTCAGCCGATCGCGGGGCAGACGCTGCTGATCGTCGGGGCGGGGCGGATCGGGTATGCGACGGCGCTGCGGTCGATGGGGTGGGGGATGCGGGTGCTCTACGCCTCGCGGTCGCCCAAGCCGCAGTTCGAGCTCGCGCCGCTCAACGCGGAGCGTGTGGAGATGGAGGATGGGCTGCGGCGTGCGGATTTCATCTCGGTGCACACGCCGCTCACCCCGCAGACCCGCCACCTGCTGCGGGCCGAGCACTTTGCGCTGTGCAAGCCGACCGCGGTGCTCGTGTCGACCGCCCGCGGGCCGGTGATCGACGAGCGGGCCCTGGCGGCAGCACTCCGGGACGGCCAGGTGTTCGCGGCCGGTCTGGATGTGTTCGAGCGGGAGCCGGAGGTCGAGGCGGCGCTGCGGAGCCTGGAGAACACGCTCTTCACGCCGCATATCGGGTCGAGCGACTCTCGGTGCCGAGCCCGCATGGTGCAGCTGTGCGCCCAGAACATCCGGGCGGTGCTGACGGGAAGCGAGCCCCTCACACCCGTGCCGGGGTAGGCCGGCGGCGGAGCCGGCCGGTGGCGGAACTGGCCGGGGGGGGGGGGGGCCCCAGGCCCCCCCCCCGGGGGGGGCGGCCAACCAACCCCCCCCACCCCCCCGCCCCCCCCGCAAAACCCACAGCCGTGTGTGCCCGGGGGG